>JBHLKP010000204.1:0-7189 GCA_048886525.1 Candidatus Hodarchaeota archaeon | reverse complement strand
AGATTATATAAAATATTTTTATGACATAATTAAACTAAGAATTTCTTATCCATGAAAAATCGCTTATTAAATATTCTTTAAATCTTAGCATAGTTTTTTCCATTTAATAAACAATAGATTTTAAATAGGAAATTCTCTTTATTGTTTTGATTGCATATAAATATAAAAAATGAGGCAAGAAATGGAGATTCCTAGTTTTAAATAGGATCTGTCTTTATATATTAAATTATTGAGCGTTTTTAAACATGGTTAGCCAAACATTCTCAAAAGAATTGAAAAAAGCAAAAATCTTAGCTATTGATGATGATGAATGGTTTATCCGATTAGTTATAAAAAAATTCAAAGATGTTGATCCTGGTTTTCATATTACCCCAGCTTACTCTGCGGATGAAGCTATTGAAAAACTCGAGAAAGAAGAATTTGATTGTATCCTATGCGATCATAAACTTCCAGGAACAATAAATTTGGATGGAAAAGTCTTTCCTTCTGATGGTATACATTTAATGAGAAAATTTTCAGCAATGAACATCAATACGCCAGTCATTTTTGTCACAGGGCAAGGAAGCGAAGAGATTGCATCTGAAGCTTTACTTTTAGGAGCAAGTGGATATTTCATTAAAAGAGTTCAACCTGGTTATTTCAGTTTAATGGCAACTTCTATTCGTCAAACTATTGATAAATATTGGTTGCAGAAGGAATTACAGGATTCAGAAGCGAGATATCGTGATCTATTTGAAAATTCCGCAGATTTAATACTCATTTTCAATTCTGATGGAAATCTTGTTGAGACAAATTTAGGATTTCTAGAGGTTTTCAGATATTCTCAAGATGAGATTTTGGGGTTGTCTTTAAAACAACTTGCTTACCATGAGGATATTGGAAAATGGGAATTAATGCTAAAATCCATTTACGAAGGGAATATTGAAAGAAGAATGATTCGATCATTAACAAAAGATGGACAGATTATTCATTTGGATATAACAGGGCGACCTATATATGACAAATTCAAAACTGAAGTTAAAAATGTCATAGGAATACAAGCAATTGCACGAGACATAACAGATGCAATGAAGACTCAGCAAGCACTTATTGATTCTGAAGAAAAGCACAGGAAGGTTGTAGAGGGGTCAAATGAGGGTATTGTTATTATGGAAAAAAATGGAATGATCTTGGATTGGAATCCCTCCGCCACATTCATTACAGGTTTTTCCGCAGAAGAGACGATTAATAAAACAATATGGGAAATTTTAAATCTTCTAAGACCTATAGGTTATGAAACGTATTCAGAAATTAAAAAACAATACGAACAAATGGAGGAAATGGCTAAAAACAATAATGAGATTATTTCCACTTCAAGTACTGATATTCCAATGGAATTAACGATTAGGAATGTCAAAGATAATGAAAATCGGGCAATTGAGACTAGTAAGTTTATAATTGAACATTCAAAAGGATATCGTGTTGCTCTCGTAATGAGAGATGTAACAGACAAAAAACAAACTGAAGCTGAATCTAGAGCGTATGCTAAACGTTTTCAGGTATTAATCGAACAAAGTGCATTAGGAGTCTGGGTTACTTCTGTTGAAGGAAATATTACAACATATGTAAACGATAGTTTAGCACAAGTATTGGGTTATAGTCCTCATGAAATGATTGGTGTACCTGTCTATGATTTCGCAACTCCACAAAGCGTTGAAATTCTCAGAGAAAAAACAAATCAGCGTATAAAAAATGAACAAGTTGAAAATATCTATCCATTAGAATTCTATCATCGTTCGGGTAAAATAATATCAACAATAGTGTCTGCAGCTGCATTAAGGGATGATAATGGAAACGTCGTTGAAACATACGGTTTCATCAGAGATGTTACAGAACAACTTCAACGGGAAAAGGAACTTCAAAGTACTAAGGAATTTCTAGAATCGATTATAAATTCAATGACTGATGGCTTATACACATATGACTTGAATTATAAACTAACTATGGTTAATCCAAGATTAAAAGAGATCCTCGGTTACTCAACTAAATTAATTGGTAAGAGCGTTTATGATCTATTTCCTTCCTATGAACATGATCGGGTGAAAGAACTTATCGCTGAAAGAATGAAAGGCAAAAAGAGTTCAAAATATCTTCATCTGTCTTATATCACAGCTCAAGGAGAGGAAGTCAAAGCATCTGTTTCATCTGTACCTCTCGTCGTTGATGGCAAAGTGAATGGAGCAGTAGTGACGGTATCAGATATTACTGAGAGAAAACGAATCGAAAGATACCTGAATCAAATACAAAAGGAATATGAGATACTAGTTAATAATCTTCCTTTAGGTATGGTAAAAACAGATAATCTAGGTAAAATTAAGAGTTTCAATAAAAAAGCTCAAAAAATTCTTAAATTTACAGGGGTTTCTGATTTAACAACAATTAATATACTCACTTTTCGTCCTTTCCAAGAGGCAGGTCTAGCTAACTATTTTCGTGATTTAATTTATAACAAACAAACAGTAGGAAGAGAATTCATAAAAGGAGTAATACTAGATCATCAAGGAGTTAAACATCATATAGGGTTCTATCCATTTCCGATTCATCATGAAATAGAACCAAGAGTATCATCTTGGATTCTTCTCCTTGAAAAAATGGAACCTGGATAAATTCGCCTTGTTTTTAGTATATTTTTCTATTTTAAGCCATTTCCTAATATTTCAAACCAATTGAGACAAAAAATTCATCAAAGTAAATGAATTTAACAAAAGAAGGAAACTAATACTTAATAAAATAAAATAAGCTATTTGATTCCATCGTTTAATTACTTTATCGTAATAATCTCCAAGTGGGAATAGGAGAATTATTGAAATCCATATTGAACCAAAATAACTTGTAATTATATGGCTTTTTAGTGGAGAATTTTTGAATAGGAACCCAGTAAACTCACCTGGAATTCCTATTACAGCAATACTTAAGATAGCAAAAAATATTGAACCAAAAACTACAATCACAGATCCAAGAGAAATTCCTTTGATAAATGATTTATTACTAATAATTCGCTGTTTAGGGTCTTGAAATTCCCCTAATCTTAGAAAAATTGGCCCATAACCAAAGAACATCCATAATAAATTGAAGATGATAGTTGTAAATACACGTGATGATTCTATTCTAAAATTTAATCTAAATCCAGTATTACGATATACTAAAAAGGTTGATAACCATACTGGGAGCATTAATAGACTTGTCATTACTATCCCTCCGAAAAAAATGATGAAAAATCCATCTGTGATTATATCTGTTTCTATATTTAGTGGGGCATATCGGCTAGAAAACCAAAAAAAATAGATGAAAATCATTAATATGAATGTAAATAAATAATTGGCCAAGTTATTTGAATTAAAACCCCCTAAATTTCTATAAAGTTTATTAACTGTGTTCATTCGAGATTTATAAACACCAAAGTAATTTGAATGAATTATAGTACTTTTTGAAGGGAAAATTGGTGAAGAAGTAATCAAACTTTGTTTTATCATAGTCATTGGGAAATTTATTGGCTGAAAAAATTCTGATAGATCCATTTGGTACCCATCAAACGGCTTTTCTAGCAGTTTAGATCTTTTAATTTGTTGTTTCATTCCACAGTGAATACAGTAATCGAGATTAGGAGGATTCGGTTTCCAACACCTATTACATATAATACGCTGTTTTTGTTTATCTAATGGCTTCTTTTTTAGTTTACCGCCACATAAATGACAGAAATTATGTTCGCTTGGTATTTCACTTCGACAAAGAGGACATATTGATTTGTTAATATCAATATTAGTTTTGTCGTCCGAAAGATCAGAAATTTCATTTTTTGGTTTTATTATGGATCGATCTTGTAAAATATTGCCGCAAGAAATGCAATATTTAGTATTAGGTACAAATTCATTGCAGTATGGGCATTTTGTCTTTTCAGAGGTAATATCATCACTTTTCATTTCTATTTTTAGTCCTATATTGTCATTAAGATTCATAGTAATATTGTTTATAGATTTAAATCTTTAAGTAGAATCTATCCTAAATTATTAAAAATGACTTTATAGAGCTAATTACTACGAATTATAATATAGTGGAAATTACTAATAAAAGGATTGAAAGTATTTCTACGGTAATAATTTTACCATTCTTGTAATAAAGTTTGAGGGATTTCATGATAGTCTTATTTTTTCTAATATTTTTGTAATTGATTCCAATAATTGAGTATGATTTGGGATGAATTGGGGCAAAAAGATAAATTTCGAAATCAAGTGTATCGATAAGAGTATGAAAAAGACATCCAATGCATAACCAGAAGATTGGGATATTTAATATCAAAGTAGTAATTGATCCTAGTAGATAAAGCAAAGGAAAATGGGTTATGAGTTCCCTATGGTTTGTTTTATCTGAAATACGAGTAAGAATATAATCAATATCAGGTAAAATGCTTCCTATTAAAAATAAAAATAAAAAAAATCTATTAATTTCGAAATCAGCCAAAATATTTGCACATGATAGACCTAATAGTAAATGCACATGTGGTAACATTATATGAAAACAGAAAGATAACAATTTATAAAACAATAGTAGTTTTGTCAAATCTTGATGGTATGATTATGCCTTATCGCGGGATTCTAAATACTTTAATATCAAATGGTTTTATCTCTGGATTAGTAATATTAGATTCTGTGGGAAATATCTGGTGGCATACAGGTTTTTTTCCCCAGTTCAAGAATTACTTACTTGATGGATACAAATTATTATCAGAGTGGGTTTGTTACCCAGAATCGACAAAAGTATGTGGAGTACCTTATACAAGTTTTATCAATTCATATCCTGATTATTGGATTTTGAAGAGTAACCACGAAAAAGGTTCAATAATTCTCCAGTTATGTCCTAAAAACAAGTATTATTTCTTATGTTACACAAAAGAAGGACAGAATCCATTCAAAATTCAACAAAAAGTCGCCGAAATGGCTGAACTGTTTGGGTAATAGTTTTTTTTATAAAGGTGAAATATTTTGGCAAATGGAGATGATTATAAAAAACTGAAAACCACTTTTCGCGCTTATGATATTAGAGGTATTTTTAATGAAGATTTAACACCTCAAAGTCATTATCGTGTTGGATTAGCCTGGGGTACATTTCTGCAGAATGAAAAAGCTTTACATACCAAGAAGGATTTTATATTCGTTGCCTATGATATTAGAAAAACTAGCTCATTGCTTGCACATGCTTTTGCAGCTGGAGTTATGGCAACTGGTATAAATACTGAATATTCTGGGGAGCCATTACAATTCGGTGCATGTATGTTCAGTGCTTGGAAACGTAAAGCTTTTGCTACAGCGTATATTACTGCTTCACATCTACCTCCAGAATGGAATGGAGTGAAATTTTATTATGGTTCTGGTGTTGGATTTTCAGAAGAAGATAATATGCGAATTCGTGATATTTTCCTTGAAGGTAAATTCATGAATCCAGATTGGAATGATGTAGGTCAAATGACAATAATCAATCTCAAACAGGAATATCGAGAGTATTTGACATCAAAATTCACCATAAAAAAGAAGTTAAAAGTAGTAATTGATTGTGGAAATGGAGCTTCATGTTTATCAGCGCCCGCGATATTAAAGAGCATTGGATTAGACGTTATTCCTCTATTCTGTAATGTTGATCCAACTTTTCCCAATCGTTCTTCTGAACCCAATGAAAAATCATTAAAGTTTCTTTCTGATAGAATAAAAGTTGAGAATGCTGATTTTGGGGTTGGATTCGATGGAGATGGAGATCGTGCTGTTATTGTTGATAATAAAGGACGTATACTTTTAGCAGATATTACTGGAATAGTTATTGCTAGGTTTATGATTAAGGAATATCCAAAATTGAATCGTATCCTAGCAAATGTTGAATGTTCCCTCACATTGGAAAAAGTCCTTTCAAAATTTGCAATTATTGATCGTATAAAGGTAGGCCATACATTTTTAACCCTTAATGCTCAGAAAAAAACGGATACACTGATAGGAATTGAATCTAGTGGGCATATGGTTTTTCCAACAATTTATCTATTTGATGATGCAATGATTATTCCATTAAAAATAGCTGAAATTTTATCAAAGGAAAATTTTACCTTAGCTGAACTTGTTGATCAAATACCTATGCTTATTAAAAGAAAAATCGCCATAGAATGTCCTGATTCTATCAAGTTTGAGGTAATTGCTAGATTAACAGATATTTTTCGAAACCGTTATGAAAATATCACTGATATTGATGGAATTGGTATATCCTTTGGTACTAATTCATGGGTTTTAATTAGGGCAAGTAATACAGGACCAAAAATACGTATTACTATTGAAGCGGAATCAGAAACTCAAGCAGATGAATTACTTTTTATTTTTCAAAAATCTTTAGAAGAAAAAATAATCGAATTGAAAAATATTTAAGCTCACCCAATAAGTGTTATGTGTTTAAAATGGAGAAAAAAATTGGACTTATCGGTGGCACTGGACCTATTGGTCAAGGTTTAGCACTGAGATGGGGTATAGCAGGAGAATCAATAATCTTGGGGTCTCGGCAACAAGACAAAGCGGATAGAATATCTCAACAAATTAACGATAAACTTGATTCTAACCTCATTATTCCTAGAACTAACAAAAAATGTATTGAGGAAGCTGATATTATTATAATTACTGTTCCATTCAATCATCTTATAAGCACTATTAAACCGTTTACGAAATTATTGACGGAAGATCATATTATTGTTGATGTAACAGTACCTCTAAAACCATTTCAAAAGGGGAAAATGATAGATTTACTATCAGAATCAGAGATAGGTGCTAAAAGCGCTACTGAGCTTCTAAATAAAATTACACCATCTGAAATACCTGTAATCGGAGCTTTTAAGACAATTTCAAATAGGATATTATTAGATGTGGATCGATTACCTATTCTTACTCAAGATGTATTTATTTTTGGACATAATGAAGCAGCAAAAAATATTATTAAAGAAAAAATCACACTTATTAGAAATTTAAGACCTGTCGATGCTGGAAGTGTATTGTCCGCAAGGCACATTGAGCATTTTACTGCGTTTCTCATTGGTTTAAATCGAAGATATAAGACTCATGATTGCGGTTTCTCAGTAACAGGATTAACCGATAGATTATGGTAAAAATGTGTTAATTTTTTTATTCAA
>JBHLKP010000203.1:0-7209 GCA_048886525.1 Candidatus Hodarchaeota archaeon | reverse complement strand
TTATTCAGATCAGAAATTGATAAAAAATGAGTATAGGTTCCATTAGAGGCTGAAAATTCCAGTTTCAGAACTTTTTCCTCTGTAGCTACGTTGATTTCTAATTTTTCTTTTTCATCTAATCTGAAAGCCATTTTATGCGTTTTTGTCCCAAAGTAAGTTCCACTAGCAATTGGAATATAGCCCTGTTTAATCATCGATTCGTAGATAAAGACAGAAAATAATCTCGCTTCTCTAACAGCAAAAGGATCATCTTCTTTTACTGGTTGTTCGAATTTCGCAAGTTTTGTTGTTGCTAAACGAAGAATAATTGGTATAACCTTGAAACAAGGCGTTTGACCAAGTGGGTCGACTGCAGAATCCGCAAGCTTGTTAACAAGGGTATCAGCATAATGAAATGGAACAAAAACGTGGCCACGAATAATATTTGTTGAAATACGAGCTTTTACAGTAATTGAACCTAAGGGTGACCTAATTTCTACGAGATCTCCATGCTCAATGAATAGAATTCGTGCATCTTCTTTATTGATGGTGACAAAAGCTTTTGGGGCCTTTTTAACTAATCTTGGACTTCGGCCAGTCATTGTCATTGTGTGGAATTGGTTTTCTATTCGACCTGTAATTAAAGTGAAAGGATAGTCTTTATTTGTTTTTTTATGCATAGGAGGGCATGGATAAAACTTACCTTTTCCATCTGAAGTGAAGAATTCCGCTTCGTACATAAATTGTACACCATTAGGGTATTTTTCATTACAAGGCCACTGAATACCTCCATCTTTAGAAACTTTTAATTTCTCATAAGTTAACCCACTGTATGAAGGCACACACTTTCTTATTTCATTGAAAATATCTTCAGCGTAGGAATATTGAAAGTACGATTCGAATCCCATCTCCTTCCCTAGCATTGAGATAATTTCCCAGTCAGGTTTTGCATTCCCAGGGGGATTCAACTGTTTTGCTGAGAATTGTACACGTCTTTCTGTGTTAGTAAAAGTACCCTCTTTTTCAAAAATACACGCTGCTGGAAAAATAACGGTAGCATATTTCGTTGTTCTTGTTGGGAAGATATCTTGTACTACTAACAATTCTAAATTTTTTAAATTTTGCACAACATGTCTTAAATCAGGATGTGTCTGAGCTGGATTCTCTCCAATGATATATAACGCCTTAATTCGTTCTGGAATTGCCTCAATCGCTTCTATTGAAGTAAGACCTGTAGTAGTTGGTAATTTCTCTGGAGGAATCCCCCAATACCCAGCAAATTTTTGTGTGTTCTCTTGATTCACTACCTGATATCCTGGAAAGCAATCAGGTAATCCTCCAAGGTCACATGCTCCTTGAACGTTGACCTGTCCTCTTAGTGGATTCACCCCAGTTCCAGGTCTTCCGTAATTCCCTGTCATCATTGCTAGATTCGCATATTGACAGATGTTTACAACACCTGTTAAATGTTGAGTGACTCCCATTCCCCATAATATAGCTGCAGATTTTGCTTCTCCATAAATCCTAGCTATACATCTAATCACTTCTACAGGAACTCCTGTCGTTCTTGCGACGTCATCTAGATCTATTAAGTGTAAAACTTTCATTAATTCGACATAAGAGAGAAGATTAGTATTTTTCTGAATAAAAGTATCATCATCTAGTTCTTCCTCGTAAATTACTTTCATTAAACCATTAACGAGTGCAGCATCTGTACCTGGAAGAATCGGAACATAGAAATCAGAGAGTTTTGCTGTTTTTGTTCTTCTTGGATCTATTACTAATATGAATGGTTTTCCTGTCTCTTTTTTTTGTTTTTTAATGGCATTCCATGTTAAAGGATGTGTTGCAGCAGGATTAGATCCTGTTATAAGTAAAACATCTGCACTGGGAATGTCTTTAATGGAATTGGTCATAACTCCTGCGCCAAGATTCTGAGCTAATCCTACAGCAGTAGTAGCATGACACAAACGGGCACAATGATCGACATTGTGAGTTCCTAAGACCATTCGAGCAAATTTTTGAGCAATGTATATTTCTTCGTTAGTAGTTTTAGCACTTACAAAAACACCGATTGCTCTTGCCCCATAAGTATCCTTTATACGCTGAAACTCCATGGATACATGACCTATTGCTTGATACCATTCCACTTCATTAAAATCACCCTCTCTGTTTCTTATTAATGGTTTAGTCAAACGATCTTTTTTCCGAATCCAATCACCCACATTATTTCCCTTTATACAAAGGAATTTCTTGTTCATACAATTCTTTCCTGCACCTTTTGCCTTTAATCTACCACTCTTTTCTTCAAGTAAGATTTTGCATCCACAACCACAATAAGGGCAAACACTCGGGTCTAAGGAACTTGAATCACTGAACTCACTGCTAATTACCATAGCTCATCACAAACAAATGTCGACATGCTAGAGCAAATTGTGTACTTTGGATTTTTAAAAACATTTGGGAATCCGTATCATCGAAAAGTTCTGTTAATATCAATAATAATAGATCAAAAGAATTTCTTTGAAATTTCACAGCTACCCATAGTTATAAGCTGATTTAGCTATTTTTAGCTATCAATCTTACCTTTAAATAATTCTACTAGGTTTTTAGTTTTTTATTTAGCTCTGTACTGTTGTGTTTTCAATTCGTTCTTGAATTGATGGATGAGACATAAAAAATAACCTTTCCCACCATGGTGGATCAATATCAGAAAGATTCTGATCAGCCATTTTGATAAATAAGCTTTTTGCTACAGTTGGATCTGTTACAACAGACGAGGCAAATTCATCAGTATTCTGTTCCTGTCTTCGTGAATACCATAAGCTAGGAACATTAAGAATGAATGAAAAAATCCAAAAGCAAAGGCCTAGGACCGGTAAGCTACTAATATCTCCAATAACTTGGGGATAACCGAAAAAAGCTGCGACTGGAGTAAATATCATATGAGTTAAGAAAAAAGTAATGAAAGTAGCTAATCCGCCTATAATAAGTCCTTTCCAAAGATCATGCCTTTTAAAATGGCCAATTTCATGAGCAAGAATCCATTTGATCTCATCAGTAGTATATTGCTCAATCATTGTATCAGCAATGATTACTCTTCGTGTTTTACCGAACCCCACAAGACCCGCGTTTCCAGTTGTTGCTATTTCTCCTAATTTCCAATTATATGCGTTTGTGTTTTTTAATCCAACATCTTTGGTCATTTCTACTAACTCTGCTGCGAGTTCAGGATTAGATTCCTCTAGGGGATTGAATTTAAAAAAAATGGGTAATAAAACAATAGGTATAAGAGCAGAGAATATCAATGTGAACCCAATCAATGCGATGACAGCCCATAACCACCAAATATCAGGAGAGGTTCTTAATATCCAATAAAAACCTTGAATCAGGAAAAATCCTATTCCGAGACTGATTAATTCACCCTTTAGATGTCGAAGAAACCATTGACGATTAGTTAATTTCGAGAGTCCATACTTTCGTGAAAGTCGGGAATGAAGATAAAAGGAAAGGGGTAACTCCCAGAGGCTTATTAGTAGTGATCCTACAATAAAAAAGATAGCTATTTGAATTAATGGATTTGTAGACACGTTTTGGTCTAAGAATTCTTTAAAATTTACGGTTATTCTAGAAATTAAGATTCCGATAGAAATAATAAAAGAAGCAATTGTTAAACGAAAACCATACCTCCGTGAAGTTCGTGTATAAGCAATTGCTAGTTTTCTACGTTCAGGATCAAAATCTACCACTAAGCTGACTGTTTCTTTTTGGTGAAATTTTGTTTCTTCATTTACTTCGGATTGAATTTCCTCTATTTCATTCTCTGTTTCTTTTCGCATGACTATTAATTCCCTTGAAGTAGTCTAAAATTCGTTAAATCCTTATCTCTCTCTTATATAATTCATTAGAATTCATTTAGTATTCATCTCTCTCAAATTCAATTAAAATTTTTAATATTTTCGGCGAAATATCGTAATCCGAGAGATTGCTGGTATATTGATTTTTTCAAGTGGATTAATATCTTTTTTTTCTATTTCATTGAAAACATACTCTAACGAAGAACGGTAAAGTTCTTCTGGAATATCACGCTGATGAGAAAAAACTCTATTTCGGATAAAACGAACTAAATTATGAATTGTAATTTCCTGCCTAGCAGATAAGTTTATCTCTTCGTAAATCCAATTGCGTCTTGTTAAATAAACCATAATTTCACGTCGAATAAGATCATCTTTAAAAAAACGATAGTATCCCAACTCTTCTAATTTATTGTAAAAAATTTTGAAAGGTATCGATTCTTGATAATTAACATAAGCTTCAAGATAGATATAGACTCCATTTAACATTAAGACATCGAGTAATGAATTTAAAAATTTAAAATGCTCTTCTACTAAATGTAATACATGAGAAGTTAATATAATATCAAATTTCTGGGAAAAAGGTAAATTGAAACCATCACAAACGAGTAAATATAAATCTTTGTCAAATTTTGTCTTCTCAAGACATTTTTTCACCATTTCTTCAGAGATATCAATGCCCACCATCATTTTATGTTTTGTTTTCATTAAAATAGGAATTACTAATCTCCCAGTTCCAACACCTACTTCTAGAAATCTAGTTTTATAGGAAAAGTTAATTCTTTCATTTAATACGTGAATAATTTGGTTTAACAGCGAACTTGGAATTTTTCGAGTCTGATCGTAAAAAGATGATGCCCAATCAAACCCTCTGTCTTTTTTATTCATTGATTCCAGAAAAAAATACAATATTATAATTTATTAACCTCGTAGTAAATAAAAAAGTCTTAATTGTTTATAATTACCTGAATATTAATCACTTCCTTGATAGATATTAATTACTACCTTGATTGCAATGAAAAAATCGACAGCGAATTCATCCGACGGTTAATTAATCCTCATAAATTTAAATCAAAGAATTTCCAATCAGACATTTATTCACTTGTCAGAATCATTAAAATATCCGTATTAACTTGAAATACAATTAGATCTACTAAAAAATGTGAAGATTATATCTCCCAACAAATAATTGTCTTCATACAAAAACTAAAATATAAACAAAAATAGGAGTTATCTGAGTGAAATGTCAATTCGGACTTCTGGTAAGTGTTGTTGTTGTTAATTCTGTCTTCATACCAGAAGTCGATAGCCTTAAAATTTCCCCTTCTTCTGGTATGGTAAATAAAAGCAGATTAATAAAACAAGAATTGCCAAAAATCAGAGGGTAATAAATATACTAATGTCTAAGAAAAGTGACTTTCATCAAAACGGAGTTAGATCTCATGAAACTTTATAATTCTTTAACTCGACAAGTAGAAGAATTTATCCCTATTGAAGATGGAAAAGTTAGATTTTACTCATGTGGCCAGACAGTATATGAAGATATGCATATAGGGAATGCACGAACATATTCTTACTGGGATGTACTGGTAAAATATCTTCGTTGGAGAGGATTTGATGTATTTTGGGTTCAAAATTTCACAGATGTAGGTCATCTAACGGATGATGCAGATGCAGGAGAAGATAAAATCATAAAAACTGCCATTGCTAAAGAGATTCAACCAATGGTTCTAGTAGAAAGACAGATTCATAAATTCTTCGAGGATTTGGACGCTTTAAACATACAAAGGGCTGATATTTATCCTCGTGCAACTGGAGAAATCCCCGAAATGATTGAATTTGTTAAAGATCTTCAAGAAAAGGGTTATGTATATGAAGTAAACGGTTCATTATATTTTGATGTTACAAAAATACCAAATTATGGCGAATTGAGTCCTTCAAACTATTCTGAGGAGTCTGCTGGGGCTCGAATAGAAGTAAATCCAGAAAAAAGGAATCCAAGAGATTTTGCGGTTTGGATACGAGCCCCTCCTGAGCATTTGATGAAGTGGACCTCGCCTTGGGGGATCGGTTATCCGGGTTGGCATCTTGAATGTTCAGTGATGTCTCAGAAATATCTTGGTGATACTCTCGATATCCATGCAGGTGGAATTGAACACCGTTATCTACATCATCCTAATGAAATCGCTCAATCTGAAGCTCGAACAGGGAAAAAATTTGTTAATTACTGGATTCACGCAGCACATCTTACTTTAGAAGGAGGAAAAATGGGAAAATCTTTAGGAAATTTCATTCTTGTCCGTGATCTTTTGGAAGAATTTGATCCAATGCTCATTCGACTTTTTCTTATTAATTCACACTATCGAAAGGGGGTTGATTATAATCGTGAAGCTCTTTCTCAAACTCAGGTTCTTCTTGACAGAATTAGAACAGTGATTGCCTCAATTGATCAAGCTCAAGGAGGACCTTCAACTAGTTTACGTGAGGAACTATCTAAAGTCGAAGAAGAGTTTATCACGGCGTTGGATGATGATCTAAATACCGTTGGCGGTCTTCAAGCTGTTTTAAAATTCATTAAAACAGTTAATTCATCATTAGATAATGAAAAATCATTACTTAAAGAAGCTAAAGAAAAAATTCTAACGCTAATGGGGATTTTAGGAATAAATCTTGAGACAGAAGCGCAACAGGGAAAAACATCTATCTCCTCATTAATTGATCTGATTGTCGAATTAAGAACCGATCTTAGAAAAGTGAAACAGTTTGAATTAGCCGATCAAGTTCGAGCAAAATTAAGTGAACTTGGAATTCAATTGGAGGACAAACCTGAAGGTACTATTTGGAAAATAAAAAGCTAAAGGAAAATTTAAAGAGCTTCAGTCAAATAATTCTAAAGGCTAAGTTCTTTTAGCTTTTCTTTTGTTGGAATTCCTCGTCTATCCCAACCTCTATATTCATAATATTCTCTTTTTGCCTTTTCAAACAATTTTTGATCAATTATTTGACCTTTTGGGTCACCATGAGGAGCTTTTTCATTATAAAACCGTGTTGGAAGAACATCATGATTACTATTCAATCCTTCTCGAATATTAAATAGGCGTGTAAGATTCCAAATACGTTCTCCAGTCTTCAAATAGCTCTCAACTGTATATGAAAATCCTGTTGCGGCATTCAACATTTCAACCATTTCATGTAGGTCAAAGGGTAGAAAATCACATACGACTAGAGAATAACAAGTAGCACGTTCATCTTGAGTGTCCTTCACAAACTTAGGTACACCTTCAAAACTGAATCTAGTCAGAGTTCCAGAGAGTTCAGCACTTGGAGTCCAACAACGTTGATGACATCCTCCTCGATCTGACGTTGCATATGCCAA
>JBHLKP010000202.1:0-7215 GCA_048886525.1 Candidatus Hodarchaeota archaeon | reverse complement strand
TTGGTAAAGATTTAATGATGGAAGTGAACATTGATTATTCTGGTTCAACATTTATGAATCTGAATTTCACTTTTTATTTAGAATATCAAGGCAATAATTCCATAACCATTCTTCATTTGAATTCATCATTATATTTCGATCAGAATGACAGTAATTACTACTATTGCACTAATCTCCTTTTCAAAAGCTGTGATAAAGGTTACTGGGATCTATGGGCAATTGCAAAGGATAAAAGTACAGGATATGAATACATTGAAAAAGCTACCTTTGAAATCGTTCCATTCGAGCTTTTTCTACATACAAATGTTTATTATACATATGTAGGTGAACCTACGTGGGTTGCAGTAGAAATTAAATACTATGAATCAATAGAAAAATATATTAGCGTCGAGGTTCTGATTGAGAATTCCTCTGTTAATAATTCAATCTATTATGCAGACAACATATATTTTCCAGGAAATCCTCCTCCTGATACGTTCTGGCTTGATTTATATCCTATTTTCGAGGAAATGGATCATTTTACTGTTTGGTTAGTTGTACAAGATCAGGATACTTCAAAGCAATGGACTGTAGGGTGTAAATTTAGATCTCTTTGGTTTGAAATAGAGATTATTCAAGAAGAACAATTATTTGTTGGTAATCTAACAACAATAGAGGTCAATATTAGTAGTTCGATAAATTATCCTGTATATGTAAATTTATCAGTATATGTTGAAAAATGGTGGCCAACAACTCCTTATTATATGGAATCGATTTTTCAAGAAAATAATCTGCTATTAGACGGCTCGCTTTCTAAAGATAGTTACTATAATAATGCCTGTCTTAGCTTTGATAAACATGGAAACTACAGAGTTGTTGTTATAGTGAATACTACTTCAAAAGAGATTTATCAATACTATCAGAGCGGAATTTATGTTTTTGAAACTATAGATTTACGAATTTTTCATGAATATGAGACATGGAGTGGTAATACTGAAAACTTCTTCTTCGAAATCAGATATTTTGAAACTTATGATAGCTTGGCTTCAATCGAACTTCTCCTAGATAATGGAACTGATAATACCACTCTCTTCTCCCAAGATAATTATCTATTCAACGCACAAGGGGGAAATATCTCCCAATGTCAAACATTTCCATACTCTGTGCCATATAGCTTTACAATAAAGGGATATTATGAAATACATTTTTTTTGCACGATTCATGCAACAGGAGACGTTTTATATCAATCCAGCTGGATTGTAGTTAAAGATACAGACGTTGATCCCCCGATTATTATAGAAATTTCTGGTTTAGAAGATGGTGGTACATATTCTGGTGAAATTATTGTTACTGCTAATATAGCTGATCAATCACAGGTTGATCTTCAATTAAGGGTCGAAAATGAGAATGATTCTAAAACATTAGATTTCTATACAGAAGTTACATATAACATTTCTCATTATTTATATTATGGACAATTACTACTAGATACTAGTGTTCTTTATGACGGTGATTATAATGCTATTTTTGAAGCAAAGGACAATTTAGGAAACAAAGCTATAACAACATTCAATGTTAGATTTGAAAATGGTAATATTTATGTTCATTCAGAAGAACCTACTACATCAGAACCAAGTGATAATCAAACACTGAAAATAACCCCAGGATTTGAGTATATGACTTTATTTTTAGTTATACTAACTACGTTTCTAATATTAAAGCGTCGAAAGTGAAATATTTTATTCTCTTTCCCCTTTTTATTCTTTTATTATCCTTTATAGTCATAAATGTATTATATAACACTCTTAGTAATCCTCCAATTTTTTAGCTTAGTTAGTGTGTTCAATTTCCATTTAATTTTCATAGCTTGGTTTTTGATTGGAACCTGAGTTCAACTGATTTGTATGATCTCTATGATCATGAGATGAGACCTTTTGCTAAAGGGATTTTAGGCTTAAACAATGATTGGAACAATATTCATGGCACTAGTAATCTCAACCATGGATTTGACATGCTTTTTGGTAGTCGTTATGTTTTTAATACAGCTGACCAATATGCGGGTTTAGTTCGAGCTAATTGGAATCAAGGTTTGTTAATGAGAGGATACTATATCAATCCTAATCTCATGAGAACAATTGATCAAACACTAGGAACGATGCATGAAACTCTCCATACATTCTCCTGTGATCATGTCCCTTATTTTCGGTATATCATGAGTGGATTTTTCGGAGATTACATCATGCATAGCCAAACAGTTGGAGAAATCGATTTATCTACCTATGATGGAGTGTAAGAAAGAGAATGCAGGTTGCTAAAAAGCTCAATCTGAGGAAAAGGGCGATTTAACATGGATTTTCACTTATCTCGCCCTTATATCCTTCTTATTCTTACCATTCTAGGTGTGTTGAGTGGGTGGATTCTATCTGGTCAACCCTATACCTATACTCAGACGATTCAATTCTCAGAAGAATGGGAAAAAAGAGTAGAAATCCCAGTCATCACCCGAATAATCTTAACAGCTGATAGTTTGAATAATGATTCACTTAATGTTACCCTTTGGTATGGTGGGGTCAGAAATGATAATCCGCAATACATTGAATTCATTCTGAATCCGGGAGAGACGTTCGAGGATCATAATCCCTTAGAAACTTCAAAAAGTCTTTTTCACGGGCTAAACTTTATTCAAATTCAGATAAATCCCGCATTCATCATAAATAGTACGGAGCTCTTATCTGGTATGATCGAGGTAGAAGGACGAGATTGGACGCTCTTGGAACGAGTTTATTTTGATATTTTCTATAAATTTGTTGAGTTTCTAATTATCCTCCTCGTCTCCTCTATTGGATTCGTCTTTTATGGATATCTCTTGGCTTTAGCATACTCACGTGGATATTATTCTCAAATTACTTTAAAACAGCTTTTCTTAATCCTCATCAATTGTGTGTGGATTATTGTGGAAGTATTTTGTGGGATGAATGCAGTCTTTTTCTCTAGCTCTGATCCTCTTTTACATCTTATTCCTCATCCGTACCTAGTGCCTAGAATATTGTTTTTACTCCCTGGAGTTTATTTCATCAAATGGTCCCTTAAACCCGAGAAGAAAGGTTAAGAATACGTGTAGATTTTTTAGCTAAAAATCTTTATTCTCTTTGACATTTTTAACACCCATGACGTATTAAATTAATCACATGACCTTTTCAAAATTGTGTGAAGTCAAATTGAAGTCATTTTTGAGTATAACCGACGCTATACATAATTTTTATATAAAAACAGACTTTTTTTCTAAGATGAAAACCTTACCACTGGTTATACGACATCATTACGGTAAAAATCATATATAAGGAGTATTTCGCGACATTTGAAGCTTTCTACTCTTAAAGTCAACTGACAAAATTCTTAAATAGAAAGAAATCCAATATCCAAGGGATCGAGCATGAAAAAGAAATTTACGATCCTACTAAGGATATTATTCTTATCTACGATGATTTTCGGTCAAATTCGCTCTTCATATGCATCATGGGTTTTAACAGAGGAATTTATTGTTCATCATGCTTCTGTTGAACAAGTAAATGCCTTTATAACGAAAGATCGGCCTGCAATTAAACTGGAAAACAATTTGGTAACATTAGAAACTCAAAAAATCTTAATAACGTTTGATTTGTCAACCTATGGATCATTAGTCCGAATAAAAAATCACCTTACAAATCAGGAGTTTCAATTTCAGAACTTAAACCATCCATTCTGGACGATTGACCTTTTAGATTATTTACAAATTGAACCGACCAATCCAGAGACATTTGATTATGAGATTAATGAATCTACGATGATTTTCAGGTATCAGCTCGCATATGCAAGTGAACTGATTGATGTAATACTCACCATACAGATCGATAGGCCTCATTTAGGGATTAATCTTAAGCTCGAAACTAGTGGGTTGTCGAATCTACCAGGTATCAGAGGGATCTACCTACCTATGATCCATGATGTAACTCAATGGGCGTTAACAAAAGGGGACGAACAGATCGCTATTCCAGAGCGAGAAGGATGGTTAATTACTGATGCAATCAACACGATTAACAGTCGAAGTTTTGTGAGAAGTTATCCTGGTACGTTATCCATGCAATTTCTTGTGCTTTCTGAACCTGAGGTAGGAGGTTTTGTTATTTCAGCATTAGATATGAATAGTAGACATAAAGAAATAACGTTGCATTCGGGGGTGGATCTGAATTGGTACCATTATTCGGATAATATGGTATTTAATGGGGGCAATAACTTTACCATGGATTATTGGGTAGTAATAGACGCCTACCAGGGAAAAAGTTGGGCTGCTGGAGCGGAATTATATAAGAAATGGGCAATGGAACAATGGTACATACAGAAAGGGATAATTAATGAGAGAAAGGATATCCCAGCCTGGTTAAAGACCATTGATTATGTATGGAAAGGATCTTCATATGCCACCAATCCAGAAGGTAGAATTGTTCTTGAAGGTGAAACAGTTGATAAAATGGGGAAGTTTCCCACCCATTTAAAACAAAAAGGATTATCAACAAATTTTTTACTTGAATGGGTTGGATGGGGGAGAGATGGGTTTGATAGGGGGTACCCAGAATACTTCCCAGCACGAGATGGGGACCAAAAACTGAAGCAGGGGATTGATGATGTACATCAAGCCTCCACAAAAGTAATGCTGTATTTTAATGGTCGGTTGGTAGACGTCACGACAGATACCTACACGAACAATACTGCTTATTTGACGAGTTATTTTGATAATATCTATACCGAATCATATTCCTCTCATTTTACAGCCGCTGTAGCAGACCCTTCATCTGCCTGGTGGCAGGAATTAGTGAAAAATTTTACAGTTACTGCAATTAAGGATTATAATGTGGATATTGTCTATTTAGACCAGATAAGCGTCGCCCCTCCCATGTTTGATTACAGAGATGTCCCGTCTCACCCACCTGGCTCAGGAAGTTGGTGGCAAAAAGCTGAAAATCAGCTTCTTAATAATACAAGAACCGCCATCCAATTGATAAATCCAAACACAGGGTTAGGATCCGAGAATGTGTTGGAAACGTATCTTAACAATGTTGACCTCTTCTGGAGTTACCAAACCAGTTACGATATGACGGATTGGTTTCCCCAGGGGAGAGCTATCCCGCTGTTCAGTTTTATTTATCATCCATACACCATTATAAGTGGTCGGCCTGACATCAACCCTGTTGATTTCGAACTCTATTTCTGGGCCACTTCAGAAAGCCTAAAGAACGGCTATATTCCTGGGGCTGCCACTCTACAGTCACCATCCAGATTTTCTATTCGTAACCAGGCATATTCAGCCTTAAAAGCCGCATATTTGACCAGAAAAATTGGTAATTATCAGTTCTTTAGAGATGGGGAGTTGTTATATCCCGTGGAGTGGATACAGGGGCCAGAAGTAACAATCCGTGGATATGAGAAATATTTAAACGTTCCACAAGGCATTATTCAGGGGTATAAAAGTCGAAAAAGTGATGAATATGCGATCCTGTTTGCTAATCGAGGTTCCACTGATTTAACGTGGAATGGAAACCTTTCCACGTTATTAGTAGATTCTGGGGCCGATCCACTCTCTGTGAAGAGTTTACAGGAAATTCTGTTCTATACGAATGGGGTGGAGGAAACATTGAGTGCGTTTCCGACTGCTCCAATAAGTCTAAAAATACCTGCTTATAGTTTCGTTGTCCTTGTGATGAAAACAACTCCTTTCGAAATATCCATTTCCACGACAGCTTTGTTAACGATCTCACTCACAAATGGTTTCTCCTCTCATCAATCATCTGGTTTTATGTTCACTTTAATCCTCTTCTTCATGAGTTACATGGGGATTCTTAAGAGAAGAAAATAATCATGGATGAAATGGTGGATCAGACCGAAGCACTCATGCTGGCCGCAGCAGCAAACCGACTAGCGAGGAATAGTACATGTCAAGTACTTGTGTGGGATCTTCATGGAGTAGAAGTTGTTTCATGGAATCAAGTGCCTGATGTTCCTTTTATGAGGTTATTTCCTGATAAAGATAGATTTTCTTTTATATACAAATTAAAAACTTCTTTTTAAATCATTTGGGAAGGATTTTTATCACACTTGACCCCCTTTCCCTCACACATCACAAAGTGTTATTTATAGGTATATACTCTTATATATACTCTTCATAACCTAACCAACGTTATATGATCAAAACCGCTGAAATTTTCAAGGGATGATAGAATAGAACCACCAATCCAGATATTATAATAGAATTTGGTCCTAATAGGGGTTTTAATACCAATTTTACAAGGAGTTGTACATTATGCAACCAAAACCTCTTATGCTGTTTCAAATCTATTATGAAGCACAATAATCATTGGATGTATTGTTATGGGTAGGATTTCATTTTATATCCTTCTAATAATTATTACTGCATTTATATTTCTTTGTCAAACTAATGAAATTACAGCTATTAACTCCACAGATGTGATATATCAAAGCACAAACATTTCCAAACAGGAATCTTTAACCATCCCTCCTCAACAATCTGTTAAGTTATCCGAAAATAAGCTTCTAGCTTCAGTTCCTCCTAATTTAAAAATCTTAACTAATCCCATTTATATTGATGGAGACGACGAATTTCATTCTCAAGCGAGTATGTTTTCATGGCCAGGAGATGGATCTCTAGAAAGTCCATATCTAATTGGTGGTTATTCTTTCAATGGAGATCCAGAAGGTAAAAAAATTACCCCGATTGAAATTATCAATGTCAACCTATATTTTATTGTGAGTAATTGTGTTTTGAACAATAGTTATAAGGGAATTTTGCTTAGAAATCTCGCTAATTGTCAAATCCTGAACAATATAATTAATAATAGTCAGTCTGGAGGAATTCACTCTTATTGGGTAAATAATTCTCTAATATCCAATAATACAATTATCAATACTGGGAGCTATATTGAGGAAAATATTTTGCTCCAGAATTGTAAAAGTAATACCATTAGTAATAATGTTATAACAAAGGGAATGTCGGATGGAATTGGAGTAAAATCCTCACCAAATAACTTGGTAATCGATAATGTTATTTATGATATTTGGGATGAATGGGAACCAAGTTGGGGAATAAAAATTGTTTTTGATTCACATAATTGTGTTGTGGTTAACAATTCAATTGATAACACTAAGGCGGGAATATTGACTTGGAGTTCTAAAAATATTGCTTTA
>JBHLKP010000201.1:0-7223 GCA_048886525.1 Candidatus Hodarchaeota archaeon | reverse complement strand
TCATAACCTTGCTTACTTTTAGTAAAATCTTCTTTGGTGTAATCAATTACATGATCTGCCCCAATAGATTTAACCATATCCATTTTCCTTGTACTACATACCCCAGTCACTTCAGCTCCGAATATTTTAGCTATTTGCACCGCAAACGTTCCCGTACCACCAGATGCACCATTAATCAAGACCTTTTGTCCTTGTTGAATTTTTCCGTGATCCCTAAGACTTATTAAGGCGGTAATTGCTGCAATTGGAACAGCTGCTGCTTCCTCATATGATATATTGGTTGGTTTGTGGATTATTCTGTCTTCAGGAACACATCTATACTCAGCAAAAGCTCCCCAATTGCTAAGCCCAAATACTTCATCACCAGGCTGAAACTTTGTAACATTCTTACCAACGGACTCTACTTTTCCAGCTATGTCGTCTCCGAGTATTTTGTGACTTGGTTTTCGAAGCCCTCTTGTCGTTAACCTGATGAAAAACGATTTTCCCTCGACTACAACCTTGTCGATTGCATTTAGGGAGGCTGCATGAACTTTTACTAGCACCTCGTTATCCTTGGGAAATGGTTTTTCGACTTCTGATAGTACGAGCACCTCCTCGGGGACTCCATATCTAGTGTGAACAACTGCTTGCATTTTATCTTTATTATCCATTTTTTTAACCAGTTAAAACTTTTTTTTTAGAAAGAAGCCCCACAGGATCTACATCTTCGGTTTTTAATCGGATTTTCAACTCCACATACAGGACAATCACGGACTTGCTTATCACCATTCAAAGGAACTTCAGATAAATCTACAAGTGGTGTCAACAAAATCTGGTTTTTTCCAGCAACATCTATATTCCAAAGCGAACCAACACCCTCTACTTGCTGTAAAACATTAGCAGGTAGTGTTATCCGATGATCTGCGTCCATAATTACCATTCTTGAAGCATCAAGCTCTGACAAGTCAATACCTTTTGCATGTTCCCCCAGCATTAATCCATCTCTTAGTTCAACACTTCGATCTGCATACCCTGCAACATGAGAAGAATGTGTAGCAATCAAAAATGCCATACCTGTATCACGATTCAGTTGTTTAAACAGCTCTAATAGTCGAACACTTGTTTTGAAATCAACATTACCAGTGGGTTCATCTGCAATAATGAGTCGTGGGTTATTAGCCATTGCACGTGCAATAGCTACTCGTTGCTTTTCACCGCCAGATAAACGATTAGCTAATTGATTCTTTCGATTGAGAACACCCATTAGATCAAGGAGCTCAAGAGTCCTTTTTTTTCGGTAAGTATAGGAAATTCCATTAAGGGCCATACTTTGATTCACGTTGTCAAACGCAGTCAAATCAGGAAGTAGATTACCTTCCTGGAAGACAAAACCTACCTTCTCACGTCGAAATGTAGTTAATTCTTCCTCTGGGGTTTTCGTTATATCAAGTCCCTCAAAGTGTACAGATCCAGCAGTTGGGCGCATTAGTCCACCAAGGATTTTTAGAAAAGTAGATTTACCAGACCCAGATGGACCTACAATAGCAATGAAATCGCCATAATTTATATCGAGACTTACACTCTTAAGAGCAACAACAGATGCATGCTCAGCTCTACCTTTATAGATCATATAAAGACTTTTAGCTACAAGTAATTGAGTATATTCTACCTTCCGGCTATTATTTTCCTCACTTTCAACATTCATTTTCTTTTCCTCTATAATTCTCTCACGACAGTAGATATCTTTGCTCTGGAGGCATCTCTCACAGAGAGGAAAGTAGCGATGATCATTGCCAAAAAGGTTACAAACAACGTGAAACCTAAACTCCCCCAATCAAATATTAGAAGGCGCTTTAACTGAGACCCTCCACTTCCCAGAGCAGAGAGAGGAGTAATAAAAACATCCATGAGTTCAAAAAAAGGATTAAAAAGAATTGATAGCCCTAGGCCTATCAATAATCCCCATAAAACTGATGTAAGTAGAAGAACAATGGTTTCACTGAACACTATCTTAAAGATTTGCCGTTCTGAAGCACCATAACTCCTTAAAATAGCAAATTCCTTTTTTCTTTTCTCCATTAAAATACTCATGAAGATAAACGTAGCTAAAGTAGCTGTAAGAAGTGAAATGATAAAATCAGCTGTTAATAATCCAGGAATCCCAAAGTCCATCTGTTTAATTTCATAAGATTTTTCAATTTCATCTTTTAATGTTTTTATGGTGATAATATAATCATTAGTTAAGAGATTTTCGCGAATAGCGGAAACTTCAGCATCTTTTTCTGTTTGTACTAAGTATTTAGATGCATAAACAACTTTTGGCCCCGTTAATCCTGGAATACCAAATATACTAGCAAAGTCATTGATATTTGAAAGATGATTTAGTGCCTCATGATCAATAATTATAGCACTACCTCCAATTCCTCCTGGAGCGTGGTTGAAGATACCAGACACAGTAAAATTCTGAGTAATGTACTCGTAATCGAGAGAAAACCCACTCCAAGAAAATGTTAACACTTCCAACCGTATAATTTTTCCAATGGAGAGACCATACTGGCTTTGAACGGATTCTCCTATTAAACACCCATTTCTAGGATTCTCTGCTAGATCAGATAACATTCCGTCCTTAGAAACTCTCCCAGAAGTCGCGTCGACTTGCCACTTTCCTATAGCCCCAAAGCTGCTGGAATCAATGCTATAAATAGAAATAGGATCATTTCGAAGTATCCCGGCCGAAGTAGTAATAGCCATTACATTTTTCACTCCATATGTTGCATTTATGGAATTAATAACCAACGAGGAAAAATTGAACCCCGTATTTACAACCATATCAGCTCCAATATCGTAAACTATCAATCGTTCCTGATGAACCTGACCAGAGTTACCCTGAACAGCAGCCAATACACTGAATGAAACAGTTAACGCGATTATTAAGGCAAGTCTAGGAATATCTCCAGATTTTCGGAATATGTTTCCCTTAATCAGAATCGAAACATCCCTTAGAAAGCCTATACGCTTAATAATCGGATCTGTTTTTGAGGGGATCCAGATAGCTAACCGAGCTACAACGGCTGCACCCCCAATCCAAAATACAATTGGGCCAATAATTGCTAGAATTGGGCCTAAGGGGCCGAGAGGTATGGATATTCCAAATTCTAAAAGGAAAGCTAAAATTAATGTGATTAATCCTAAGATGAAGAAAAGAATATCAAGATTGTTTCGTTTCAAAAAGTTACCTTTTTCTAAATCGTCTGTTCTCCTAACTGTCTCTGTAATTTCCATCCCAATGAATGTATTAGCCTTTCCATTTACCATTACTATTAGGATAACAACGATTAATCCCCCCACGACAAACAAAGCTGTTTGGTCTAATACTAGAAAATCAGGTAATTTGGTAAAGGCATAATCCCAATCCCATCTCATAAATCCTCTAGCGGTACCAATTCCCCAAGCACCAAAAATGGCAACTGTATATCCAGCAATTAACCCAAAAGCTGCTAGTAAAAGCGCTTCAGCTAAGATTTTTCTTTTAATTTGCTTTGGAGATGCACCTTGAGTTTTTAGAATACCAACTTGGTATCTTCGCTCATGCAAGGAGAGATCAATGCCAAAACTCAATAAATAAATCGAGAGTATTGCCACAGGAATAGTCAGAATGCCATCAAAGATGAATATAAATATACTTAAGAGCTGAAAGGGTAAAAGGGTGCTTTGAACAAGGTTTGTTCCTATTAAAATGGAATTCTCTTCAAATTCATTAATTAGAGCGTTGATTTGAGCATTCACCCTTGTTGGATCTGCAATAGCAAATTTACTCTCATCAATTTTCATAACACAATACTGCATTTGCTCGCTATTCAAAGAAGAAAAAAAAGATGTAAAATTGCCTTGATCCTCAAAAAGTTCTCTTGGAATGAAAATTTCTCCTCCTGTAGATAATCCTATTGCTTCGGAGAATAAACCAGCCGAAGCTTCATCCTCTTTCGATATAATTCCCGCGATAGTGATATTTTCCAAAATTGCAGTTCCTTTTGTTTCCCCTCCTGAAAATGGAAAATTTGGGTCTGCAGGATCAATAACTGCAATTTCTAAAGTCAAAGCACTTAATCGGTTGCCTTTTTTTAACTTTGCTTCTTCTGCTAATGATTCAGAAATTAAAATACCATGGAAATTTGGGTCATTGGCTAAATAAATTCCTGCTTCCCTTCCAGTTACTAGTGATTGCCGTAAATTCACTCCAATAGTACTATAATAAAAGTTAATATCAAATATTCGGCCTTGTGATCCTGTGTACGTCTCGTTATTGTATTCGGCGCGAACATCAGCCCTTAAAATTGCTGAAGTATAAATTTCAGTTGACGTAGCCGTTGTTTCTTCAACTGTGCGTCCATTACCGAAGAGGATCTGTGCGTCCGCAACTTTAGAATGAGCACTAAAATTTGTGCGGAAAGCCTCAATTTGCGAGTCAGATAATGGTTCATTAAAATCCATACGGATTTCATAAGGGGATCCATCTATAATGCTTAAATAGACATTATTCATTAGTACTGTGGTATATAGGAATATTCCTGCTAATATTGAAATACCTAAAATGAGACCCGAAATCATGGAGACCGATCTTCTTTTGTTTCGCTGAATTGATCTAATAGATTGGATCAAATAAAAAAACCTGTCACGGGGGCGAAATCTATCAGCTTTTGGTTGATTACTCATAATTATAGGGCCTCCAATACATCTTCTTCTCGGTGTAATTGCCCGTCTCTGAGAATAAGGATTCTATCCGTCTTCTTTGCAATTTGAATGTTATGAGTTACCATGATAATGGCGATGTTCTGTTCATTAACAAGTGATCGGAATAATTCAATAATAGAGTCACCTGTTTTTGTATCCAAATTTCCAGTGGGTTCATCAGCAAGAATTAACTTCGGTTTATTTGCTAATGCTCTTGCTATTGCAACTCTTTGCTGCTCTCCTCCAGAAAGATCATCAGGTATATGATCGACGCGGTGACTCAATTGTACTTTCTCTAATAACTTTTTTGCGGATTCTCTAGCTGCTTCTAATTCCATTCCAGCAAGTGTCATAGGGAACATCACGTTCTCCAGCGCAGTTAAGTAAGCTAGATTGTTAAAATCCTGATAAATAATAGATGTCTTGTGTCTACGTATATCTACCACATTACCCTTAGTGGCTTTTTCCCCATCCAATAAAACATCACCACTCGTTGTTTCTTCTATACTTGAAAGAATATTTAATAGAGTAGATTTACCAGAACCACTCGGTCCCATTATTGCAATGAATTCACCTTGTTTAACTGATAATGAAATTCCTTTTAAGACTTCAATATCCTCCCCAGGAATTTTAAAAGTTTTAAATAAGTCTTTTACTTCAACAATTGCCATTGTTTAATCCTTCTGCAAAATCAAGTTATGAGAAATGTAAAAGAAGAAATTTAACTTTTATATATATAGATTCTTTTCAGGAATTCGGTAGTTCTCATAGATTCTCCTGTAATTTCATATAATTTCTATAATTATTGATCTCATAATATCACAATTTTACCACATTCTTACAAATTGCCCAATTGGGAAAAACTCCTCTCCCTGAGGTGAGACAATACTAGATATTTAATGTAACTATAAACTCTAAAGATTAAGATCGTGAATAAGATATAATATCACTTTAATTTAATGTTTTGCATTTTCACAGAGTTAAGTTCAGCTGGATAAAAAAAATTTATTTAAAAGAACTTTTTATCAACAACAGAGAAATTAATTGCGACGAAATCAAAATATAAAAAATGTGATAGCAAACCTAACAATAGATCATCAGTTCCGCCATTACTAAGTAGTTAACTTCACATCCTTAAATTAGTGACTTAAAATGAATAAAAATGGAACCTTTTTTACCCCTGATGTCAAGAAAATATTGACTTGGTGTCTAAGACTCTTGTTAGCCCCTATGTTCTTCATTGCGATGTTCGTCCCAGTGATCGTAATGGAGGTGGAAGAAATTGCAGGAGGTGTAGAAGAACCCTTCATAAATATCTATTCAACACATATTTCGGTCGAATACATCGGAACTACTCTTGATGATGAAGATATAAGAGATTTTGATAGTAATTTTATGGATGGAATATTAGCACAATATAATGTATTTGTATTAATGACCATCTTAGGTATTTGTGCACTAGTGATATCATCAATTCTAATTCACTTTAATTATACCAAATGGAGTGTGATGAGCGGAATTATAGGAATAATATTCTATACTCTTGTAATTCTGCTGTTTATTGGGATTCAAACAATAAATGGGCATGTACTATCAGGAGGAACAGGAATAAGAGTGTTAGCATTTCATACCTTTAGCTTTTATGGTTATGTTCTAGGGCTTATTACCTCAATTTCGTCTCTTTTTATCAAATATCGACATGAAGGAGCAGGGATTTCAAGTTAATCAGAGAAAAATTCTTTTTAATAGATTGCGTTAGTAAAACCATTCTTACCAGTAACCCAAATATTGTCAACAACGCAACGAAGAACCATTTGAAATGTTTTATTTGCATTTCTGCTATAGAAAGAAAAAAATAAACGTTAGGAGATATTATAATTGCTCCATACATCATAGAGCTAAAAAGCCACAAGTAGGACATATATTCCTCCGACAGCATTTCCTAACAAATGAGTAATCAATAAAAATCGAATGTCCCTTTTATACCAAACTAAGTAGACGAGTGGAAGAGTGGCTAGAATTCTTATCGGGTTTTCCCAGGGAGAAAAAAAATGGTATACTGAAAAGAGGATTACATTTAATAAGGGTGCATATCCTTTTATGTGCTCTTCCACGCGTGGTAGTAAGTATCCTCGAAAATAGAACTCTTCTACTACAGTTAAAGTTGTAGCTGGGAAAATAAAATTCATGATCGCTAATAATCGGGCTCCTGCGTATGTTTTTAAATTCGATAACACCGATGGGTTATGGATAATAGCTTGGAAGTTGTATTCTTCAGGATACCAACTGAAAAACGTATCTATTATGAACGGTTGTATATATGGAGCGACTATCAAGTACATGAATAATGTAAAAACCACTAAAATGGGGATGACCAAAACATATTGCCAGATCGGGCTTCTATCGGTATAGCTTATGATCCTTTCTTGCGATTCGCTGTTATCCAATTTTTTCTTCTCTAGTACTAACCAGAGTACTTCAACCAACAGCAAAGTCGAAGCAGCAAGGTA
>JBHLKP010000200.1:0-7287 GCA_048886525.1 Candidatus Hodarchaeota archaeon | reverse complement strand
AGTAATGCTCCTTTCGGATCACGGTTGGAACAAGCACAAGTAGCTGAATATATCAATGCAGCGAAAAAAACGAAAATAGAATGGGGAACATAATATCTCAAACATGGGTCAAATCCTCCTCTGAATCACCCTTTTTTCCTGAAGCGAGATCACTTTTAAGTAAAATTTTTTCATTAAATTAGTCATTTCACGTTTTTTGGAATATTTTAAAATTAACTGAGATTAGAACCTAAGCGTTATTGATTTTTAGATGAAAATCCGTTCATTCCAACGTTGAATGACATAGGATTGAAAGAACTAGAAATTATTTTCCGAAACGCGAAAACAAGAGATAGAAAGCAGTCCAGAAAGAATCTTGGATTGTAATAGTTGGATCGGGTTATTTTTAATATCGAATGGAAATTATACTATATATCACAGAGGTGTGGAAGGGGGGGTTACTGAATATGGCTTACAGAAGGCTAAAGCAGTATATGAAGAACATATTAAGTCCATAAAAAAAGCTTATCATGGAGGGGTTAAAATAGCTCTTAGTATGGATTTCTGTGATCCGAATCTCATTCCAAATGGTAAAAACGCAAAAGAATTGGCACTACTGGTTAATAAGATAGGTATGACTCCTTTGGAGGCTATTATGGCTGCAACAAAGATTGGAGCTGAAGCTTTAGGTCTCGAACAAGATCTCGGTACTCTTGAGGAAGGTAAAAAAGCTGATCTCTTAATTATTAATGGAAACCCACTAAATAAAATTGAGGTCTTAGAAGATAAGAATAAAATTATTATGGCTATGAAAGATGGCCAAATCTTAGTAGATAGGCGATAGAGGTAAAGAAATCACAAATTATCAAAAAAATGATTTTCTTCTAAATCATCATAGAAGATCCTTAAATGAATTTCTATTATCCTACCAATATCAAAACCAATGTATAGACTAAAAAATTAGAAATCCCCTTCTTTTGAATCTAGTTGAAAAGTAATTTCATTAAACACTTAAGTGGCTTAACCATCTACTAAAAGTTGAGCAATGAGAGCATTATAAGCAAGACCTGGTTTTATGACATTTAATGGGATATTCTCATTAGGTGCATGCCCATTGACCCCTTCCAGACGGTTACTCACAATACAAAGGGGAGTATGCTCACTAAAAAGATAAGCCGGGCCTGATCCTGGAGCATAAGGGATCACATTAACAGGAGTTGGAGAAATTATCTCTTGAGTGACTTTTTTTACAAGTTGAATAAAAGGATGAGAAACTGAGGTTTTTGCAGGTTCATAACCTGTCACAAGGTTTATTTTCAACTCTCCGAAGCCTTTTTTGGTCAAATACGCCTTGAGTAATTCTTCAGTTTTTTTTACAGTCAAATTTGGCACTAAACGAAAATCAAGTTTTGCCGAAGCTTCTGCAGGTACGATTGTTTTTGATCCCAATTCTTGAAACCCACCTTTTAATCCACAAATAGACAAAGAAGGTCCTAAATAGACTGATTTATAGAGATCTAACCCTGATCGATCCATGAGTAATGTATCAAGTTGATAGTCTCGCTTTAACAATGATTCAATATCACCTTGATAATTTTTAAGGGCATCAATCTCCGTTTTTTCAGGGGGCTGCACAAGTTCATTAAAACCTTCAACTAATATATTTTCCTTATCGTCTTTTAACGTGTTTAATGCCCAGATCAAGCTCCAAGCAGCATTAGGTACTGCGGGAGCTAATCCTGAATGGGCGTCTCTATTCGGATAGTTTGGTATACCCCCTGCTTTTATGTCAAAGTAAGCATCTCCTTTCAGTCCACACCAAATTTCAACTAGGTTTTTTACCTCTAAAGAATCTTGTTCCATGGAAAACAATCCAGCCCCTTCCCAGATACAGCCATCAGCTTTTAAAAGATGTGCATTTGGTTTAGCAAAGTGAGGTAAATTATCTGACCCAGCTTCTTCTTCTCCTTCAATTACAAACTTGACGTTAACAGGTAGTTCTCCCATTTGATCTTCAAGTAGTTCCATTGCATGAAGATTAATAGTAAAAGGACCCTTGTTATCTATTGTACCTCTCCCAAACATCCGTCCTTCTCGTTCGGTAAATTCCCACGGAGATGATATCCATGACTCAAGAGGATCTTCAGGTTGAACATCATAATGGTTATAATAGAGTAATGTTTTAGGCGCGCCGACGTCCTTCTCTGCGTAAACCACTGGTGAACCCTCGGGTACAGTTGGATATAACGCAGCTTTATAGCCTAAATTGTGTAAGAGTTCCACGAGATAATTTGCACAGTCTTGAATCCCCACAGTATCTCGAAATGCCACTGTGGGAAATTTTACAAGTTCTCTTAATATCTTTAATACTTTAGATTCATATTGTTGAGAACGATTGATTAGCTCAGAATATGAAATAGAAACCATAAAGTCCCGATGTACGCGTAGCTATATATCTTTTATTTATCAAAAGAGTATTATTGTTCAACTATCATTTTAAGAAAATATCTCAATTAATTGATCTGCTGAAAATCATTCTAGATTTTTGCCTAATAGGATTTTTTATTCTATTTTTCAGATTCCAATAATAGACACCCTCTAATAAGAACTATTGTCGTTAATTGGGAAAGTAAGAATCCTAAAAACTTCCTTCCATGAATGAGTAAGGACTTTCCAATGCATCTACATCTGTAAAAATAAGATGAAAAATATACGTAAAGGACACTTCTTCATTCGGAACTAAAAGTCCCTCTTTAGGGGATTAAGTGTATTTATAATAGATGTACAAAAACAAACGATATAATCCCGAATATAAATGTGATGAGATTAATTACACCTTAATTCATAAAGGATGAGCTGAAAATAATTGATTAATAGGCGAAAATATCATTTACTGAATCATGTGTTAAACTTGCTCTTTGTCTTTGAGTTTTTTGAGCTGTTGGTAAATCGCGTCGGGATCTTCAATATCACGGAGAATCATTCCTCCGAGACTTCCTCGCATCCCAACCATGGGAATCATCAAGCCTTTTGACATTAAAAAAATTGATCCCAAGTTATATCGCTTTTGTAATACACCTTTACGTAAATAGATCTCAGAAACGTCCACAAATTTGATTGCTTTTTGCTCCACCGTAAAGAGTCCCTCAAAATACTCTATACCATTAGGAAAAATACGATACTCGATATGACTAAGTGTGGTATTTCTGTACCAAATGGATAGAATTGCCCCTAACAGAAAAAAGCCGATCGCGCCACCGATAAACATCATAGTCGTGTTAGGATCCGCAGTACCACCAGTGGTTGGTTGTTCACTCGCTATTAAGGTCACCATTAATACACCTATTCCCCCAAATAAGCCTAAAAAAACAGCTATAGGTATTGATTTTAATAAAGCAACTAATTTTAGAAATTTGGGTTTTAGGATTACAAGCGGTTGTTCAGAATTGCCCCGAATTGACGATTTCATATGACAAACCTCCAATGATTAACTTACTATTTTGTTAATCATCCCACTTTTAAAAACATATGGGATTTAAACATCCATAGAATTCTAATCTTAGACAATATTTGCTTCAAATTAGTAAGTTAATTAAAGTTTAAGACATGAAAAACTTTATACTAGCAATTTAAAGATAAAAATCAAACCAAAAAGGATCTATCTACTTATTAAAGAAAAGACAGAATACCGAAAAAAAGCCATTTTTATTTGGATAGAAAAGATAAGCTAGAAAAGATAGGTGAAACAATTTTGGGACTATTTGATGGTAAAGTAGTTATAATTACTGGAGCTGGGGGTGGCATTGGTCGTGCTCACGCGCTTGGTTTTGCAAAAGAAGGAGCTAAGGTTGTTGTTAATGATTTAGGAACAACTCCTGATGGTTCTGGTTCTACTGTATCAAAGGCTAATAAAGTCGTAGAAGAAATCAAAAGTATAGGTGGAGAAGCTGTAGCAAATTATGATGATGTTACTACTATGGAGGGAGGAATAAATATTATAAAGACGGCATTGGACAATTATGGGAAAATTGATGTTTTAATTAATAACGCGGGTATTTTAAGAGATAAAACACTTATCAATATGGATGAGAGAAATTGGGATAAAGTTTTAGATGTTCATTTGAAAGGAACATTTGCTTGTACTCAAGCTGCTGCCAGAGTGTTAAAAGAACAAGGGACTGGAGGGAGCATCATTAACACTACATCACTTGCGGGACTAATGGGGAACTTTGGACAATCAAACTATAGTTCAGCGAAAGCAGGGATCTACGGCTTTACAAAAACTGTTGCACAAGAGCTCCAGCGATATAATATTACCGTGAATTCTATTGCCCCAATGGCAAAAACCCGTTTAACTGAAGACATTGAGGCTGTTTCTAGCGAATTCACTCCTGAGCAGGCTACACCAATGGTTTTATTTCTCGCCAGTGATAAATCCAGGGATATCACAGGTCGTATTTTTGGAATTCATGGCCAACATTTATTCGAATATCAAATGATGACCACTCCTGGTATAGAAAAAGAAGGAGACGAAATATGGACGGTAGAGGAAATTAGAAAAAGATTTGATGATATTACATCTTTTCCCCAGGTAACAGTGGAAGCAAAATTGAAAGGACCATCAATTGATGATATATTTCCATTAATGCCACAGGTTTTTATACCAGAGGAGGCTGAAGATTGGGAAACGACTCTGCATTTTGAATTAACGGGAACAGATGACTGGTGTGTCACAATTCAAGATGGCAAAGTTTCAGTATCCAAAGATATACCAGAGGAACCACGATGTGTCATTAAAATGAGTAGTGATACTCTACAGAAGATGATTGAAGGCACTCTTGATCCAACAAAAGCATTCATGGCTCAAAAAATTAAAACTAGCCGATTAGCAGAATTAGTTAAATTTGATAAAGCATTTTCATTGAAAAAATTAAAAGAAATAATACAATCAACAGAAATCGTATCTAGTACAACTGAAGAACCGATAGAAAGTGGTCTCGACCCTAACATTGTTGGAAGGATGTACAAGGGAACAACAGAAATCGTTGACCCAGAGAAAACGATAGCTTACGCCAAAGCCACGAATGAGACAAATACACGCTACTATGAATCAGATGAAAATAAGTTAGCAATCCCAGTTCTATTTCCAGTAACCATGGCAGTTACCCCAATGAAAGAAATGGTAACGGATAACACTCTCAATCTGGATATTTCCCGAATGGTTCATGGTGAACAAGAGATCTTGTATCATCGACCATTAAGACCTCGGGATAAAATTAAAACAATTATTGAACTAGAATCTATCGATGTTAAGGAATCAGGGGACATATTGTGGGCAAAAATCAGTGGAAGCGCAGAAGATGAACTTGTTTTTGAAATGCGAGCGGGAATGTTTTTTAAGAAACAGAGAAAAGGAGTTAAATCAGCAAAACCAAAAGTAAAGGAAGAAACAATCGAAAAACAAATAATTATTACTAAACAGATGAAAGTCACCTCTGATCAATCTATGCGCTATGCAGCTGCCTCAGGAGATGATAATCCTATTCATGTAGACAAAGATATTGCCTTGGCAGTTGGATTACCTGATATTATCCTTCATGGTTTATGTACGATGGCTTTTGCGACACAAGTAATCGTGGATGGTCTTGCCGATGGTAACCCTGCAAAGGTCAAGAGAGTAAAAACAAGGTTTTCAAAGCCAGTTTTTATGCATAACACACTTACTACGGAAGGTTGGTTGGTAGAAGAGAAAGAAACGAGTAAAATAATTGGATTTGAGACTAAAAACGAAGTTGGAGAGGTTGTACTGAAATTTGGATCTATAGAACTCTTAAAGTAAGCTAAATCGTTAAAAATGCCTGAAATAATATTATTTCTTAAAGGAAAATGATTACATCAGGTAAAAAACTGTGAATTATATACACTTTAGATAACGAGCTAATACCTGGGTCATATGTCGATATATATTCTAGCAAACCTTGTCTGAAATGAGGTATCATTGATGGTTCTATCCACTCGAAAAAAGCCTATACCTCTTTCTAAAAATATTCGTGCGTCCTTCAGTGAGCATCAATATTCTGTGATTTTTGAGACGATACGAGGTGAAGAAGTACTCTACCCAGATCAAATAGATCATTTAATTGGAAATCTACTAGAATTAAAAGAAACATTAATTCCCCAAGCGTATTCTAATAATCAGTCTTATCAAAAGCTTCTGCAAAATATTTGACGATGAATCAGAATCAACATTAAAAATTATTAAAGGATTATTTTCTCTATTTATTTCCTCATAGAACTACTAACCACTAGGGATGTCTCTGACATGTGGATTGAGGAATAAGCATGGAAATGAATGAAATCACTTTGCGTAGTACACGTGCAAATTTAATCTTTCTTATTTTTACGCCCCTTATAAGTGCGTTTGGTTTATTTTTACTCATTATGAGGTTTAGAGACGACCCACCTTTTGAAATCAAGTTAATTTTCTCATCCGTATTTATCATCGTTGGTATTGGTCTCTCCATCTTTATTATAATGCGGAATGCAAATAAATTACGAGTTAATGAGAACCAATTATCACTCTCACGGCTGTTTGGAACAGAAAGCATTGACTGGTTTATTGTAAAGAAAATCAAATTGAAATTCACTGGAAAAACCAGATTAAGGAGATCTTTCTTAGACTTCTTTCTTTTTGATTATGAAAATAGGGGAACGGTTGAAGTGGAAGTTAATACAGATAGATTTACAAAGATTAAGTTTACGAATATACACTATGAACAGCTAAGTAAATTTGTGGAATCAGTATCCCAGCTGAAAAATATTACACCCAGATTCACAGACACTGACAAACGATTGTGGAAAGAATGTTTTTGGGAATTTCATTTTTCGTCGTAAATGACGCTACGGCATGGGATGAAGAAGAAGAAACTTTAATCTACGATTATCATCCGTACAAAGATCCCATTTTCTACATTAAATTAACTTCAGGTACTTTCGAAATATAAAGATTGGCCTGTACCCACATCTACGGGCGATCCCCTACTGGATAATTCGTCTGCTAGAGGCGTCAACATCCCGTTCTTCTCACGGATCCAGCACGTAAATAACTAACGTTTCTTCAAACTCATTCTTTAACTTTACTTGAGTTTTTAATTTGCTCATCTAAAGTCTTTAAAATTTCCTCAGTAGTGATGATATTTGCATAAAATAATTCCATAGCTCTCAACGAAGCATTATGTAAAATAGGGGACCACCCCGCACACGCATCATCAACCACAAAAACATTAAAACCTAAATCCGAAGCTATCC
>JBHLKP010000199.1:0-7335 GCA_048886525.1 Candidatus Hodarchaeota archaeon | reverse complement strand
ACAATGAGAACCGATTTGGACAAAATCTTCGATTTCAACTCCGAATTTTGCATTGACATATGTAAAAGCTCCTAGATCGGTATATTTTCCTAATTTAAGTGTATCTGGGTATTGAACTAACCAATTCCATTCAGTTAATTGTCCGTGTTGAATATCAGGTTCCTTCCAATTCTTAAAACTTGTCCGTTTCATTAAAATACGACCATTTTGAATCATTAGAGTTTAATTACATTAATTTGAAAGTGTAGTTATATAGAAATAATTTTTAAATTACATTCAATCTTAATCGTAAATCAGTTTCGTTGATTAAAGTTTATAAAGAACAATAGTGTTGAAATTTTAAATCTTTATTGTTGTTAAATAAACAACTGGGTTGGATCCTATCTAAATATGAAATGTACGTGAATAAAATTTAATTTAGTCAATATTGTTAAAAAATATGATTCTTAAAACCTAGTTAGTATTAATTCATGGAGTAAAAATGAAATGAATGAAAAAAACTTAAATCTAATATATATTGCTCTTTTGTCTTATTTTTCCTTCCTTATATCGGTATTTTTCATATTTCCCTTTTCTCTCCTCAGTGATATCACATCTAGTGAATTTCTGACTGGATTCTATACTTTAAGAGGTGATGTGGAGATTTATTTAGAAATGGCATCAGGAAATTTTGATGTTATTGAACCCTATCGTTTTCGGATATTAGTTCCTCTTCTCACCTATTTTTTTCACACATTATTCAATATTGAAGTTGTTCCGTTGTTTATTTTTATTAATTCTTTATTTCTCGCAAGTACATCAATTTTATTGTATTTCTACTTAGATTCATTTGATTTTAGTCTTAATGAACGTTTTTTGGGAAGTATTCTTTTTCTTTTAAGTTCATCTGTGATTCGGACATCTTCTTTTGCCGTACTTGAACCAGCAACATATTTTTTCGCAATTCTCATAATTTCTTCGCTAAAAATTAAGAATTATTATCTATTTCTAGGATCATTAATATTAGGTATCTTAGTTAAAGAATTATTGATCATTTTTATTTTTGTTTTCCTTATAACTTATGAATGGAAAAAAGATTTCAAAACCATTCTAATTCCTGTTAGTATTACAATTTTCATTGTAATCTTTTTTAGTTTTGAAAGATTATTATTAGGAGGGGATTTTGGTGAGTTAAGTTATGGTTATAATATTTTGGCTGGACAATTCCCGGCTTATTATCAAAAGCTCTTTAATATTGGACGTTTAATTAACTGGATCTTTCTAGTCTTTATTACGTTTAATTTCATGTGGTATGGTCTATTTACAGTGTGGAAGGATAAATTTCTTTTTAAATCAGCTATTGTTATTCCGATTGCAATTATTGCTCAATTATTTCTGGCTTCTCGTGTTGAAAGGAATATTTTTGTAGTTTTTCCTATCATTATTCCAACGTTCATTATATTATTTCGTGCTCTAACTCGAAATGAAGATATATTACCCTCTACTACAGAAAAAATAAAGTTCTTATCATATTTACCATCGTCAATCACTACTTATATTGAAAAGTTCTTTCACTGGGTTAATAGGAATTCAATAACTATTATGATTCTTTTGTTCATTCTTACTTTTATACCTCAATCATTTTTCATTCTTAGGCAGTTCTATGGTTTTTAGAATAATAACAAAGAGGGTAGTGTACATTCACAAGAATGAAAAGATCTCAGAGATAATCTAAGTTCTGATTCTACCAAATAAACTAAAGAATACATACATTTACCAAGTTTAGATATGGAGAACTGATGCTAGTGCACACAATTAATCTCAAGCGGAATATCCCCTATATAATTGGCGAAACAGCATACAACCATGAGGGGGATATTGATTATTTGTTTCGAATGATTGATGACATCGCTGAAATTAAATTAAATGCTGTAAAATTTCATTTATTATTGAATATCGAAAGTTACATGCAAAAAAATCATCCCCTAATTAAAACATTAAAGAAATGGATTTTTTCTAAAACGCAATGGGAGAAAATTATTGATTATTCGATAGAAAAAAGTTTAGACGTAATAACACTTTGTGATGATGTAGAAAGCTGTAATTTTCTGTTAAATAGTGATAAAAAGATTGATTCACTTGAATTGCATGCTGTAAGCATTAATGATCACTTTATGTTAGATTCTATATCGAAATTCGACGGTAGAATAATATTAGGCGTAGGAGGTGCCACTTTAAATGAAATTAGATATGCAATCGACTTCCTGAAGAATAGGGGAAGGAATAATATTCTTCTAATGTCTGGATTTCAAAGTTATCCTACAAATTATAATGATATAAATTTATCAAAAATGATCAAATTACGAGACCTCTTTAATCTCCCAATTGGGTATGCAGATCATACAGCATTTGATGATCCTCACAATACGCTGATCAGTATTTTGGGAGCAGCCTTAGGATTTAATATTCTCGAAAAACATTATACTCTTGATGTTGGAAAGGAGAGAATAGATTATCACGCAGCGATCGGTAAAGAACAGATGATAGAGATCAGAGAATTAATGAAATTGGTGTTAAATGTATATGGGAGTGGATCAGTTGATATGAGTGACGCAGAGAAAAAATATGGTAATATTGGACCAATGAAGAAAGCAATTGTGGCCAAGAAAGATATTCAAAGAGGAGAAAAACTTTCTTTAGATAATTTGTGGTTTAAAAGAACACAAGAAGAAAGCTACATTCAACAAAATCAATTCCTACAACTAATTGGATTAGAAGCAAATGTAGATATTAAAGAGGATGAGATAATTGACTTTTCTAATACAAAATATCAATTTCGGAAATTAGGTGAGCAAGATTTTACTAATATCGGTAAAAACGAGAAATAATATTTTCGTTTTTTGGGATTAAATTCCCAAATCACTCATATAATTTGTAAAAGCATCACAAGCAATTTTAAATACCGTATCAATATCTAAATTCGTTTCCAAAGCGCAAAAAAATAACGTTTTCTATCTAATAATAATTTTGACTTAGAAGTTAGCTAATTTTTTATTTTAATTAGGAAGAAGAAGAATTATAAGATCTGTTAAATCTTGTTATCTAAGAAAATGTCACAACTATGTGTTGCAATCAAAATATATAATGAATTCGAGATGTTGGAAGGTTGTATCCAGTCACTAGTAAACCAAACATTGAAACCAGCACAAGTAATTATTGCTGATGACGGATCACCAGATCCACGTGTTGAAGAGGAAGTTAATCGCTTAATTTCAAAGCACCCTCAGTTAAATATCCGTCTTTTGCGCCTTCCTTTGAAACAAGAACCAAATCTAGATACTGTGGGCAGAATATGGAAGGAATCCTGGTATGAAATTCAAAAGAACCAAGAGTACGACTATTTCGGGATGTTGGACGTTGATACTCGCTTAGAGAAGGATTATTATCAGTTGATTATTCAAATAATGAAACAACAACCGAAAATTGCATGTGCTTCAGGTGCAATAAGAATCCGATCTGACACTCTCGAGTACACAGAACAAATCAATATTGGAGCAAAAATTGGTCGAAAAGACGCTAGGGGATCAGGGAAAGTTATTCGAACTTCTTTTATAGCTGAAGTGGAAGAAGATTTTCCTGAAGTAGATTGGGATACTTGGATAAACACAAAGGCAAAGGTTCGAGGCTTTAAATCTCCTCAAATTGATAATGTGGTAATGTACCAAGAGCGACCTACCACTCGTGTTGCTGGAAAGAATCATTTCAGAAATGGAAGATTAACTTATCATTTTGGCTATAATCCAATTTTACTTCTTCTCAAGATGGTTTTAGCAAATAAGGGAGCTCTATTTATCTTAAGGGGATATCTTGACGCTCGAAAGAAAAAATGGAAATTAAAAGATGAAGAAGTGCGTAAATATTTTGGTTGGGGTTTTTTTCTTCACTTCTAATTATCTATTAAAGCTGTACATGAATTACTTCACCTAATTTAATGCTTTGTCTTGCAGCATTTACTAGTTTCAGAGCTTGTATTCCATCGTCGATAGAAACAATAGGTAACGCTTTTCCTTTAATACAATCAATAAAATTCCACATTTCAAGAAGAAGGGGTTCACCATAAACTTTTATTTGTTCTCCACTAGAAAAAGGAATACGGATAGCAGAAATATCTTTTTCACCTCTAGCAATTTCTAAGCTCCGTAGTTCCAACATTTGTGATAATAAATCTGCGTGAAGTGTGGCCTTCGTACCTTCGATTTCTATAGTTCGAACTTTTCCAGCATGTTCACGACTCATTAAAAACGTAGCAAAGAAATTACTATCTTCTGACGCGATAACTATTGTGCTAGAATTATCCATTCCATTAATTTTTACTGCCGTAGAAAAAAGACGTACTTTAACTTTGGGTAATAATCTTGAAGCGACATCAAAATCATGAACTCCAATATCTTCATAAACATCACCAATTGATTCAATTCTAGCTTCAGCTACAGCTCCTCGTCTTTGAAACAAGATTGAACGTAAATCCCCTAATAATTCTTGCTTCATAACTTCTTGAATTCTAGTTATTACAGGATTAAAGACTTCTATATGTCCCACAAGAATACAAATATTTTTTGAATCAAGATTTGCTTTTAATCTTACTGCTTCCTCCACAGAAGGAGCTATAGGTTTTTCAATAAGTAAAGCTTTTAGTGTTGGGATTTTATTAGCAATTTCTAACGCGATAGTGGAATGTAAGTTGGTCGGAACAGCGAGGATTACCCCATTCGGAGACCGTTCTTCAGTTAAAGCTGTTATGCTTGAAAACCACTGTATATCAAACTGTTGACCAACTTTTTTAGCAATTTGTGGATTTATATCTACTACTGAGTCCAAAAATCCGAGTCGAGCGAGTAAGCGAGCATGAAAATATCCCATTCTACCAGTTCCGACAACAGAAATTCTAATTTCGTCTTTAACCAAATTTAACGCCTACCTAAATCTAGTTTTTAATGACTATTAATCCTATATAAATTTCATTGCCTTCCTATTCCACGAAACAGAATACCAAGCTTTTTTAGTTCCTCTTTTCGCAAAACATTCCTTCCATCTAGAATCCCAATGATTTTATTCTCAGCCAATTTTTTAGGAGACAAAGTCCTAAATTCGTTATGATCTGTTATTAGAACTAAAAAATCACTTTTTCCAAGTAATTCGTCTAAGGATGAAACTGATGACATAGATTTCACTTCTGGGTCGTATGATAGAGTTGTACTTCCCCTTTTCTCTAGTTCTTCCTTGATAACAAAGTAAGGACTGTTTCGAATATCATCAATTCCTTTCTTAAACGCGATTCCTAACAATCCTATTTTTTGACCTTGTAATGTACGGCCTGATGTTAATATTAATTCTTCTAATCTTTTAACAGTATAATAAGGCATATGGTTATTAATTCTACGAGCAGACTTCAAAAATTGATGATCAAATCCAAGATCAGCTGCTTTTTTTATTAAATAATATGGATCTACTGGTATACAATGTCCTCCTACCCCTGCTCCTGGAAAATGGGCCATAAATGCGAATGGTTTTGTTGATGCTCCATTTATCACTTCTATAATATCAATCCCCATTTTATCAAATGACATAGCCAATTCGTTAACAAAAGCTATATTTATGTCTCTAAAACTATTTTCTATAACTTTACATGCCTCAGCTGCTCTAACACTTGATAATTTAGTGATTTTCGCTTCTATAATTGATCCATAGAACTGTACTGTTTTATTTAACCCTTTATCGCTCATTGCTCCGCATACACGGGGTATATTCCTTAGTGTCCATTTTTGATTTCCAGGATCTATCCTTTCAGGACAGTGAGAAAGAAAGAATTCTTCACCCGCAATTAAGCTAGATTTTTCTAAAATTGGTTTAATTATTTCTTCTGTTGTTCCAGGGTAAATAGTTGATTCAACTATAATAAGTTCCCCCTTTTTGAGTAATTTTGATATCGTTTCTGAAGCTGATATTATAGGTGAAAGATCTGGAGTAAAATCCTTATTAACAGGTGTCGGGACACATATTATTGCGATATCAAAGTTGTGAAGGTCTTTAGGATCACTTGTTACCTTAAATTCAAGATTTTGATCAGAAAATAATTCTTTAGCGATATTATCTTTAATCGGTAACTTTCTTTTTCTTAAAAGGTCAATTTTTTCTTCATTAATGTCAAAACCAATACAATCATAACCTTTTTGTACTACAAGACTCATAAGAGGTAAACCAACATATCCTAATCCAATTACCACAACTTTCTGAATTTGTTATTCCTCCATTTTGCTCATTAACTGCTTATCACTATATCTGTTCGCTAATGAATTATTATTAATATTTCTCATCATTAATAGTAGAAAAATTACTCCTAATCCGACTCCAAACCATAAAGTTGTCATACGGATTAAAATTATTAATGCTCCAGCTAAAGCAGTCGTTATAGCTAGAAGATCGGCCATAAAAATTTCCATACTACCTTCTACGACTCCGAGTCCTCCAGGAAGAAATGATATTGCTCCAAGAAGTGAAGATGTTGCATAAATAAATATAGCTGCCTCAAAATTTATTGTTATACCCAAATTTTGAGCTAGAATGAAAAAACCTAGCCCTTCACATGCCCACCCTATTATACTAAGACTTAAAGCTGCAAAAAATGGGATAAAATTAAATGTGACAACTACATCAGACCGAAATTTGTCAACCTTGGCTCCCATACTTCTCCAAGGATTTACATAGAAAATTCGGCTTATTATTTTATATAACGAATCAGAAAGAAAGATTAAAACTCCGATTAAGATACATACCAAGATAAGCACTAGGATTGGTAGATAAATTATTGACTGTTTTGATCCTAGAACGACAATTCCGACTAATGCTAGAATTGTAACAGCTAGCAAATCAATCAACCTTTCAGAGAAAGTAGAGGCAAGCCCCTTAGAAATATCAGTTGAAATGAGTTTTTGAAGAAGCAATGCCCGAATAGCTTCACCAACTTTGGCAGGGGTTATTGAAAGACTTAAACCCGCAATAAATACTTGGAAATTTTTATTCAAAGGGATGTCTAGTCCTAAACTCTGTGTAAAAATATGCCATTTTAAAAATCTGAAAATATAATTTGTGAGACTTAATAGCATTGCTAAAAGAACAATCAATGGATTTACTTGAAACAAGTATGTCATCAGATCCTCCCATCCACTGAATATTGCTATTGCCAAATACACGATTATAGCCAAAGAAATACCAAAAATAAAAGATCTAAAACTGATTATCTGTCTTAAAGCTTCTTTTTTAACTGATGCCATTGAAATAACCATGTGAGGAAGAATT
>JBHLKP010000198.1:0-7337 GCA_048886525.1 Candidatus Hodarchaeota archaeon | reverse complement strand
CTTGGCTGGATTGGTAAAAATGCACTCCTTATTACACCTCAATACGGCCCGAGAGTACGACTTGCAACAGTAATAACCAATGTTACATTAAAACCTGGTAAACCGCTGAAGAATGAATGTAGAGACTGTAGTAATTGTATTGATTCATGCCCAGTTAGAGCACTTCAAGCTTCAGATTTTACTGACTACCCAGTAAAGAGATCTAATATTTTTGATGTAAAAAAATGTGCGACTCGATTAGATAAGTTCAATCGTCTTACAGACATAGGAGTTTCAATCTGTGGTATGTGTATTAAAGCCTGTCCTATTGGACGTACCTAAATTGAAAAATCCAAAAATGAATTACCGAATCATACACAATTATTCAGAATACAATAAAACTTTAAAAACATGAGAAGACAATTCAATTAATTGGTGCTATTGTGGGGACAAATTTCCGTTTAATCTTTATTATTGGGGGAATAGGGATTCTGATGATGAGTTCCTTGGTTCTTCTTCTATATACTTTTCAGTTGTCTGTGCAAAATAATCCAACTGAAGCTCCTTTTACAGAAGACAATCCCGCTTTGAATCCATCTACTGCTACATTCAATGATTTTTGGTCGCTTGATATTCAACTTAATCGTGCTAATTACTCTTTAGGTGAAAATATGACCTTAATTATGAATTTAACGTGCCTAATGGATCATAATGTAACTGATTATTTACTAGGGAGTTGGTGGGGTTTAACTAGACTAAAAAATAGCAGCGGTCATGTAGTCTGGGAACCCGATTATTTTCCTCCTGGGATAATTTATGGGATTTATGAGTTTAAACAGGGTTATTGTTTTTGTCGTAACACGGTTCTTTATCTAGGAACGGCACTTGAGAAACCTTCTTCAATTGATGGAGCTTTTTGGGTTCCACCTCTACCTAATGGGCAATATATTCATAAAATTGTCCCTCCACCAGCTTATTGTGCCACATTTTCCGGAATAAGCGTCAATTTACCATTTAAGATCATTTAATTTTATTAGATTTTCTTCTTAGTTAAAAGTTGTTTCTTACCATATAATTCTGATTAATCAATTAACTTTTTTACTTTAATCTTTCAAGATTCCTGCGAGTTGTTGAAATGGTTTTAAATATTGCTCATCGTGGAGGAGCAGGGTTAGCTCCTGAAAACACACTTGCTTGTTTTGCAAAAGGAATCTTGTATGCAGACATGGTTGAGTTTGATATTCAACCAACTAAAGACCACTACCTTATGGTTTTTCATGATCGTCACGGGATAGAACGCACAACCAATGGTAAGGGAAAAGTTCCAGATTTAACTGCTAAATATTTGAAGTCATTAGATGCTGGAGGATGGTTTAGTTCCGAATTCAAAGATGAGAAAATTCCTACTTTTTTAGAGGTATTAGAGAAAATTCCATCTAATATTCTATTAAATATCGAATTAAAATATTATAATCCAAATTCAGACTGGTTTGAAAAAACTATTGTAAGAACAATCAAAGATTATAAAGCAGAAAAAAGAGCAGTCATAACTGCTAGATATCCCGAGAATATAATTCGAATCCATGATTATTACCAGAAAATGAACTGTGCTTTGTTACAAAAAGAACGAGAAAAATCCGAATATTTCAAGTTACTTCTAGATTTGGGTTTACACACGGCACAAATTCGTAAGTCAGCACTAGATGAATCATTCATCCAAATGTGTCACGATAACCAAATAAAAGTCTTTTATTTCTATGCAGACGAACCATCTGAAATGAAGAAAGCTGTAAAAATCGGGGTAGATGGGATCCTTACAAATTATCCAGATGGATTGAAAGAAGTCCTTACCAAGGTAATCTGAGGAATAATACTTAGCTACTGGTAGATTCAGCGTCTAATTAAAGAAGTATTTCCATTGTTTTATTTTATATTTTCTTTTGCAGAAATCTTCTATTTTATTAAGGGTTTAATATATACTTGAAACAATTAAATAGGAAGGATTTCTTTTGAAAAATAAAACATTAATGATCATATTTCTTATTGTTATAATTCTAATTCTATCTTTTGGTTATATTCTGTTATTTGTTTCAAATAAAAATGATGTTTCTTTAAAAGAAATTTCAAGAGTTAATACAGGTCAGAATACGTATTTTGTCCAAGTTCAAAAGGATCTTGCGGTTGTTTCGGACATTGATTTAGGTGGTTTAAGAATTTATAACATATCGAATCCATATCAACCAATAGAAATTTCGACCTATATTCACGGTCCTACTGGGCCTCATGATATAATAATCAAAAATGATTTGGTGTTTCTTGCAGATAGAGACGACGGTTTAGAAATAATTAACATTAGTGATCCATTAAATCCAACCTTTGTCTCAAAAGTCTATACTGGGGGTTATGCGTGGGGATTAGATATGGTTGATAATCTTGTGTATGTAGCAGATCATAATACCGGATTACAAATCATCGATACTAGTAATCTTACATCTCCTACTATTCTCGGTAATTATACAGGAAGCAGTTTTAATTGTGTTCATAAAGCACCAGATGATTTAGTATATGTGACTAGTGACCAAGGTTATGTTAATATAATTAATGTTTCAACTCCAAACAATTGTACAATACTTGGAACGTTTAATAATGTCACATCACCTTGGGGAGTCACCACCAGAGACGATATAGCTTTTATTGTTGACCTGGCTGGAGGATTTAAGGTTATTAATACAAGTAATCCTAGTCTTCCAGTTCAAATCAAATCCATTAATGGAATTGGAGGGTGTTTAGACATCTTCATAAGAGAGAATTTAGCTTTTATTTCCAACTGGCGAGAAGGGCTCGCGATATATGACATATCTGATTTCAATGACCCCCAATTAGTAATTCAATATGAAGGGTGTAAAGAAACAAAGATGGTCTGTGTTCGGAATGATATAATTTATGTTGCTGACGGATATTACGGATTGCGAATACTGAAAATGAATTACTAAAATGATAATTAAAATAATTAGAATAAAAGATACTATAAATAAATTGATGGAATTTAAGAGTAAAATATAATCGCTCTACTACTACCAAGGCGAACGAAGGATCTTCATCAGGGCTCTAGGAACTTCATGGTAACTGCGTACACTAACATATCGACCACCACCTAAACGAGCTAAATCTTTACAGACTCGTTGGCCCCATTTCTTTTGCGAAGGTAAATTAATAACGTGTAATTTTTCATATTGTTTACACAAATAGCGGGGGTCGTCTCCTTTATTGTATGCGCCGTCTGTTAGGAGGATGGCCCATTTAAATCGCGTTTTTAAATTCTTTATTTGTAGTGCACCCATTTTCAAAGCATCTTCAATATTTGTATAACCGACTGCTTCCAGATCTAATATTTTATCCATGATATCTTGGATCCGTAAATCATCTTTGATCCCCTTAATTAGAAATGCTTTGGTATTAAATGCTATTACTCCAAATTTATCCTGACGCATTGAATAAGCCATTACTGCTGCTGATAAGGCAGCATTAATGTTTCGTTCTCCCATCATTGACCCACTTGCATCGAGAATTAGAACTCCATTCTTTTTTCTTTCTCTTCTTTCAATACCAATTATATCACTTCTTCTTAAAGCAGGTATGCCTGTTGGATATTTTTCTAGTAGCTGTTCCATGGTTTCCTCTAAATCGAAATCTGTTTGGTATTGATATTCACCCCGTACAGGTAAATCACCTCTCAACCCTTCTGAGGCAACACGGAGCGATAGTTTTAAAATAGAGGTTCGAGTTAGTCTTCTTAGGATTTTGCGCCTTTTGACATCCAGAACACCTCTCATCACGAAAAAGAGACGAGGTGTATACATACCTCCAGATCCAGCCACTCTTCCCAATGATACCAATCTTTCAGGATTTAATATATTAGAAACAGCATACTTGTTGATCTTTGCTAGAGACATCAATGCAGGGAGATTCTCATGATCAATAGCCGATTCAGTTAAGCGTTCTATACTTGCTAGATCAAGTTTGTCTAGCTTTGGTAAGGTATCTCCCGCAACGATCGCTGCTTCTGCTAGGTCTTCTAAATTCAATCTACCAAATAGCCGTATATTCTTTTTGTAATCCCGAGCGGCCTCTCGGGATTTAGCTATAAAAAACGGTCATCTTCACCTGAAAGAACAGCTTCCACTATTTCATGGATTATGTCTTCAATAGGTCTATCTACACCGTCTTCTAGTTCAATTTTCGTGGCAATGGTCATAATTGCCATTTCCGAAACAGTTTCAAGAACCACGCTATTGACTAAACTTAAGATCTTTGCTAGATCAATAGCACCTCGTATGGATGATCCCCTACGTATATCAGGATGTCTTCTCGTTGCTCTACAAATTTTTGTTGCTATTTCGGCAATTAATATATCTTTCTTGTTTATTTTTGCCTTTTGTTTAACAATATCTAGTTCTTGTTCATATCCTTGGTGATTCAATTTAATCCATACAAACCGATCTTTTAATGCTTCCGAAAGTACTGTAGTACCAATATACGATTCAGGATTCTGAGTTGCTACTACAAGAAAACCATCAGCTGCCTTAATAACACCTAGTTTTGGGAGTATTAAAATTCCCTCATCCATTGAAGGTAAAAGAACATTTTGTGTTCCTTCAATCAATCGATTTGCTTCGTTTATGAATAATATTGATCCATTTTTCATACTAAGAGTTAAGGGTCCTGGTACAAAAGCATCCCAAATCCATCCCTTTTCGACGACTAAGGGAGGTTCAAAATGGCCGACTAATTTACTCTCCGTATATCTTTCATCCCCGTCTATTCGGATAAAACCTTGATCAAAATACGCTGCAACGGCATGAGCTAAGGTTGTTTTTCCCACACCAACAGGGCCTTCGATAATAATATGTTTTCCAGCCATCTTTCCTAGTATTAACTTCCGAAGGGTGCTTTCACGTCCAACAACGCCAAATTTCTCTTGTATCTCAGAAATTGCTTTTTCAATATCCAACAATGTCACCTGCTCTATTAAAGAGTACTTAAGCCTAATAATCAACATAAGTAATTAAAGGGGTTAACGCACTTTTCCAATCGCGTTTTCTGGCAGACAATAAATATATTTAGATTCATTACCCGCATTTACAGATTAGGTCTACAGACCTCCATCTCTTTTTTCATTACCTTAATTACTTTGTCCTTATTGAATTCGGATCACAGTGATGAACGATAGTTCAAGCTCACTAGATCTGATTCATTGTCATTTTAATCGTTGTAAAAAATCATTAGTATAATTAATTTGATTCTAATAAACCAAAAAATTAAAGAAATAACGCCGAGGGTGGGAATTTCATCCTGAGAACGAAAATTTCCCAGAAGTTTGAACCCACGAGTGCAAAGCACACCAGATTACACGTGTACAAAAAATAACAACTCGAGTCTGGCGCCTTTCCGAGCTTGGCTACCTCGGCTTTTTTTGTATACTCTTTAAATGCGGGGGGTGAGATTTGAACTCACGAACGCCTATACGACTGGATTCTGAGTCCAGCTCCTTTGACCTGACTGGGAAACCCCCGCATACCAAATCCTATTGCTAGTTTTGGCTTATTAAACTGATCGGGGGAAGATATATTAACATGATTATATTTTTTCTAATACGGATGAAGACACGGACGATAAGTCAATGAGCCGAAAAACATTAGCTATGAAGCAATACGATGATATTAAGAAAAATTACCAAGACGCTATTGTTTTCTTTCAATTAGGTGATTTTTATGAAACTTTTTATGAAGACGCGAAAATTGCTTCTAAAGTTCTTGAAATAACATTGACTTCACGAGGAATGGGGAGTGATGGTGAAAGAATTCCATTAGCAGGTGTTCCAATAAAAGCTATAGATGCTTATCTCAGAGTATTAGTAGAAAAGGGTTATAAAGTTGCTATCGTCGACCAACTGGAAGATGCAAGGAAAGCTCAAGGAAAAATTGTCAAACGAGGAGTAACTCGAGTAATCACACCTGGAACGGTATATGAATCTTCTATATTGGATAAGAATACTAATAATTTCCTTTCAAGCCTTGTTATAAACGAAAGAAATTCAATATTAGGTTTTTCTCTTGTTGACATTTCAACTGGAGAATTTTTAGTCACAGAGTTTAAAGACAATGTTATTGAGCAATTTCAGGATGAATTTACGAGATTTGCTCCTCGTGAAATCATTCTTCCTGATGTATCAAAGAAAGGATCCTTACAAACAGAAATAGAAAATTTGGTTGAATTATCTTCAAGAGCAGTGATATATTCTCCAAGCGAAACTATCTTCAACTATGATACAGCTAAACAAACTTTGATAGAACACTTTGAAGTAAAATCCCTTGCTGGTTTTGGTTGTGAATCAATGGTTGAAGGAATTCGAGCTGCAGGTGCTATTATTTCTTATATTTCAACCCTTAAAGAAGAGTTGCCAGATAATATTTCATCATTGCATACTCTAGATAATCGTGAGTTCTTAATCTTAGATTCGAATTCTCTGAGAAATTTAGAAATTGTAGCCAATGCTTTCGATGGAAAAATGACAGGTAGTTTATTATCTATATATTCAGATATTAGTACAAATATGGGTGCAAGATTAATACGAAGGTGGTTATTACAACCATTAAGAGATAAAAATGCCATTAATAATAGATTAGATGTAATCGAGGAATTGTCTTACAATTTAACAACTCTAGAAGGAATCCGAAATATGTTATTGAACATCTCTGATTTTCAGAGATTGATTGCTAAAATTCAATATAATGCTGTTAATGCCAGAGATTTGATAGCTTTAAAAACTTCTCTTAAAATCGGAACCGAAATTAATAGTTTTCTGGAAAAATGCAAGTTAAAAAACTATATTTGTCGTAAAATAATGAATTTTGATGTAACTGACCTTCTTATTGTTATAGATTTGATTGAAATTGGAATTGTTGACTCTCCTCCAGCTACAATTAAAGAAGGTGGGATTATCAAACCAAGTTATCATCCAGATCTAAATCAATATTATGAATTAAAAAATAATCAAAGTTCTATTCTCAAAGAAATAGAAAAACGAGAACAAGAACGTACTTCCTTCAATATCAAACTTGGATATAATTCTGTTCATGGTTATTACTTAGAAGTAACAAAAGCACAACTTCGTGACGCAGGAGAAGATTCTATTCCACCTGAATACATCCGTCGTCAAACGCTTGTTAATGCAGAACGATTTATCACGCCAGAATTAAAAGATATTGAAGAAAAGATACTAAATGCAGAAGAAAAAACCCAAGAACTGGAATATCATCTATTTTGCGAAATCCGAGAAAAGATAGCGCTAAAAGTTC
>JBHLKP010000197.1:0-7411 GCA_048886525.1 Candidatus Hodarchaeota archaeon | reverse complement strand
CAGTACTAAAAGATCTTGTATAGAGAAAAAGTCGACAGGATGAGCTCCTCCTTTTGTTATTTCCCCAACGATAATTGCACGTTTTTGGCACTGTAAAGCATATATAAAATCTTCTGCGGCTGAAAAAGTATTCTTACTGGTGAGAATATAGAGATCTTTATCTGAATGATTTTTTCCAGGTAAATAAGGATAAGTCCAGTATTGCTCAACATACCCTTCATACGGTCTTTCTATGCTATTCAACCTTGTTCGATCCTCAAAGAAGTAACTAGCAAGTAGTTGAACCATTTCAGGTTCACCTCCTCCGTTATTGCGAAGGTCAATAATAATCGCGTCAGTATTTCTCAAAAACTGAAGTGCAGCTGTTGCTGCTTTCCCGGCCTCTTTAATCTTGGTATTATAAAATTTCCTTAAATCTATTAAACCGATGTTTCCTTCTAAGATTTCCACTTTTACAAATCCAAAATTTTCTTTTTTTCCAATCCGTATTTTGTTTAGGAGTTCTAGTTTCTCAGCCTCTTTTTTGTCACTTCTGTTGTCAATAATCCTTTTCAAATGTTCCTGATCATATAAAACACAAAGATGTTTATCTTTACTTATATTAAGGGTTTTTCTAAGGTTCAAAGCAAACGACGACAGATCATTAATATTTTGATACTCACCTTTTTCAAAATTATCTTCTAGCTTCCCTGCTATTTTTTTTGCCATTTTGGGGAAGATGTATCGCTCTTGTAGTAATTTATTTATTTCTTGTATTATCTTTGATTTTTGTTGCTCATTTACTATGTTCGTGTTCATATCTAACCTTCCTAATATATTTCTTGAGAGAGAATAATACGACCAAATTCATGATAAAAATTTGTTCGTTCAAAAAATATATATAATTTTGGATTTATAATTTTTTTGATAAAGACAGTCTTTTTCCGGTACTATTCAAGACAAATTTAGACTCAAGATTACAATCTACAGAAAAAAGGATATCAGATGAGATTTAAATGGAAACAAAAGAATTTAAGAATCAAATTCCGTCCGAAGAGCAGTTAAAGAAAATATACGGCCACAAAACTCGAAGAATGATTGTACAGCTTTTAAATATGTACAATGAATTGAGTTTATCTCAATTGTCCAAAATTATGAAGAAGAAAAAAACAACAATACAGTACCATGTTACTGAATTGAGGAATAGTAACATTGTTCGGGAATCAAGAATTAGTTCAGAAGAATCGCGAGGATCAATACCGACGAAATATTATACATTGCGTCCTTTAAATCTAGATTATCACCTAAGTTTTGAAACATTGAAGAATATTTCTGATTTAGATAAACGAATTGAAGAATACAAGAGTTTCCTTTTTGGATTAAAGAGATGTATAATTAATCTGGATAATATCCTAAGTTATGCCAAAGAAGGGGTTGAAAGTTCTCTGAGAAGAATTGAAAAGCTAGAAGAAAATCCTGAAACAGTTACACCAGAATTATTTACTGAATTAGATCATTTTATCCAAAATCATAATTCATCAATCTCTATTTTTTCTACTGCAGAATCACCTTTTTTGGAAATTTGTAAATTAGTACCCGAGATGTATGGTAAATTTGAAAAAATTGAAAATAATTATTATAGTGATGAAAAGACGCGTTTAAAGGCTGCTGGAAAAGCAGATGATGAAATTAAGTCAATTTTTCAAACTGAGGCTCAATATTCGGAAGGATATCAGGTAATTACTATTTTGCATCCTATAAAGAATTTAATAGAAGCAGCATTAGAAAATGAAGCTGTAACAAAAAAATCGAAGAGCTAATGCTTCAAATTTGAAATTCCGCACCCAAACATATAAAAACGTCAACATCCCCAAAACTCATGATTGAATGGGGACTTTTTCTTGGTCTTCTCTCAAGCATTACACATGCATGTGTGATGACCCATTCAATCCTCCCTCCCCCCATCTTCTTTATAGCATTAGAGAATACATCATTACTTACATATGTTGCTCTATAATGCTGTCGTTAAACCAAAATTGATGACTATTAACCTTTTCTTTTTATAAAAACCACTATGAAATACAAAAATAGCTATGATTAGACGAAAAGGCTTTTCTCACTCTCTTGTCACTGATATTATTGGGCAATTCGTACGAGAAGGGAGTTTCTCATTCACTTTTCCTTTTATTTGATATATTTTTTAACTTTGCCCATTTTTTATATTTTTTACAATAGAAAATTTTATATATAGGATTAGCTGAATTTACCTAGCTATGGGATTTCTCTCCCTTCGCAACAGGAGGAAAAACAAACCACGAATGTTCCTTAAAGGAGATTCTAATGGATATCCTGTAACTACTCCTTTCCTTCCTGGTCCTTTATTGGTGGTATGTTAGTTCTAGTAGTCCTTCTGCGTTCTGATAGGGGGGAAGCCAAGTCTTTAGAGGAATTTGTATTTTAGAAGGAATGAACCATGAGGGATACTATCTTCCTAGCAGGTTCTTTTTTCGAAACGAAGACGTTAGAACAACTAAAAAAAAATTCAACACCATATATACTCGTGAGGATCTAAATGAAATGAATATAAGGAATTTTGAAGGGATTCAATATGAAAGAGAAAATTAATTTGAAAACAAAATTATTATTCAGTTTTTTGTTGATTATAATTTTGGCAGAAACTACTGGAGTGTTTGCAACAACAAACACAATAACCAGATTAGAAGCAATGAATTTGGGAGTAGTGTGGGAAAAAGTCTATGGCGGAACTGCGCGTGATTGGGGTTCCTCCGTTATTAATACTTCTGATGGTGGGTTTGCAATCTTAGCAACCACAAAATCGTTTGGTGAAGGGGCTCAAGATTTCTGGTTACTCAAGACGGATGTCAATGGCAATCTTCAATGGAACAAAACATATGGAGGAACAGGTGATGATAATGGTTTTGCTGTCTTTCAAACTGCAGATAATGGATTTGCAATGTTAGGACATAGCAATTCTGTTGGTAACGGATTGAATGATTTTTGGATTGTTAAAACCGATTCCCAGGGAAATCACCAATGGAATAATTCGTATGGGGGAACTGAAAACGAGATTTTTCGGTCAGCTGTCTCTACCTTGGATGGGGCCTTTGTTCTTACAGGAGCAACGTGGTCTTATGGATCGGGTGATCAAGATATCTGGTTATTGAAAGTTAATAGCACGGGACAAGCAGAGTGGAATAGGACGTTAGGTGGATTAGGGGAACAACGTGGATTATCTGTGGTCCAAACTACAGATGCGGGGTTTGCAATTAGTGGTGGTACTGGTATCTACAAAACTAATAGTACTGGACACCAAGAATGGAATAATGTCTTTGGAACTGCGGGTCATGATTTTTTTAATAATATCATTCAAACCTCCGATGGGGGGTATCTTTTATCGGGAGGATCCGATTTACACGGAGCTGTTGGGGAAAATGATCTTATTTTAGCTAAACTCCTTGGAAACGGCACAGTTGACTGGATTAAAACGTATGGTGGTCTTTTAAAAGACTATTCTTGTTGTGATAAAGCTTCAACTGAAACCTCCAATGGTGATTTTCTTTTCACAGGACAAACCTATTCCTATGGTGACGGAACAAATGGAGATCTGTGGGTACTTAAAACTGATTCTTCAGGTAATGAATTATGGAATAAAGCACTCGGTGGATCAAGTACAGATACTGGACGGGCAATCCTTCTTAACGATGATGGTACCTTTATGTTAATTGGAGAAACAGAATCAAAAGGAAATGGATTGGGTGATTTATGGTTAATAAAAGCAAATGAAACAACAGTCGCTACCACAACATCATCCTATTCAGGATTTCAAATTGGAGAGATTACCCTGATATCTAGTATCGGAATCATAATAACCATCCTATTTAGGAAAAAAGGTAAAGCCTGAGTCCTTTAAGAAGAAAAATAGGTATGTACAGGACATCTAACTAATAGTTACTATCAGAATTTTAGCAAAGGGGCACGTCCTTTCAAATCGTGTCCCAAGTTTTTTCCATAAATAAGGAGTAGCGCCTGATCGGTTCGGGTGATTCTGCTCCTGGAAAGGCTTCAATCTCTTTGAATCCATGTGATCGATAGATAAGTGGGGCGGAATGCATAAATGCATTGGTTTCAAGTTGAATTACCGAGAATCTCGGAGGTATAGCTATATCAAATGGGATAAAAAAAAGTTTTAACACGTAAAGTTAAATACTTTCATCGTATTGAGGAGATTGAAGTTATAGTATACTAATAGTTTGACATAATTTGCTTATACAATTGGGGCAATGCTATATTTTTTAAGAACAATTGGTCTTAAGAAAATGAGGGTGTACATTGTTTTTAGATATTTATTCTGTCAAGATAAGAAATTTTTACATTACACGTTGGATAGGTTTTCAATTCCCATTTTTCAGGATATTTCTTAGCTTGCTTTCTTGCTTTCTCTAAATCATTTTTGATCAATTGCCCTCCTTTGATTTCCATTGTTTCTTTTTCGCTTTTTTATGATTTATGCTAATTAAAATCGAATACAAGTAAAATCACAATTAAAAAATATACCGTTTTTGGCTTTATCGATTAATGTCGGACTAATTCTGACTTATTCTAGATTTCCTTGGATATCAAACAGATATGGTTTTCTACTAACTACCTAGTAGAAGAAAAGAAGAAAATGAATAAAAAGCAATTTTTCAGTTCAGAAAACACACAGATTGGAATAATTACAGATAGTTGAATTATAATGGAAACCAGTTTACAAAAAGAAACAGGATTAGAACGTACTCATGACCTTTTTCAAATAATCCAGCAAAGACGCAGTATACGGAAATATAAACCAGGTGAAATCCCAGAAGCAGATTTGAAAAAGATACTGGATGCTGCTCGACTTGCTCCATCCGCAGAAAATAGCCAACCGTGGCGCTTTATTCTAGTAAAAGACCAAAAAACGAAAGAGTTACTTGCACAACCGACAACCCAATCGTTCATCTCAAAGGCAAACATAATAATTGTTGTGCTTGGAGATACTAGTACATCATGTTGTCCATCAGCCCAGACGTGGACCACTCATGATCCGATGATTGCAACAGAGCATTTGGTATTAGCAGCAACAGCATTAGGTTATGGAACTTGTTGGATCGCGAATTATCGGTCCCGATCGAAAGTATGGATTGATGAAGTGAAACAAGTATTAAAAATACCAGAATCCATGCGTATCGTGGTGCTAGTGGCGTTAGGAATTCCAGCCGAAAATCCAAAGCCTAGATCACGAAAAAACCTACAAGATATAAGTTTTGACGAAATATACGGCAATCCGAAAATTTTTCACTGATTTGGGGAAAATTCAGTTTTTCCCCCTTATTATCAGTGTGATATGTGTTTTCACTCTGTTGAGTAGCCAGTAATTCCAGTATAGGTTTACGAGCAGAAATCTATAACCGCGATAACCGCTAGATAAATTTATTCAAGTCTTTCAATGACAGCTTCCACTTCGCGTGTTATTTTTCCAGCATAAAATCTAGATTTTCACAGAATTCATTGCTTAGGTGCTCAATTTGAGTTATGATTGGTTTTAAACCGTCTGTTTTGCACTAAGTTGATAAAAACATTTAATGAGACGAATTTACCAGTAAGATAACATTTTTCTGATTGTCTAAGATAGTAGCTGTACAGAAAATTGAGAAGTTTTTCTACTAGAAAATGAAAGAGAACTCTATTGCAATTCTATATTAAATATTAAAGTTGGTTTAATCGTGGAAATAAAACAAACTATCAAAGTTTATCAGGAATTAGCAAATAATGCATGGCCTTGTAACCAACATTTCTTTGTAAAAGGTTGGGATGTTCGAGTTTCGGAGGGGTACACACAGAGGGCTAATAGTGTCTTACCAATTTCCTATTTTGGGGTACAACCTGAAGAAGATATAGCATTAGTTGAGCAAATTTATCAAAAAATGAAATTACCTAAAACTATCTTTCAAATTCCTGATTCTACAGATCCTTCAAACCTTGATTTAATTTTAAGTTCACGAGGTTATAAACTGCAGTCCAAAACTTCAGTCATGTCAGCTAAACTAAAAGATCTATCTCTTGATGATTTTAAAAATGAAAATTCGTTTAAAATATGTAATCAGGATTTAAATGGACATTGGTTTGATTTTAAGAAATCTTTTTCTCCTCCAAACTCTAAAATGCATTTGAAAAGGCAAATTATTGATCGTATTAGTATTCCAGAAAAGAAATTCTTTTATCTTTATTCAAATGAATTATTAATCGGTGTTGCTCTTGGGGTAAATGAAAGAGGGTATCTTGGTGTATATGATGTAGAAATTCATCCTAAATTCAGAAACAAAGGGTTTGGTATCAATTTAATGCATTTTATAATCAATTGGGCACTTAACAACTCTCTTTCACTTATCTATCTTCAAGTTGAAACGAAAAACAAAGCAGGCCAATGTCTATATAAAAAACTAGGATTCCGTACTCTTTTTCACTATCATTATCGTGAAAAATCCTTCATTTGAGACTTTTAGGAGGGTGAATACCTCCTAAGTAGGTCAATTGTAGAACCACAGGGATGAGTAAATATACGTATATACACTAGTGCTTGATTTTTCTTGCCCTAAAAAAGTTATTAAGCGTTATCCTGAGAAGCTATGAGTGTGAAACGATAAAACGTCTCATAGTAAATATAATAAAGCTTAATCCTATTATTATGAATAAAATAATTACCAAGAGATTACTGGGGGTCGATTGAGAACCTCCAAGATGGATGAGAATGATGTAATCAGCTAAAACGAAGATAAATTGGGACCAAATCCCTGTTTCTGCAATAGTTTCATTTTCTTGGGTAGAAATATCATATTTTTTGAGATATAATTCCAATGGCTTATCATCAGATATTTCGATTGGAGAATTTGTATAGTAAAGATATTTATCTTCAATCCACGATTGCCCCACATTTACACCGAGACAACCTCGACTTATTGATTGATTTTGGAAATCAATCAAATATGCATCCTTTAAGGCATAGCGAGGGGAACGATAAGATTGATTCGATTCAATCACCTGATCAAAAAAGGCAAAATTCCCATTATCCGAGATCTTAAATTGGCAATTATCCGTGAATTCGTCAAGGAAATCGGTTTGGAAGATACTTTGACCTTCACCTGTGTTAAAATTATATTTATATACCCAGAGTTCCTGCAGTGAACTGTTTGGTGTTGCCTGACTAGATTGATTGATTAATGAAAGACATGCCCCCCAATTCTGATTAAGAGCAACCCGAAAAATATTGACAATTGAATAGTTTATTTTTCCTTGGTTCATCAGTTCCCAATAAGGATCAAAGGTTAAATACTCACTATCCTGTTTTTCTAAATCAAACACATGAATTTTAACCTTTTCATTGACTAGTGAA
>JBHLKP010000196.1:0-7435 GCA_048886525.1 Candidatus Hodarchaeota archaeon | reverse complement strand
ACTACTATTTCACCATTTACAATGACATAATGGATTCCTTTAGGGAACTGATGAGGATTATCAAAAGTTGCTTCATCTCTGATAGCTTGAGGGTCGAAGATAACGATATCAGCCCAGGACCCTTCACGTAATAAACCACGGTCGTGTAAACCGAGCTTTTGAGCGGGGAAGCTTGTCATTTTTCTAATCGCTTGTTCAAGCGATAATAACCTTTTCTCACGAACATATTTCCCTAAAATGCGAGGATATGTACCATAGAATCGAGGATGTGGTTTACCATAATCAAAATTCCCACCACTTGATACACCCCATCCATCTGTACCAATCATGGTAAGTCGATTCGTCATGATTCTTTCTATATCTTCATCTCCCATTGTTTCAATTGTCATTGTTACTTCAGCTTTTTCTTCGAGTAACAGAGAAAATAATGTCTCAAAATCATCTTCAAAATTCTTGATCTTTGTAATTTCAGCAATATTTTTTCCCTCAATGGCTTTCAATTTCCTTGATTTCACAGATGATATGTAAATATGCGATGTTCCAACGGTTTTGAACCAATTCTCCCATCCTTTAACTTCCTCTAATCCTTTATTCATATCCTCTTTAATTCTTTGTTTGCTTTCTTCTGAAATCAGATGTTCTAAGATCTTATTCACCCCACCAACATGAACCCAAGGTGGTAATAGAGTCACTAATGATGTCATCCCTCGGTTGTAAGGATACTGGTCGCATGTAACATTTAGACTTCTTGAATAGGCATCAGATATCAATTCTAATGTATTTTTACTTTTCCCCCAGTTAATTCTTCCTGATACTTTGTGATGTGCCACTTGGCCTCCTATACACCCTGATTGTTCAACGATCGTAATTAATTCCTTTATAGCCTCAATTACTCTCGAACTTTCATTACGAATGTGTGAGAAATATAGACCGTTATACTTTCCGACTATTTTGGCTAATTCTATAACTTCTTGAGTTTGAGCAAATATCTGAGGAGTATATATTAAACCCGTACTCAAACCGGTAGCTCCAGCTTTCATTGCTTCTTCAACATAATTTTTCATATTGAAATATTCTTCAAAAGTAGGTACACGATCTTCGAACGCAGGGCCACCAGCAATTCTAATAGTACCAAATCCAACAAGTGGAACCACATTGAAAATACATTTATCTTCTTCGATATTACTCAAATATTCTTCAAAAGAACGCCATTTGAAATCAATTGACGCTCCAGCAGGAATGAAAATATCAACTTGTTTTTGAATTAAATGTATTTTATCTTCGTTGATTGGAGCCAAAGAAAACCCACAATTCCCAATTACCACAGTTGTGATTCCTTGCCTAATCATAGAATCCTGACGGGGTTCAAATGGAATAGTCATATCTGCATGTGAGTGCATGTCAATGAATCCAGGGGAAGCTATTAACCCAGATGCGTCTATTAGAATATCAGCATTATTTAAGTTTCTTCCTATCTGTACAATTTTAGAATTATGTATACCAATATCAGATTTGTACCAAGGGTTTCCAGTTCCATCAATTATACGAGCATTCTTGATCAATATATCATAACCCATAATAATCACCAATAGACTACAAAAAATTGTACCGCCTTTGAAGTGTTACAATATTATTTATAAATTCAGATTTTTCTTAACAAAAAAGTTCTAGAGATGATTTATAAGAGACTTATTAGAAATCTGGGATGTTTTAGAAAAAAAATTACTATTTCATTTAAATTAATGGGGTTTAATGACGAAAAAGGTGATGATTTGAGCAAGAATTCGTTAAATTTTGGAGAAAGTCCTTCTCCGTATACTATTGATCACTCACAAAATGAGAAATTTGGTAGTTTCGAGATTAAATCCTAATTTATCCGAATTTCAATCTTCAATTTATTCTTTCAATTATTATTTCCAAGTAAATTTCCTAATATACAAGTGATCCGCTTGAAGAGGATCTTGAAATTACGGTTATCCAATCATTTCTCTGCAGATAACCTCGATACATGAAGTTGGTGCTTTATTTGTCTATTTGGGAGAAGTTGATCCTTAAGGAAAAGCCATTTGCCTTACAGAAGGCCAAATAAGACTGATTCATCGAAAAGTTACTACTGAAAAACTTCTATTCGACTTAAATATTCCTTATCATTAATATGAAAAGGAAGGCGCAGCTCCAATGATACCTGATGAAGTTGCAGAGGTTATTTTTGGATTATTACCTATTTCAGCTTTAATTAGAAAAAAACATAGAATTCACATATCGATTGCAGGATATGATAAGGATACTCTTCGAAGTATCCTTTTGAAGGTGATCCCATAGTTCATATATTGATTTACCAGTTTTCGAAAGAGTATCTTAGAGGTGAGACCAATAATTGAAAAAATGAATATTAACGCGTTAATCAAGGAAATAAAAAGGCCATGGCACCCCATTGAAGTTATTAGGGTGAATAATCAAGTTATACGCTTAGCGATGTTTAAAGGTTCCTATCCTGTGCACAAACACAGTAATGAAGATGAATTATTCTTTGTATATAAAGGAAAAATTGTAATACAAATCGAAAATGAATCTAAGGTTGTACTTAAGCAAGGTGAAATGGTTGTTGTACCGAAAGGAAAGAACCATAGCCCTAGTAGCAAACTTGAAAGTTATGTTTTAATGTTTGAACCCCACTCTCTTAAATCAACTGGTGATTAAGAGTTTTAATTTCTGATTGAAATAGGAAAAGGAAAAAGTTCCAGTGACCATGTTTTTGCTGTAATCTTACGCCATACTGATTTTTTAAAAGAATAAGGTTCCGTAACATTAAATTTGCATTACTTGGGCTATAATCCAAGTATTAGCTTATGAAAAATTCTTTTGAAGTAATAAAATCAGAGTGAAAATATGGATAAAATTATTTTTAACTTGAGTAACTCTTCTTTTCTTCATCTAATCAAATAAAGATTAATTCAATTGTGGAATGAATAGAATGAAAGCTTTTGTATCTATCGACTTAGAGGGAATGCCTTACATTGTTATTCCTGGCCATTTAAGTTTAAAAGGAGTATTGTATAAAGAAGCCAGAAAAATTGCCTCAAAAATCACCTTAATAGTAACTGATGAATTAAATAAGGCTGGTTTTGATGAAATTCTAATTGCTGATAGTCATGGTCCTATGGTGAATCTATATGTAGATGATTTACCTGAATATGTTGATATCATAAGGGGATTCCCACGTCCAACATCGATGGTTGCAGGGGTTGAAGGATGTGATGTAGCTCTTTTTTTGGGATATCATGCAAAATTCGGTACGTCTTACTCTACTTTCGACCATACCTATAGTGGGGCAAGTATTAAGAGCCTAGAAATGAATAGTGTAAAATTAAGTGAATTTTTACTTAACTCATTTGCAGCAGGTGATTACAATGTTCCAGCTATTTTAGTTGCGGGTGATGCACAACTTCTGAAAGATGATGTAGAACATTACACTCCTTGGGTTGAAACTGTTACTTTGAAACAGTCTTTAACGCGCTTATCAGCTAAGAGTTCTAGTATGGTGAAAATTGAGTTAAATTTAAGACAAGCAGTTAAGAATGCCGTAATAAGGTACAACAAGAAAGAAGTAAAGCCATTAAAAATGAATTCTCCTGTTAAGACTAAAATAACATTTCTCGGAAGTCATTTCGCAGATGCAGCAGAAATGCTTCCAATAATAAATCGAATTGATGCCTTAACTGTTGAGTATACGTCAAAAAATGTCATTGAATCTTATAAAATTTTCGAATTATTGGTTCTTGCTGCCTCAGGAATAACACGTGTCTTAGAACGAACCGAATGATGAATAAAAAACGTGCTTAATAAATCGAAGTATAAAATTAAGGTGTTCTGTTAATGAATAAACAACAATCGATCCAATTCTTCAATGACAATCATAAAAGATTATTTGAAGTACTGAGCAGACTGAATAATAGTCAGATGGTTGAAGAAATTATATTAGGAAAATGGACTGTTAAAGATATTTTAGCACACATCTCTGCATGGAATATAGAAATTTTAAAAGCAATTAACAATATATTAAATGATGAAAAACCATGGTTCGTCAACGAAGAGGAGCTAAATGAAGCAGAGTTTAATAAGAGGGAAACACAGAAAAGAAAATCTTGGTCATTAGAGGAAATTGTGGAAGAATGGCAAGATTCCTTTGAAAAATTGATTAAAAGAATTGAGAACTTATCAAATTCAGAATGGGAACACCAAGTGGATTTTGTCTGGAAAAATACAACTATTCCAGTCTCTATAGAATCATTACTAGGTTATACATATAAAGGAGAAGGGCATGAAGGTGGGCACGCAAAACAAATTGAGGAATATTTTAAATCTAAAATATAGTAAAATTAGGCTTATATTTAACTTTTGCCGTAATAATGATCTATAACCAACGTTTAACCCATGAAAAGCTTTACATACCCTTTATATAGTCTATATGTCACTTATCTTTAGATAAACAACCTTTCACAATCTTATTTCTGGTATATTTTTGACTGTACGTTTAGAGATCAAAAAACGCTAGATCTATAATACATAATTAAAATAAAGGGTGAAATGAAATAATGATAAGACATCTTCTTAGGCTGAAATGATATTTAATTCAACTTAAAACTTGTATTTAAACTAAATCAATAGTGGTACTTTTGTCTTTTTGCCAATAAGAGTTTAGATACCTTCAAAGTATTTCAAGTAATTATAATGCAAATAAAAAGTTATAAATAATTTTGGGGTACCAACTCTAATTGATGGATTTTTGAATCCAAGGAGTTTTGCTGAATAGTGACATTAATGATGAAAATAACCTTATGTGGAGATGGAGGTGTAGGAAAAACATCATTAAGAAAGAGATATGTGGGACAAGGCTTCGATACTGATTATATCACAACTATTGGTGCAGATTTTGTCTCAAAGCAAATTACATTGTACAATGGTTCTGAATCTAAAGAGTTAAAATTCCACATCTGGGATCTGGCTGGTCAACCAACTTTCAGTAGAGTAAGGAAGCTCTATTTCCAATATACGTTAGGGGCCTTCCTAGTTTATGATATTACAAGACCAGATACTTTGTTTAGTCTTGAGATGTGGATGAATGAACTCAGTAAGAACTCTGGTTCAACAGATATTTCAGTAATTGTACTCGGTAATAAATCAGATTTACAAGAAGAAAATATGGATAGGGTTAAGAGTGAAAAAGCCAGAAAATATATTTCAGAAGAGCTAATAGCTCGGTTCGATAATATAAATCAGGAAATTACTTTTTTTGAAACCTCAGCAAAAACTGGCAAAAATGTAAATGAAGCATTTCAGGAATTAGGATTAAAAATATATAATAAATATCGAACTGACTGGTAATTTATTTTCCAGACATAATTGGATGAGAGCACTTAGAAACGGAAAAAAGGATAAAACAATTACGGTTGATGTGGAAGATGTCCAAATTGTTGAATTCTTGTATATGCTAATGATGGGAATAATAGAACAGATGGAATTACGAAAATCAATTTTAAATAGGATCAGAGTGGACAATGAAACAGTAATAAGAAATTTATTACCTCTAATGACGAAATTTCTGAAAAATTAAAGCTCTGCATATCCTAATTCGTTCATTAGTTTTGGTTAAACGTCGTCAAACCTTTATTATAATTGTTAAAGCTAGCTTTTCACCAGAGAGACTAAGGCTTCAATTTTTTAAGTGAGTTCTGGACGAGTTATATTGAAATTAAATCAATATATCCAATTCCATGCAAACAAAACAGTTATTACATTGAACCCAAGTCCTACGGTAAAAAGAAATTTATCAGCAATGGAAGAGTATGAAGGGAGTCCAACTAGATTGAAAAGGAAAACGAATATAGCTACAAAGATGTTCGCCCAGCGATTTACAGTGTAAGACAATATAAGGGATAAGAAAGCCATAACAATTGGAATCAACATAAATACTACTATTCCTAAAAGTACAATCTGGGTCATTGGTTTACCATCTATTTTTCCTGGGGTGAAGTCGCCAGCATAAATTCGTATTACATCACCCAATAAAAAACAAAGCATTATGACTATCCATAATGCAGAAAGTATAATCTTAATATCGTACATAGTTTAAGAACCTCGGGGGATTTTTAATTCGTTAAAACAAGTTTTTGTTTGAATTATTGATTATACATGCAGCGTATCTTTCAATACAACAGTTATCAATAATTCCTCGTATCTTTCTTTTTCTTCTATCATTGGAAGATGACCGGAATTTTCAAAAATTATCAGATATTTTCCCTTTTCAGCATTTAAGCTGTCATAGAATTTCTCAACAAGTACGGTAGGCGTCGTTATATCATATTTGCCTTCAAAAAAGTATATAGGAACTTTAATTGACTGGATTTCTTTTGTAAGCTTGATATTTTTATATTCCTCCCATATCGCATTCATAGTAAAATCAAATCCCTTGTTTAGTAATGTTCGAACTCCTTCTGAAAAAGTATATTCAGGGGATGTGATGAAGTAACTCATTACGATTCCCAATTTAAGATATTGTTTAATGGTAGAATCAGCCAAAAATCCTCCATAATGCCCAATATGCCTTGCTACTTTTAAGTACTTTTTCGGTGAATCATAAGGGGGAGGGCCTATGGCTTTGATTGCATTATATCTACTTAGATCCCCAGCTTTTTCAGCTTGTTCAAGTACGAAATCGTAGGCGACTTTTTGTTCATCATACCCATCAATAGATTGCGCTACTCCAACATAGGCATATACTTTTTCTGGATACTTGGACACAGTTTTCATGCCTATTACGGTTCCCCCTGAATGTGCAACGATAAACAATTTGGGGGTGCGAAACCGATTAAGTAAATAATCAATTAATTCATTACAATCTTCAACATAATGGTCATAAGTCATTGAATGAGCAGGAATATCACGATAATACGATTTACCTGCCCCTCGTTGATCCCAATGAACTATAGTAAAATGTTTAATCAGTTCTTTATCATTTTTACGGGAACTTGACATCCCTAGTAAGGGGGTACCAGGGCCACCATGTAAAAATAATAAAACTGGATTATTTTGATCTGTGCCTCTGATAAATATCCATTGTTTCAAATCGCCAAGTGTTATCTCTTCCAGTGAACTAATACCGTTGGAAGTTTTAATTTTGGTCGAATGTCTCAAAAACACCCTATATAGTAATAATCCTAGGAAAAGAGATAGCAACAATCCTACTATACTTAGAATAATAAGTAAGAATAAATTCATATCATTTTCTCCTTTATTTAATCAAAATTTTTTCTACTGCTTTATAAAATATTATTAGGGTCAGAAAGACTAGAATCATATCTATAACCGCCATTATCATCGTTTCAAGGAAAATTCCTTCATAATGCAAATTAAAAAAGAAATTAAACCAGATCCA
>JBHLKP010000195.1:0-7476 GCA_048886525.1 Candidatus Hodarchaeota archaeon | reverse complement strand
AAGGTAATAGCTCTTAAATATGGAGCTCACTCAAGAAATTACGATGCTATCCCTTCATTCGCCAGGTTAATTGACATGCCTTTTCTTAATATTCACTGTCCTTCCGATGAGTTAGGACGTCGTTTGATCTCAAATGCTATCCAAGATCTAGGTGAAAAGAGAAACGATCCTAGTTTAAAAGATGTTCAAAATTATCTAGAATCTTCTTTTAAGGAATTTCAGATAGCTAAGACAAAAATAGAGATAGCAAAAGGAGAAAGTGAAACTTCATTAGGTAGTTGGATATTCAGTCATGGAGCTTTAACAAATGGAGGGTTTGCAATAGCTGATTGTTATTATCGAAATGGAGTAGATACCGTTATTTATATTCATATTGCTCCAGTTGAATTATCTCAGATATTAAAGCTTAAAACTGGGCAATTGATGATTACTGGACATTTATCATCTGATTCTATTGGAATAAATCCATTTCTGGATAAATTGGAGGAAAAAGGAGTAGAAGTGACCGCTATTGGGGGGTTGATTAGATAGAAAACCTATTTCAAGCTTCTCTCCAATCCCAAATACCAGTCTTCCTCCATTTACAATATGCCCAAATCCACGTTTGAATCATAATGGCCGCATCGTAGGCTGTATAAGTGTAATGCCAATCTTTTCGAGGTCTAAGATAACAGATTTCAGTATGGTCGTATTTATCTCTTCTATGGATATGATATGTCTTTGGATGGATTTTTGGTCTAGTAATCCAGGCGTGAGGTGGGGCACTAGGATAATTAAAGGGAAATTCAATCAATACATCAAAAGTACCAAGAGAATACTGACCAGTAGTTTCATATTTAACTTTTACACATATATTCCCATTTTCTAACCTGTAAAAATCTTTTCGGGTAAGAGCAGGAAAAACTCCTTGTAGTTCATGTAGTTCACTTTCCACAGTTCTTCGCATACTTCTAACTTCCTTATAAACCAAATAATGAACATCAGAACAGATGATCAAAAAATCCTGCTTCAGGCCAATCCCACATCCCCAATTTCGACCAACGACAATATGTAGAAAGCCATGATTCAATCATTGCAGCAGCTTCAAACGAACTATAACTATAATGCCAATCTTTCTTGGGTCGTAGATAGCAGATATGCGCATGACCGAACTCGTCATAATCATAAACATGTGGGGTTGTTTTTGGGATTGGAGGATTAGTAATCCAAGCACGAGGAGCTCCTACTGGATAATTATATGGGTACTCAATCAAGATATCAAACGTGCCACAGGCATACTTTCCTTTTGTTATATAACTGATTTGAACACAAAAATTTCCATTAGGTAATATTCGAAAATCCTTTCTCTTGATATCTGAAAACATTTTCTTTAAGTTAATAATTTCTCTGTCGATTAATTGGTCCAATCTTAGCATTGATAATCCTTCAAATAATATTTATACGAAAAATAAACTGTTATTCTTCTTTTATACTTTATTCCAATACTCTTATACCATGATAAGGGCAATTTGGGTTCTTTTCTAAATCCTCAAAGAAATATAATTCGAGACCCTCAAACTTAACTGAGGATTCGTCATGATTCATTACAGTACGATTAAACCACATGTAGAAATTATGAGGGAAATGGTATAAACCATGTTCAGTTCCCATTAGTAACAAATCTAAACAGAACTTTGATAGAAATATCGTTAGATTATCAATATCTAGTCCTAATCCTGGTTGAGCAATTGCTTCTTGCAGGGTTCGATCATATACAATCTTCTTCTCTAATTCACTAGTCGTTGGTATAGAACTAGTTTTGATATTTCCATTACTTATTGGATCTGAATAAACGCAATGATAGCAATAATCCTCTTTTCGGGGATCTACTTTGAACATTAAGCCTCCTTTAACTCCATCAAAAGTACCTGCAAAAATGATTGGGATCTTTAAATTATTAGAAAAAATAAAATCATTCAAAGCAAAGTTAACGATGTGTTCTCCTGAAGCTGCAACTATTAAATCAACGTTTTTTAATAATTCTAGAAAGTAATCAGAATCAGCTCTTGTATGAAGCAAAAATTCCTTTTCTATTGTTCTAATGGAGACATCAGGTATCCGTGATATAATGAAATCCTTCACTGCTTTGGTTTTATATCTACCAAGTTGTGTTAGGTCACATGTATGCCTAATGATGTTATGAGTTTCTAATCGGTCACCATCAATAAAAATAAACTCTCTTATTCCTGATTTTGCGAGATAAACTGCCAATAACGATCCTCCTGACCCCATCCCTATGATAGCAATCCTTTTTTCTCTCAAAATCTTTAATGGAGTTTCATTCTCATCAATACGGACGAATAATCTCTTAAGATCTATTTTTTCTATTTCGGTCTTTAAATCTGATTCTTTTTTTTCTTTTTCAAGATGAATATCAACTTTTAGGTCGTTTATATCTTCAGTTTCCATTTTTACATGTAGGAAAGGATAATTTAAGAATTTATATTCATTGAATAATTTTAATTCATTATAACCCAGTGTGAGATACCCTATAAATTCTGAATTTGTTGTTGAGCTCATAAGCTCTATTAAATGGCAGATACTGTAATTATCAAAAATTTTTCCGAAAACTGGAAATGTTCCGCTTTTAGATTTTATTCTGTTGAAAGTTTGTATAAATGATGGATGGATTATTACTTTCATATACTTCACTTCGATGAATCCATAACTTTCCAAAGAGGTTTTTTCAATAAAATAGGAACTTCTTCTTCTAGACTCGATTTAAGAGAAAGAAGAAAAGGTTGTACTAAATCATCTTCTTCAAGTATCCCTGCAGGATGTTTTTCGAAAGTAAAATTTCTTGATAAGTCTTTTGAAGATACATCAATGAATATATCTCCCTCGGGAAAGTTTGGAGGAAAAGATATTAATATTAAGAGTTCTAATGTTTTTTTTCTCTCTTTAGAGTTTTTAATCACAAAACGAAACGGAAATGAAATAATCTTCTCATGAGCTGTATGACCCTCTAGGTCATTTATATCTTCTAAAGACAAATTAAACTCAGGTATATTTACAAGTTCATTCTTAATATTGTCAATTTTTTCTTTGGTCATTTCTTTTTTCTTAAAAAAACTGATATTACTTTGAGGTACTCTAAAAGTTTTAAAATCACAACTTTTTTGATCATTATGGGCCTCTAATCTTTCATATACCTCTATTATCACTTCATAGTTATTATTTGAGTAAAAATTAAGAATAAAAGTAACCACTGTATTCAAATGGGGATTAAAAATAAAAAAATCTTTAATTTGCCTTATATCTCCTTGACTTGGGCCACCATAGCCTAGATGTTTGTGCCAATTACCTAGGTATTGTAATCTTTCTTTTCCAACCACTTCTTTTGCATAGTCAGGATCTATTTCGAAATAGGCACTATTTCTTAAACAAAAATCGTTTAATGGGATATGCGTTTTTTGAATCTCAATTTCTAGAGAAGAATCAATAATGGATAAATGTCCAAACATTATACCACCAGTCTCTTTACCTGGCCATAATTCGGCTTCTTCTAACATTGTATCAAACATATCTTGATCGATTTGAATATAAATAGACTTAGATTGATCTTCGAGCAAAAATGATCTCCTCTTCCGTTATTCAAACCAGTAAAGAATTAAAGTGAATGTTCTAATTTCTATAATGTTTGCTGATAGGAACAGTTTCCTTATTCTCTTCGGCGTCTTCTCTAGCTTTTTCTTTTGATTCTGTGTCTACTTTTTTTACAGGGCGAGGCATTGGAATTTAACTCCTTAAAAATGCAATTTAACCTAAAGATTGTATATTTATTAATCTTTACATACGCTACCATTCTTTCAAGATATTTAATAGAAATAAAAATCTCTTTAATCCTGAGATTGATATTTGAACTCATCCAGAGAATTGCATTTATCTGAAGAATCAACCTTTTATTCTGTTGATTTTACTTTCAGTAGGTTAAAGTATGCGGTTACAGAAGTATATTAATGACAATGGCTTGGAAGCAAGGATTCTTGAATTTGATTCCCCTACCTTAACAGTTGAACAGGCGGTAAAAGCACTCAAATGTCACCCAGAAGATATTATAAAATCAATTGTTGTTATCTCAAGTACAAACGATTATTATCTGGTTCTTCTTCAGGGTAATCGTAAAATAAAAACAAAGAAGCTGAAAAAGTTGTTAAATACAAAAGATATTCGATTAGCGTCTCCTCCGCAGGTCGAGCATATGACAAATTACAAAACAGGGGATGTTCCCCCCATTAGTGTGGAATTACCTATTATAATTGATGAGCTTGCGATAGAACATGGAGGGAAATTATATGGTGGGGGTGGAGGACCTTCCAAACTTCTTCAAATTTCGATTGAGGAACTCTTAGATTGTACCCACCCACTCATTGCTGATGTTTCAAGTCCAATATAAATTAAGGAGATATTTGATTAATGAGTGTGATTTGCTTATTAATTGGTCATAGATATAAACCGATCTCAGATAACAAATCAGTAGCAAGAAAAAAAGAATTAGCGAAACATGAATTTGACGAGATTCGTAACTACAAATGCCAACGTTGCGGTAAAAAAATCACTCAAGAAGAGCATTATCAATAATTAAATAATTTTAAATTTCACCAATACCGATCAATATATTTTTTAGAGATTTACTATATTTTCTTAATGATTTTCTTCCTTTTTCTGTTATATAGATAACAGTTCGTGGTCTAGTATCAACGAATGTTCTTTCTCTAGTTACAAGGTTATTTTCTTCTAATTTAGTCAGATGAGTGTTTAAATTTCCCGAGGTTACGCCAAGTCCTTTTTGAATAGTACTAAAAGGTAAAGATGTATTCAGGTGAAGTAAGATGAGGATTCCTAAGCGTACTGGCTCATGAAGAGTAGAATTCAGTTCTCCTAAAAGTTCTTCAATATCTGGTGGACTTTTTCCCATTATATGGCCGCCTTGGACTATAGCGATGCTAACTACCTCCTTCAGGTAAGATATTGACTCTTCCAACATTGAAATAGGTTATCATACCAGAAATAGTCAGTAGTAGGCCAAATACACAACAAAAGAAAAGCATACCAAGCTCCTCTGGGAGTAGTAATATTGAAACTAGTCCTAGAATAAAAGCTGTTAGACCGAAAAAAATTAATCCTAATTGAATAGATTTATTGGAAAATTCATTTGATAAAATCTTACTTGCAAATAAAAAACCAATGCAAATTAAAGTACCCCATACTCCAGGAATTAATTTTGAATTTGGTATACCAATAAGAATTATCGTTATATGAGTGATCAGAAACAAAATTATTGTTGCTGCCCCAACTAATCTGTAAGATTTATTCCAGTTGATAAACCCAGGTGACCCCAAAGTAAAAATTACAATCCCTGAAATTGGAATGAGATATATCAGCCAAATACTGCCAAATAAAATAGGTTCTGCTGTTGGAGCTAGCTCAGACTCACCTGTTTGTCCAAAAATGAAAAAGGTTGAACTTATCCCAAAAAGTCTGTAAAAAACGTATTCAATCCACCCGCCTACTATAGAGATAAATCCAGCAAAAGTAAAAACAAGTAAGAATCTATTAAATTCTCTTTTCTCTTCAAATTTTACAACTTTTTCTAATATCTCAAGTTGAGGTTTTAATTCAGCTAATATATCCAATTAAACCACCATAGATCAGATAAATAGAGGAAAATTGATTGATTTCTTTTTCTAGATCATGAAGTTAATTTTCTTAATTAAGTTGTAATTTTCACTTATATAGCTTTGGCCCTAACAACTACTTCTTATCGGGGAAATTCTTTGAAAAATAAAGAAATATCTTTGAGAAAAAGACCTATAAGGACATCAAGCTGTTTTCATTTTATCTTCGTCTTATATAAACTTATTTGGGTAATCTATATTTTCTTGCTCTTCGAATGCCCATACTAGTCATGCTATTAATAACTTGATGAAGTTCTAAATTTTTCATTCTTTCACGCTGTTCATTTAACGCAAGTTCAGTAAAATAATTCTTCATTGCTGAAGCTAAATCAAGTATCACTTCTTTAGGAACTTTCTCCCATTTACGTAAGAATTTTTCAAGTCTGAGTAATCTTTGCGGATTATTAATGATAAAAATATTCTTCTCAGTAGTTACAAAATCCATCCCATTTATCGTGTGAATCCCAAAGACAAGTCGGGATGGAGTAGCTCCGAATAGGAGCTCACAATAATTAACTATAACTGATGAGAAAGCCGATATCATAGCATAATCTACAGGGGATTTATGTTCTAGAAAGACTGGAACTCCTTCTTTTGCACTAATAACTCCCCATGGTGGGCCTGGGATATTTATAGATACATATGATTCAAATAATTTACGTAATAATGCATGAAAGAATAACAATTCCTCAAAACTTAAAGCGGAAAAGGAGCATTCTCCGTTAGACACTGTCACTTTTTTATTATAAGTTACTGCACTAACAGCTTCTTGAAACATCCTGTCGACAATTGAACTATCAAGTATGCTATCCTCCCTTGAATAAAAATCAGAATAGATTACTGAAGCAGAACCAGCGAGAATACTTCTTATTTCATCCCAAGGAGCGTTTTCTAATTCAATTCGTTTGAATAATCTGGTTGTGACAAGTGGATCAGAAATCACAACATTGTATTTATCCAATAAGTTGACAACCATGATTTCTCGAGCTAGAGTAGGATGAGGTCTTGGATATTTCAATCTAACAATTCCTACACCTTGTCCCACGATTTGTCCTCCCATTCGGGATAACGCATTAACAAAATCTACAGTTTGGAGGAGTTTATCTCCTTGAATGTCACCAAAGTGCCATTTCACTTCGCTTTCTTCTATTAGGATTGCCCAATTATTGATATATAATCGTCTTTGAGAAGTGGTCACAGCTTTATCCTCACATTTTTCATCTTGAAAAATGTCGGTCCTCCTTTTAAGATATTGGAATTAATGTTATTAAAATTAATAAGAGAACATTCAATTTTTATCACACGAGGTCATCAAATCGTTCTTTACCTAAGCTAAACATCGTAATGTGGTGGAATGAAATAAAATAGAGAAAAAATAATGAGAGAGAAAAAAAATCTGGAAAACAATTACGGAGTAAATTGAATGGAAATCATTGATATTTCACTGGACTTGCATGAAGATATGATTTTGTATCCTGGTGATCCTGAATTTAAAATTAATAAAGTATTAGATATGAAAAATATGGGTGATGATCTTAATCTTTCTAAGATCGAAATGGGTGTTCACACTGGAACACATATTGATTCCCCTTTACATTTTATCAAAGATGGAAAAAACATAACCAAATTCACCTTAACGAAATTCTATGGAAAGTGTAAGGTTATTGATTTTACTGATTTAGAATACAATGAAAAAATAACTGCAACTCTCCTTAAAGACAAAAAAATTACATCTAGTCTAATTATTTTGTTTAAAACT
>JBHLKP010000194.1:0-7563 GCA_048886525.1 Candidatus Hodarchaeota archaeon | reverse complement strand
TCAAAAATTTGGTTTCGAAGATTCCGAAGATGTTGATTCTTCACTTGATAGTCTCCAGTAAGTTGTTTAATAACCACTTCGCTATCTGAATATATTTTGATAACTCCATTAGTCATCTTTTTAGCTTCTGAGAGAGCTTTGATTATAGCTAAATACTCTGCTTGATTGTTTGTCTTTACGCCAAGGAATTCAGTATATTCATGAATGGATTCTCCATCTAATACAATAATAAACGCTAACGCTGATGGGCCTGGATTCATTCTTGAAGCTCCATCTGTATAAATGTGAAGTACTTTTTCTGATAAAATTTTTTTAGCATTTGTGACCATAATCTTCCCTAATTCGTCTTTGGATGCTTTCATATTAAATTAGCCTTTTTAGATATTTTCCAATATTCTTAGGACCTATAAATTCTCCATCTTTACACAAGATTTGGCCTCGTAGGATTGTCATTATTGGCCATCCTTTTACTTTCATTCCATTAAATGGGTTCCAATCGATTGAATAATGAAGAATATCAGGAAATATTGTTTTTTCTAGCAGAGGGTCAAAGATAACAATATCTGCATCAGTTTCTACTTGAAGGCTGCCTTTTTGAGGGTATAAGCCAAAGATTTTTGCTGGTTGTGCTGTCATTAATTTGACAAGATGTTGATAAGATAATCCATGTTTATTAACTAACAGATCGTGCATTAATGGTAATGAGGTTTCTATTCCTGGAATCCCATTAGTAATTTCATGGAATGGTAATTTTCCATTACCTTTTTTAGACCGAGAAAATTCACAATGATCTGTTACTATCTGGTCAATCGAATTATCCTTTAAATGGGCTATCAAAGCCTGTTGATCCTTTGTATGACGAAGAGGCGGAGACATTAGATTTAAATACCCTTCTGGACCTTTATAAGCTCCTTCATTCAATAATAAATAATGTGGACAGGTTTCACCTGTTACATTCACACCCATATGTTTAGCATGTGCTAAAAGATCGCTCCCTTGTTTTGTAGAGATATGTGCAATATGGGTTTTAACTCCTGTTTTTTGACTAAGCATCAAAACACGATTAATTGCTTCTTCTTCAGCAATATGAGGTCTAGATTCAGCATGGTACATAGGGGTTGTTTTTTTTTCTTCGATTAGTTGGTTTCGAAATCCTAAAACCATACTATCATTTTCACAGTGGCCTAAAGCTAAAACACGGCGTTTACTAAGTTCAGAGAATAATTTTAAGATTTCATAATCATTTAAATAAAGATTTCTCCAGCTATAAGTTGTGAAAAATTTAAAACTAGTAACTCCTTCCTTGATAAGATAAGGAATTTCGTCTAAGAATTCTATATCTGTTTTTGATACATGTAAACTATAGTCAATCGCTACTTGTTGATCGGCAATTCTTTTACGTTCATGAAATCCTTTAAGTGGTGATTCCCCACGAGTTTGATCCGCAAAATCAATGATTGTTGTAATTCCGCCACAAGCAGCAGCTTGTGTTCCAGAGGAAAATGTGTCAGTAGAAATGACTTTTCCAAGATCTTGTAGTTGAAAATGAACATGGGGATCAATAATGCCTGGAAAAATATATTTTTTTGAGGCATCAATTTCAATTTCTGTTTTATATGGTTTTTTTCTCTTATAAATGTCTTTAATTTTACCTTCAGCTATTAATATATTTGCTTGATAGCAACCAGTGTCCTCAACAAGAGTTCCGTTCTTGATAATGATATCCAAGTCTATAACACCAAATATGAGGTAATTAAATCGTATTTAAATGGTTTTAATTCATCCTTAATATTGATTAATCATAAATTCTTGAAGATCAATGGTACAATTCGAATCGAATAGCTTTAGCCTTTTCAATGTTTTCACCAGTTTTTTATTTACAGAATATTAAGGTATTAACTTAAGGAGCAGTCGATTTTAATGCCAGAGGAAAATTCAAAGTATAAGTTGCTTCGAACACGATTTCTATTACCGCTATCAGACAACCTTGGACGAGATACTAGGATATCAGATGGATTTATCCTAATAGAAGATGATATAATAAGCGATCTAGGTAAGTATAATGCTCAACGAATTACTGAAATTATTGATAGCCATGGATCTGAACTGAAGATACTAGGCTATTCAAAAGAGGATTCTAAGAATAGAATTATAATTCCACAAATCAATGGGGTGGCGATACCTGGATTCATTAAAGCTCATGGACATGATCATGAATCACCTATTATTGGAATTGCTAAGGATGTCCCATTAACCACATGGCTTGATGAGGCTGTAAATCTATTTACTGGATTTCTACATTCGAACGAAAAAGAGTTATCCAACCAATTTGGAAAATCCCCTTATTTAATCACCTATCTTAAGGCTAGAATCGATGATATCCAACATGGAATTACAACAGCCGTAGTACATCATTGTAATTTCAACAAATACCATGTAGATGAACTTGTGGAAGCTAATAGAATAGCAGGTACGAAGATAATTATAGCAGTTGGATCCCAAGATCGTCATTACGATTCCCGAGTCCTTGATATTCCTCCAAATGTCGCAATTGAACGACTCGATACTTTATATGCGAAGTACAAAGATGAACCAAATATAAAGATTATTCCAGGACCAGATCAGTTTTTTTCAAATAGTCCTGAGCTATTAACTGAACTTAAAAAATGGGCTAGAGAACATAATACATTAATTCACATTCATAGCAGTGAAGAACCGGCAACAACAAAATGGTTTAGAGAAGAATATGGGTTAACACCTATAGAATATGGACATTCAATAGATTTCCTAGATGAAAATACCTTTGTTGGTCACCAAGTTCACAATACGGATAATGATTTCGAGATTTTATCTCAAACTAAAACTAAAGTTGTTCATAATCCACTTGCAAATACTATTCTTGGATCTGGAATTCCTCCTCTGCAAAAATTCAAAAGATATGGAATTGAATTTGCTATTTCGACAGATGGTTCTGGAAGTGCTGATAACCAGAATATAATTAACGCTGCGCGGGTAGCAGCTCAATATCAGAAAGCGTTTAATCAAGATGCGACTTTAATGACTGCTCAGGATGTTCTTGAAAGAATTACATTAGTACCTGCAAAAATGTTAGGATTAAATACAGGTTCATTAGAAGTCGGAAAACCAGCCGATATCACAGTTGTAGATCTTTCTGTTCCCAATTTAACCCCAACTCGGGTTGACAATGTTGTTGAGAATTTGATTTGGGCTGCAAATGGTAATGAGATACAATATGTGATTTCAAATGGCAAAATTCTAATAAACGACTATAATTTCACTATGTTTAATATTAGCACCATTCTTGAAGAAGTATATGAGCTATCAAATAAGTTTTATGAATATAAAAATAAAAAAACAGCCCCAAAAGCCACTGGAATACGGAATAGAGTCTAATTTTAATAATAATGAGTATTAGAATGTTTATACTTAAATCAATCAAATAAAAAATCTCTAATTGCTATTACGATTTAATTAGAACTATTTTTTTATAATTCACTTGTTAATTTCTTCTTGGAGAAAAATAAGTATTTGCTAAAATATTTAACAGATCAGAGGATATTATATCTATGAGAAAAACTACCACTGCTGAGAAAAATCAACCTTGGTGTCCGTGGTGTAGTGAAAGGGTGGAAATACAGCTTAAACAAAAAATTTTAAGATTGCAATGTAAAAAATGTGGGATGGATGCGTATATTACTAAAGGACCTAATAATAAGAAAGCTTCCAATTATAAAAAGCGAAAAATGTCCAGTTAGGGTTTAGTTTTCAGATCAGGTTCTTGTACTATAAAAACATTTTAATATTTGACTCTAGATCTCACATTCAATGGTAACACTTAATCAATTAAGGATAAATCAACTGCGGAAACAATATCTCTTAGCTGAAGAACCATTAACTTTTAAAGAAGTCATAAAAAATCAATTAGGATTACATTCAACAGACTACTGGACTCCTTACTTCTCAATCTATGCTAGAATAGGGGATTATAATCCCAAAGACCTTTTTCAAGCTTTAAACAGAGGTGACGAAATTTTTCGAATCAATTGTTTTAGGCTTGCAGTCTTTGTTGTACATGTCGAAAATCTCGCGATGATTCTTAAGTCTACAGGGAAATCATTATACAATTATTATCGTAAGGCTCCCCCATTGAGAGTATTAAACGAGGAAGAGATAGAAGAAGTGATAGAAAAAATTCGAATTAGTTTAAAGGAAAAACCTAAAAGAATACATGATTTGAAAAAAGAAATTCCTGAATTGGCCTCAAATAAGAGATTTATTTTCAGACTTGCCATGGCGAAGGGAGAGGTCGTAAGAGCTAGTACAATAAATGCTAAATCAACTCTTACATCATATGATCTTCTACAAAAGCGCTCCTCGAACATAAATTTAGAAAAAATAACAGAGAACGAAGCACGACAGCAGCTAATATACAAATACATTGAAAGATTTGGTCCAGTCTCAGAGAATGATATTTCTTGGTGGTTGCCCTTATCAAGAAAGGGCACTAAAGAGATTATTAACAATCTTTCAGAGCAAATAACTTCTCATGAAGTAAATAGCACACAATACTGGTTAGAGAGAGAAGATTATGAAATAGCGGATTCTCTTGATGAACCGCAAGAAGAAATCATAACTTTTTTACCTTATGAGGATCATTTTCCAAAAGCATTCTTGGATAGGTGGTATATTGATCAGGAACTCAAACAAAGATTGTTTCCACGTTTTTACAAATCCTACTGGCCTGAAAAACCTTTAAAAATTATTAACACAGGTCCAAATACATCAGGAGAAATCCGACCATCAATATGGCTGAATAACAATATTATTGGCCGATGGGAGCTAGATAAGAAAGACAAGGAGTATAAAATTGTAATGGACATTTATCGAAAATTAGAAAATAGTCAAATATCCTTAATTGAAGAGAAGAAAAGAAATCTTGAGAAATTCATCAATAAAAAGCTCGTACCAATCTCTTGATTAGCTTAATAATTATAATATTAACCAAATATGTTTATAGATTTGTTAAATGTTCGAATAAACAAATTTAACGAATTTTTCGTAAATAAAGTGTTTATTCATTCTATATGAACAAATAATATAGTTCATATGAACGTTCATCTTTTTTTCTTAATTTTCAGTGTTATGAATGAATTCAATAAATTAATATTATTACTAAATTTTTCTTCTTTTGAGTTTCCTGATACAGGAGTAATGGCCATGGAAGTTGATAATGCAGAAATCAAATGTGATGTTCTAGTTATCGGTTCTGGAATAAGTGGAATGTCTCTTGCCCTTAAAGTGGCAAAAACTGCCAATGTTATAGTTTTAACAAAAACTCAGATGTCCGATTGCGCTACATCTCTTGCTCAAGCGGGTATAGCAGCTGTACTTTCTAAAAAAGACAGTTTTGAAAGCCATATTCAAGATACTATACGAGTAGGGATGGGTTTATGTCATCCAGAAATCGTTAAAAGGATCATAAGTGCAGGACCTGATCGGATTCGAGAACTGGCCTCCTGGGGAGTACAATTTACAAAAAATAAAGAAAATGAATACGATCTTGGACTAGAAGCAGGCCATTCGAACCGCCGAATAATACGAGCGAAAGATATCACAGGAAAAGAAATCCAACGTGCACTTAGAAACGCTGTTTTACAAAATCCGAGAGTAAAAGTTCTTGAACAACATATTGTAATCAATCTAAAGATTCGGGCTGGAAAATGTTTGGGTGCATACGTTTTAGATAAAGAGAGTGGGAATGTGAAAAATTTTTCAGCAAGAGTAACAGTATTAGCGACAGGAGGATTAGGTAAAGCCTTCCTTTATACAAGTAATCCAAATGTGTCAAGTGGAGATGGAATCGCAATGGCTTACAGGGCTGGCGCAACCATTATGAATATGGAATTCATCCAATTCCATCCCACATTACTTTATCATCCTTATACGACGACATTCTTGATTTCAGAGGCTTTACGAGGAGAAGGAGCGCACTTAATCGATGAAAAAGGGCATCGTTTCATGGGAGCATACGATGAACGTTTAGAACTAGCACCAAGAGATTGCGTGGCACGTGCTATTGATTCTGAATTAAAACGAACTGGAGTAGACCATTTATATCTAGATATTTCGTTTAAAGATGAAAACTTTATTAAAAATCGTTTTCCAGGGATATTCGAAAAGTGTTTATCTTTAGGGTTTGACATCACTAGAGAACCCATTCCAATTGTTCCTGCGGCTCATTATAGTATAGGAGGTGTTCGAGCAACAGTATCAGGATTAACAGACATTTCAGGACTTCTAGCTGTTGGAGAAGTGAGTTGTACAGGATTTCATGGGGCCAATCGTCTAGCATCCAACTCTTTATTAGAGGGTGCAGTAATGGCTCATTATGGAGCTCAAGAATGTTTGAACATTCTTCAGAAAGATAGACCTATCCAATCATTCTCCTTATGGCATTCTGGAAATGCTGTTGACAGCGATGAATCAGTTGTTGTAAGCCAGAATTGGCAAGAATTGCGATTATTGATGTGGAATTATGTTGGAATTGTGCGTTCTGATAAGCGTTTACGTCGAGCTAAAAGAAGAATAGAACTTCTACAAACTGAAATTAATCAGTATTATTGGAATTTTTTAGTAACAGCCGATTTAATCGAACTTCGTAATCTTGTAACCGTATCTGAGATGATAGTTGATTCAGCATTCCATAGAAAAGAAAGTAGAGGTGTTCACTATTCAGTGAATTATCCAAAGCAAAGAAAAACTGTCAAAGATACTCTTATTCGTAAAACTGTACTTAGCGAAGTTCTTAATTCGAGTTCTAAGTGAAAGAAGCTAAAAGCATCCCATAGTATGTGGGATTAATTCTAATTATTAAGTTTGATTTGAAGTCAATGTTTTGTAATATTCCTTGTAGTATAATTAAGCCAGTAAATCCGCAACAAAGAGCTTGATCAAGAATTTCAGCTGCAGTTTTTACTAATAATTCTTTTTTTCCAGTTTTTATCCAATTTTCGATTAAGATATCGAACTCTTCGGCTTTTTGTGAAAACCCATAAGGACTTTCAGACGAATGAGTGTGAGCAAGATCGCCACTTATTAAAATAATTACTTTCTTATCCAGATTAGAGAAATAGGTGCTTAAGTGACGACCTAGACTTCCTAATTCTGGAATCATATCCTTAGCTTGGTCATATCTTCTTGTAGGAATTGACATAATCATGTATTTAAGGTTAATCTCTCTTAGAAACCATAAAGGAACAACTTCTCCCCAACGTAAAGGAATGCTTTCGCTAGTTGAAAAACTTGAAATAGTGCTTATAGGTAAATTGTGTTTTTCTAGAAATAGACAGAGTTTTTTTGTTTCCTCTTGGTCTAAATCAATTTTGACCTTAAATTCTTTGTATTCATTTTCCCATTCTGCGGTACCTTCCGCTATGAGATTGATATAAAATCCATAATCATGGGAAAGGCTGATACCATGTGGAGTGACTAATAAACAAATATCAGGATTTAATTGTTGAATTTTTTCACTGATTTCAACCA
>JBHLKP010000193.1:0-7564 GCA_048886525.1 Candidatus Hodarchaeota archaeon | reverse complement strand
CTAAATAAATTTGTTTAACATCATTAGACGAATTTTTTTCGGTAATATGCTTTTTCTTATCTCTCTGATAAAATCAACAAGAAATGAAAGTATAGATTCACTCGCAAAATTCTAAACGACACCTTTCTTCTTTCAATATATGTTCATATCCTAAACTAATGAATATCAAATCTCAAATCTAGAACTTAATATTTCAATATAATTTTTAAGAATAAGATTTTACATACGTTCTACATATCTGGTGCGCTGAATGAAGTTCCAAACCGTTGGCTGGGAACACATTGAAATGAACGTTCCTGAAGATTGGAAAATGATATTTGAAAAAGAAAAGTATAAATCAAAGGCTGGTAAAACAGGTTATTTCGGGTTCAGTGACACAATACAAAGAAGATTAGAACTTTCCTATGCAGAAATTGAAAAAAAAGCTCCTGAGATTACTGATGTTTTGAAAGATTATTATAAATCATTAAAAAAGACCTATAAGAAGATAGAAATAAGAAAAGAAGCAAACTCAAAGATTAATGACCACTTAGCTAAATATATCTTCTGGAAAAAGGAAAATATTGAAGGCTATATTTACTCATGGATTTGTTCTAAAACAAAGCGACTATTGATTTGTACTAGCCAATATTCAAAGGATGAAAAATCTAGCCTCAAACAAGTTATTATGGACGTCATATCACAAATAAATTGTCACCCAAATAAAGAATTTTCAATATGGACGGCACCAAACCTTCAAATTCATACTCCATACCTGAAAATGCAATTAAATAGCAGAGATCTCTTAATTGGTTTAACTTTTTTAGAATTCGAGAATAAAAACATAACTCTATTCTCTTACCGAATAGGATTAGCAGATCAAAAAATTAAATCAGAAGAGGAAATTGTAGATTGGTTTAAAACCAACTATAGGAAGTATTTACCAAGGATTCCTTCAAAATATAATCCCGAGGTTTTTACAAAACTAGTTTTTAAGAAAAAAGTCAATATATGGAAGAATGTAGAATCAAAAAAGTCGATATTTCACTTAAAAAATGTGTATTTTGAGACATATCTTTGGCTAAATATTGAGAAGAACGATATTTATTGCTTAATCTTCAGTTTGAAAAAGCAACCAAGTGCCAAGATTCGAGAATTAATAGATAATATGACCAAATTAGCAATAGCTAATAATTAATTTCATTATAAGAATCATTTAATAACTTCTATTATGATTTTCTCGATGGTAGATTCTCCTATCTGATGTTTTTCTCCGATTTCTTTAGGGATTAAAAAGCCGATTATATGCCGTTGAGTCAGACTCATTAAAAAATTTTGAACTGACACTTCTGTTTCAGTTTGAGTGAGCTTGAATTTTTCTTGGAATTTTACCATAATATCCTTCACACGATTCTTTCCATCGCAGAGTAAAAAAACTTCCATGCCTAATTTATCTAGTTGAATCCTCTTATAATTAGGTGTTGGAAGGAATCTCCCAAATCTTTTACGTCTTTTTAAATCACCTATATCAATTTTGAGAAGCAAGCTTTCCTCGTTTTTCTTTTTCTGTTCGACTAAAGGATTTATATATGGTCTTAATTTGAGAAATTCTTCCTTGGTAACAACAATTTCTGAGAAAGATTTTTCCTTTTTTGAATTCTTTGCCATTTATGTTAACATCCATCTAATTTTTTAAATCCTAGAGGTTTCTATGGTCATATGCAATATGAGTTAAATTATAATAACTTTTGATAATAACAGAAATCGATTCAGAAACTTTACTAATTTTATTAATTTAGGTTAATCCTAAGGATTTTGAATAGAATTTCAATAAAGACAGAAGATAAAAGTATAAACAAGGAGTTAAATTCTATCTTCAATTCGTATAAGGATCTTAATAGCATTATCCAAGCCTCTTTTTAATAATTGTAATCCTTCTTCGAGTTTTTCAAGAGGAAGTTCGTGTGAAATAAGCTTAGAGATATTTATAGATTTATTTTGTAAAATTTTCATAGCATCATTATTTTCATAAGGATTAGTGAAACTTCCTATCAAAGAGATTTCTTTATTATATAATTCAAACAAATTTAGTACAATCGTTTCCATTGGTTTTGATACTCCAAAAATTAAAGCTTTTCCTCCTTTATTTAGAAATTCAAGAGCGATATAAGAGGTAACTCTAGATCCAACAGCTTCAATAGCAAAATCAACACCATTACCTTCTGTTTCAGTTTCTATAACTTCATTTAGTGATTCATTTATTGGATCTATTATTAAATTTGCTCCAAAAAGTTTAGCTAGATTTCTACGTGATATTCTTGGTTCAATAACTATTATGTGTGAATTATATAATGATTTAATAAGTGAAACCATAAGTAATCCAATAGGTCCCGCTCCAATTATTAATACTATGCTTCCTGAAGTGATTTTTAACTTATAAATTCCATGAAGACAACACGCTATAGGTTCCATAAAAACTGCTTCCTTTAAAGACACATTTTCTGGAATTCGATAAGCAGAGGTGGAGGGACAAACTACATATTCTGCAAAAGCCCCATTCACAGTCACACCAATAGCTTTCCAGTTTTTACAGAAATGTGGTCTAACTCTTTTACAATAAAAGCAGTAATTTTCTTCTTTCAGCCCCAAATCGATACATGAAAGGTTAGGATTTATAGAAACGTTTTCTCCTTGAACAAAATTCATAACAGATGAACCTACAGCTGTTATTGTTCCTGAAAATTCATGTCCAGGAATAATCGGGAATTTTACAAAAGGATTTTTTCCCTCGTAAATGTGCAGATCTGTACCACAGATACCTGTGTAACCTACTTTTATTAAGAGATCATTTTTTCCCAATTCACTGATCTTTATTTCTCGTAGCTTTACTGTAAATGGATTTTCAAACTGCATCGCTTTCATTTAATATAATCACTTCCCTTGACATGTAAATTACATTATTGCCAATATTTTCATTAAGATGATGTGTTAAATTGAAACCATAAGTCCTATAAACTCCGATGAGGTAATTTTGTCCTAATTAATTAAATAATAGGTGTATTATCTTCCAATCATTTTTTTGGTACGTAATTTAATTTTAAAATTACCTCTGCATGTTCATATAAATGTTTTCTCCAGTATAAGAATTACTTAAATTCAACAGAGCTATCTTACAAAATAAATTCGCTTGAAGATTGTACCATATCGATATTCATTTGGAACCAATCCAATAGTATTTATAACATTTCCGACATTCAAATTCTTCTATTTAATCTTGAACCAGGGAGGACGTGGATCAAATCCAGGAAAAATTGGTGTTTTTTGAGTTTTCAATCTTCTTATACCCATGATTTTAAGATACATTTCCTTTTCTGTGAATGAAAAAATTAAATCCCCCTCCAGAATAGAAAACTCTTCTATAACTGTCTGTTATGACTAAATTGATCATTACAGAATCAATATCCAATATTCAGTTTTTCCATATTATTTTTCAGTTTTTCTGCATAAATTTGAGTTTCTATTAGATTGGAAAAAACGAATACACTTTTAGTATCCATTCTAAAGCTTCTTCCATCATATAATGGTTTCTACCTGGATAAATACAGATCCTTGAGAATAGGATTTGATTTTACTGAAAAAGAAAATTGTAATTCGATAGTGATTCAACTTCTTTCTCCCTCAAAGAGACATTGCATACTGGACAATTCTTCTTGATTTTCACGCTTTCCCGAATATGACTTCTATGGAAGAAGTTTCCACATTGGGGACATTGTACTATGTCTTCTCGTTGCATTAAAACGACTGACTTTCTACAAATAGAACAAGTCAAGCCCTGATTACAGAATCCACAATTTTTCTGTCCTTCTAGTATAGGATTACCACATTGGGGACAGTGGCTTTGAAGTAGAGAAGAAGACTGACTAGATGTTTGGTTATAAATATTTTTCAAACCTGAATTCCATATTGTTTTAAGTCCTCTTGATGATGTTATATTAAATCTTGAGGCAAATTTTGCTAGAGCTTTTTCATAAGAACGACTATACTTCTCTTTTTCAGGAAGTTCCATCAATACAGGGAGATTTTGCCATGAAAAATATTCTCCCAGTAAAGGTAAAATCGCTTCTTGAACATCTTCTTTTTCACTCGATTGCTGATAGAGTGAGAAAAAATAACTTTCAGGGTCTTTTGGAGGATCTGTTTCAAAGTAATTAATAATCCCTCTAAGAATTTGGGTTTCAAGAGGCCCAAATGTTTGATCCAAAAGAATCCTTTCAATATTTTGAATTGAGGTCTTTGTTAAGAATAATGGAATTAATAATGATTGGCTACGGGGTTTTTGTCTTAAAATATTAAATATCTGAAAGTCACTATTAGAAGATTTGCCAATTAAATTGAATAAAATGGTTTTAAATATTTTCTTACCACCAGATTTAAATTCTTCTTCTTCATATTTTTCACAAAGCCGATTAAATAAAGACGTATCATTCGTCTGAGCAGCCAGGGGAGGAAGTATCCGATCTATAATCATTGGTTCAAATCTTTCTGATTTAAGTTTTGGAATTACTAATAAAATGAGATTTTCCGCCTCTGTTTTTTCCAAACTCATTATGTAAGACTTCAAAGGATTAAATAAGGAATCTAGTTCATAATTAGCAATAATGGAAAATGATGAAAAAGGATAATTCGAAATAAGATAGGGCACGATTTGAAGTGTAAAATCTTTTAGATCAGGATTATTGATGATTTTCGAACATCTTATCAATGTAATTAACAAGAATGTATCTTGATCCAATTTTATTAGTTCTATTATCACACGTCGAATTGCTGATTCTTGAATTTCTGAAATATTGTGTATAGTAAATAGGGAATATAGAATTTTTGATCCCATGGAAGTAAAATCAGGTAGAATGTTCTCAATTATGTAAGTTAATTGAAATTCAGGCATTTTTGAGAGGATTTCTCCAATATTCGGGATACTTACTTCAAATCCATATTTTATGATTGGTTTTAATGAGGATTCTGATATATCCTTCTCAGAGTACTTGTAAATATATTCCCAAAACTGTATTGGTTCTAATTTTATCAACATTTTCAAAATTGCAGTTAAATTTTCTTTCTTTTTCACATTTCTGGGTAAATCTTCAGTATACCTCTTGAGAGTTATTGGTAAGGTTTCCTTGACATTTAAAATGAAAATATCTTTCCACGACTCCAGAAATACAGAAGATGAGATAATTGGATCTAATAATAAGTTAAATTGATGATCTTCCATTACAGAGGACAATACATGCCTAGGAAAGGTTAATTTTTCTCCTATTTGAATAATTTTAGAGAAATTTCTCTTAACATGAAAGCTAACAAAGGGCATGATTTGATCTTGAATATCGACTTCAAGTTTTTTATTTGTGGTTAAGATCGAATGAAAAATATCGAAATCTTGGAATAAAACATTTAATTTGGTAATCGCGTTCGTCTTGATAATGTATCGTCCAATATTACGCTTTTCCCGCTTGCTATTTGTGGAGAAAAGATGTATAATTAGTGGAGATGATGGAAAGTCCTTTGATTGTAGAGCATCAATCATTTCCTTCCAATTTTTAGTTGATACTTTTTGAAGGATTGAGAGATATAAATTCTGTTGGTACTCATACATACTATTAACATATGCTAGTAAAACAAATTCTGTTTTTTCATTCGAATATTTTTCTAGTTCAGAGTGTAGGAATTTCGAATAGATTGAAACTTGGTTTTCATCAAGGCTCGAGATTAACGAAATTATAATCTCAATTATTACAAAGTTCTTCATTGAGCTAAGCTTCTTGAGAAGATCATGAGCCATTTCTTCTCTAATGTTTAGTAAAGATATTAAAACATCAGAAACTTGATATCTGTCCTTATCAATACCATTCGTAAGAAAATCTAAAATGAAATTTTCGTTTTCCTCTTCCATTCGACTCTTATGAATTTGAAGAAGGCAATCATAATCAATATCTTTTTCTGAAAGCCATTTATTTAAAGGTTCGTTCAGTTTAGTTTGCAATTTTGGAAGTAATTCATAAATATAAAGAAGATCATCCTTTGTTGTAGAAAATAGAGGTAATATTTTATTTAATTGTTGTATAGAATTTGTTAAAACACTTTGTTCAAGCTGAATTGCCTCTATTCGGTCATTTGGAGAAATCTCTCTGAAAAATTTCTGAAAAGGCTTAATTGGTTTTTTCAGATATTCTTTCAATAAGATTGAGAAGATTTTATGGTTTATACTTCCCCAAAGTTTAATTATTTCCATACTAACGAGCTTCTGAGATTTAGAGACTTCATTGGTTAGTTTACTGTATAATATTTCAGCAAGCCTAAAGTCTATTTGGGGTACTATTAACCGAATTAAACCTCCATCTATCAAATTTGCTTTACGAGTTTGATAAATTTGGTTTAGAATAGCTTCTTGAGATTCTTTGTTTAATCCTATTATGTAGGGTGTAAAAGAATCAGACGCTATTAATTCAAGAAAATTTGTTGTTTCTTCTATTTTAAGGTCCTTGAATGAGTTAGCGATCAGATTGAGACTATCAGGAAGTAAAAGCTCTAAGCCATATTTCATGTGTTTAGATTCTTTCTCAATTTTAAAATTTTCAAAAAATACTTTTAAAGCCTTTTGGCGGTCACTCTTAATAAGAGATTTGATGTTCCTTTTCCATATAATTGGTAAATTGTTGGTCCATTTTTTTTCCAGTTGAGGGTTGCCTCCAAAAGTCATATAGCTTTCAATCCCTTCTAAACATAATAATAAAAGTAATAAAAAAAAGCTATCCTTTGGGGATTGAAAGTAAAGCTGATTAAAAAAATCTTCAGTCTTTTGAATAAATTTATTTCTCACGTTTTTTAGTTCTTTTTTTCTGTTTTAATGCCATATCAGTCATAAAAGCTTGAGAAGTAAAAGCACTTTCAACCTTGCTGTAGATAAATCTTCGAAATTAGAGCCCATTTCTTCAGCTTCTTCCTTAGTGAAACCCTTTTCCATTGTATAAGCCATATCTGATTCTGAATGTCGTTTTGTTCGGATTTCAGTTCTTTGCAAATAGAAATGACTCGTCTTATGATAAATTTCTCCTTTTCCAAACATAAAACTTACCACAATTGGAGCTTCACCATATTTTTTTTCCATTTCCTTAGATGTTTCAAGTATTTGTACTTTTTCTTTGTCTAGTATCTTTATTGGATAAGATGACCCCTCTAACCACCACATCGGTTCATCACTTTTGTCAATAACATTAGCGATAAATGAATCTTCTCCTCCCTCCAAAATTTGTACAGAAACAACATCATCTGTCGTTGGTTGTTGGTTGTAACGCAAAATATTTGGAAACGCTGCCGCTTTTATATGAACTAATGCCCAATCTGTTGTTACAAGCATTCCTCAATGCTTTATAAAGTCATGAATAATTTTAATTCTTTTATCCGATACTCCAGATCCAGGACAATTTATAAATAAAATTTGATCCTCTGACAACTCAATTGTGTCTATATTATGAGGATTAATGACAGTATGAGGAATTTCGGCCATTTTAAAATTAACTTGAGCGTG
>JBHLKP010000192.1:0-7617 GCA_048886525.1 Candidatus Hodarchaeota archaeon | reverse complement strand
AGGAGGCCCTGGTTCAGGAAAATCTACCTTCCTTAAACTCCTACTTAGGCTTTACGACCCCACGGAAGGCAAAATAATTATTGGTGGTGTACCACTAACAGATATACCAGCCCATGAAATTCGTGCAGGTGTGACTATGGTTGAACAAGAAGTGTTTCTTTTTTCAGCCTCGGTTAGAGAAAACATTGCTTTTGCAAAACCTGACGCTACAAATGAAGAAATTATTGAAGCAGCACGGCTTGCACAAGCAGAAACATTTATTCGGAAGTTACCTAAGGGATTTGACACTAAGATAGGGGAAAGAGGGGCAAAACTGTCTGGTGGACAACGACAACGCATTGCAATAGCTAGAGCGATATTAGCAGATCCTAAAATCCTTTTACTAGATGATTCGGCATCAGCTATAGATTCTAAAACAGAGTTATTGCTTAGACAAGCCTTGGATAAGTTAATGGAAAATAGAACTTCAATTGTAGTCACTCAACGCCTACGTACCCTCTTAGAATCAGATTTCGTAATTTTATTCGAAAAAGGAAGAATTTGCGATTCTGGATCTCACAAAGATTTGATAACTAGATGTCCTCAATATCGTACAATATTTGCCAATCTACCTGAAATCATAGGAGGTCAATTCTAAATGTCTCACGGACGAGGACCAGGAAGATTATTTACCACTAGAGATCATAGAATGACTAGAACCACAAAACAGCTATTGAAGATGTTATGGGGTTATTTGGGGAAATATTATTTATTATTATTATTTTCAGGATTATTAATCCTCATTTCTACAGTTGGATCGATCATTTCTCCTATTATTATATCAGAAGGAATTGATACTGCCATTCCTATTAATACAAGCATTGTAATCCCTGATATTAAACTATTAGGTTTATTTTTCTATATATTTCTAATATTATCATTATTAATTTGGCTTACTAATGCACTAAATACCTATATTTTGGCACAAGTCAGAGCTAACATGTTACATGATGTAAGGAAAGATGTTTTTAATCGTCTTGTTCACGCAGATATGTCTTATCATAAAAAAGAGCAAAGTGGAAATGTAACTAGTCGAGTAACAAGTGATACAGATGAATTAGCGAATGGTATCTCAATAGTGACCCAAGCAAGCTCTCAATTATTACTGACTTTAGGTACGTTCTTCATTTTACTTGTAACGAACTTGATTATCACAGGAATTGCATTATTATCAATTCCCGTAGCGGCTCTTTTAGCTAAGATTTTAGGTGGATTAGGCCGTAAAATTATGTACCGAGTTCGTCGATCTTATGGCGAGGTTTCTGGACAAATGGCTGAAAGTCTAGCTGGAGTATCAATAGCTAAATCCTTTAACAGAGAAGGATGGTCATCTAATGTTCTATATGAATTAAATCAGCAAACTTATAAATTTTTTAAACAATTAGGTGCACTATTCAATTTTCTGTTTCCTGCTGTTTCTGTGATTTCGAGTGTATTAGTGTCTTTAGCCCTAATTGTTGGAGGATGGCTTACACCCTCCGTGCTTACTTTTGGGTCAGTTTATCTAGGAACAATCCTTGTTCAACGCTTTCTTCAACCCATTCTTCATATATCCATGTTTTACCCCCAACTACAGTCTTCCCTAGCAGCTATGGATCGGATTGCTGATGTTCTAGAACAAAAGGCAATAGTTACAAATAAACCAAATGCTTTACCTTTAAAATTAACAGATTCAAGCGTAACTTTTGACAATCTGACATATGAGTATATAGAAGGTATTCCTGTTTTAGAAAATGTAAGTTTTAAAGTAAATGGGGGGGAAAAGATTGCTATTGTTGGACACACTGGAGCAGGGAAAACAACATTAGCAGCACTAATCTCTCGTTTTTATGACCCCACAAGAGGGAGAATCCTCATAGATGATCAGGATCTACGAGATATCACCCTTGAAAGTTTGCACTCTGTGATAGGTATAATTCCTCAAGAACCCTATTTATTTGCGGATACAGTTATTGAAAATATTCGATACGGAAACCCAGAGATTACTAATGGAGAGATTTTCGAATTGTGTAAGCTAATTGGAGCAGATGATTTCATTGAGGTTTTACCAAATGGTTACGAAACCCAATTACTAGAAAGTGGTAAAGGATTAAGCAGTGGCCAGCGTCAAATGATTACGATTGCAAGGACAATGTTAGCTGACCCGAAAATCCTTGTCCTAGATGAAGCAACGTCAAGGTTAGATGCTTATTCTGAAAGTTTAGTGCAATTAGCACAGCATGCACTTTTTAAAGGCCGAACTACTTTCGTAATAGCCCACAGACTAACAACTATTAAAGATGTGGATCGTATCGCCGTTTTTGAAATGGGAAAGCTAGTTGAATTGGGAACACACAAAGAATTACTAGCGCAAGAAGGAGTATATGCGGAACTGTATCGTACTTATTATGCTCACCAAGGTATTGAAGATCTCACTAAAGTTTACATGGCACCTCAAGAAGAACCAGTTTTTGATACTCAGACAATACCAGCACACATGCAAGGTATGACAAGCGTACATGATAATACAAGCCATGATGGAATACCAGGTGCGATGGGAAGTGAACATGGTAGTATGGATCACAAACAAATGATCAAAATAATTCAGAAAAGGGGAATAACTCCTGAAGAAATGCATGATTTAATGAAAGAAAGTGAAATAACTCCTGAAAAAATGCAAGAGATGATGCAAACAGGGAGTATGAACCCTGAGGAAATACTAGCAATGTTTCAAGAACAAGGTGTGACTCCAGAAGAGAAACGTAAGAAGATGAAAGGAAAAGGATCGAAATAAATTCTAATAATCTCTTTTTCCAGATTTTCTTACTTTTCTAAGACTGAAACTTGTTTATAAATGATCCTTTTACTTAAATATACTAAAGCCTTTTTAGTGGTTTTACCTACTCAACCTTTTGATAGTTGTTTCAACTTTAACAATGTTTTATTTCAGTAGCTAGAAATGAGATTTGCTAGTATTTATTGCTGGTGTTTTTTGTGCCTGATTCATATAGTTCGGATTTTAATGACTTAATTGAATATATGGTAAATCTAACTATATTGTTAAGGGAAGAAATAATAAGAAACAAGTATAATGAAGTCATTATTAGAATCAATAATGAATTTAGTTCATCATTCAAAAAACTTGACATCGTTGAATTTGCTGATACTTACGCTCAATCATTTATTTATGGATTAGTTTCAGCACAGATGATACAAAAAGGAAAAACAACATTAAAACGGGATCCTAGGATTATAGGAGAAACCAGTTCCTTCTTGGAAAAAATAATCACAGTTTTTGAGCAAGAATTATCTTCGATCTTAAATCCAGAAATGATTGGTATCAATAACTTTTTAGATTATTTGAGTCAGATTGAACTTATTAAGATAATAGACGAATTTACGAGAGATAAAAAGAGTGTAAATCCAATTCTTCATCTTTATGAATCCTTTTTAGCAAAATATAATCCAAAAAAGAAAATAAAAAGAGGAGTATTCTATACTCCTGATCCAATTGTATCTTTCATTGTCAGATCAGTTGACATTCTACTACGAAAAAGCCAAATCTGTAGTACTGGTTTAATTAATAATTCAGCTGTAATCTTAGACCCTGCTATGGGAACTGGAGCATTCCTGAATGAAGTTATCAGATTTATAAAATCAACTTTTGATAAGAATAATTCTAACTTAGCCCCTGAAAAACTAATAGTTGAATGGAATCATTTTTTAACTGAAAACCTACTGGATCGCGTTTTTGGTTTCGAGATAATGATTAATCCCTATATCATTGCTCAGTTACAATTAACACAAACATTAGAATCAACTGGATTTGATTTAAAAGCATCAGAGAAAAGAATAGGTGTTTTCCTGACAAATACGTTGGAAAGCATACAATATAGACCAAATTTAACTAAATATATGACTCATGACCCATTATTGGCAGATGGAATTAAGCAAGCAGACAGAATAAAAATAAACACGCCTATTTCAGTAGTGATAGGTAATCCTCCGTACTCAAAAATTTCTAGTAACAAAGAGTGTAAATGGATAGAGGGATTGATGAAAGGTACTATTTCAGATGGTATAAGAAGAAGTAGTTATTATGAAATTGATGGGGAACCACTTAAAGAGAGAAAAATTCATTTACTAGATGATTATGTTAAATTCATTCGCTTTGCTCAATGGCGGATCGAGAAAACAGGTTATGGGATCGTAGCCTTTATTACTAATCATGGATTCTTGAGTAATCCTACTTTTCGGGGTATGAGACAGCAATTACTCGAAGCATTTAATGTGATTTACATCCTAGATCTTCATGGAAATATACTAAAAGGTGAGAAAGGACCTAATAATTCTAAAGATGAAAACGTTTTTGATATCAAACAGGGAACTTCAATAATATTTATGATTAAAGAGAAACAGGTAGATGATAAATTACAAATCTTCCATTTTGAACTATGGGGAACTAGAAACAATAAGTATGAGTTTTTACAGAATAATGATGTAGCTAGTGTAAATTGGATTCAAATTTTTCCACGAAGTCCAGATTACTTTTTCTACCCTATTGACTGGACTCTTTGGGAAGAATATAATAAGGGGTGGAAGCTAACAGATATTTTTTCTGAATATGGAGTTGGAATAGTGACTGCAAGAGACAGACTAACAATCCATTCAACAAGAGAAGATATGTGGAGAACAGTGATTGATTTTGGTACACTGTCTCCTGATGAAGCTAGGGAAAAGTATAAATTGGGAAAAGACGCAGAAAGCTGGGGGGTAGCAAATGCGCAAAATGATTTGAGAAATATTGGATTATTCAAGGCTGTTTCACGAGAAGATGGACAAGTTAATATCATTGATAAAATTTTTGCAAATAAATTGAAGAAGCAATATATCAAACCCATTTTATATCGCCCATTTAATAAGAAATATATTTTTTACACGGGAAATTCAAATGGATTTCTAGCAAGACCTGTTTACTCTATAATGAAACATTTGCTTCATAAAAAAAATTTAAGTTTAATTACTACCCGTTTAACAAAAGGTGAGAACTTTAAACACGTTTTTGTAACTAATATCTTATTTGAACAGATATTTTTGTCCTCCAAGACATCTAATAGTGCTTATTCATTTCCTCTCTATCTTGTATCTCCTAAAGATGGAAATCTAATAGCTAATATTTCTAACTTGTTTATAGACTATATAACGTTGATTTGGAAATTAAGATTCAGAAAAGGAGCTACTAGGGATGGAGACTTCACAAGATATTTTTCCTCCCAAGATATTTTTCATTATATCTACGCAATTCTACATTCAAAAATCTACCGAAACAGATACAGGAAGTTTCTTGGACTAGATTTCCCAATCATACCTTTTTCATCCAATTTAGAATTAGTGAAAAAATTAATAACAAAGGGAAAGAAGCTAGTCTTACTTCACCTTAGTGATGTTGCTAAAGAAGCAATTTTTATAGAGGAAAAACAAGAATCGATAGTTATTTCAGATTCATCAGGCATAGTAGTGAAAAATAAGGGGAAAGATAAGTATAAAGATGGTAGATTATATTTAAATGACGTATTTTTTATTGATGGAATTTCAGATAAGGTTTTCAATTTTCACATTGGAGGTTATTGGATCATTGAAAAATGGATCCGTGAATATAATAACCAAAAAATATCAACTAAGACAATTAGAGAATTTAAAAACGTTCTTACAATAATTAACAAGACCATTGAATTGTCAGATCAAATTGATAATCTTATTATCTCCGAGGATGGTTTTCTAAAGACTTAAGTTGCCTTCATCTTCAGATGATTCTTTAAAGGCACCTCACAACTAATTCTATATCCAATTGTTTTCCTTGTATAATTTGATTCCCTTTTCTAAGATGTCTTCCAATTGGTTTAATGACTCTGGAGTAGTTTTTATAATATTGAAACAGGATTTTCCTTTTAGGTCTTTTTTGAGATCCTGATCAATTTCTTTTAATAATTCAGGATGGGAATATACTGGCATAAAATAAAAACTCACATAATTCTTATGTTTAATCACTCCACCAATGTACGTTTTTTGAGGTTTTTTATCAAAAATTTTAACTTCTTCGCTACCATATAGGTGATATTCTGGTTTTATCGCTTTTGTACGTGATCCAATGATTTCTGTTTTTACAGTTAATCCTTCAGATTGATTTTCGAGGATTCTTTTAATCTCAGAAAATATTTCATCTAGATTTCCCATGATTTACGGAAATCTTAAGAATTTTTAACATTAATTGTAATTATATCATAATAAGCAAATACAACTTCTTCCTTTTTTGCTATGAATCCAAGTAAATATTAGTGGAGTTTAAAGTTTATAAATCAAAAATTAATAAATCCTAGAGGAGATTTCATTGACTCAATTATCTTCACCTTTAGTAAAAGAATTAATAACGATTTTCAAAGAAGTAAATATAGTTAAATTTGGTAGCTTTATACTAAAAGATGGTAGCTTATCTAGAGTATATATCGATTTAAGGATCTTATCTAATTTTCCAAAAGAATTTAAAGACACTGCTAAGATTATGGCTAATTATATAAGAAATGATTCTGATATTGAACCTTTTGATGGTATTATTGCTCCACCATTGGCTGGAATCCCATTGGGGGTTGCACTAGCTCTTGAACTAAAGAAAGAATTCTATTTAGCTCGTGAGAAACCTAAAAAACATGGAACTAAAAAACTTATTGAGGGGAACATTTCAGAAAAACGTATTTTAATTGTTGATGATGTATTTACTACTGGAGTTAGTAAAACTTCATTATTAAAAGCTATTCGTGATCATGGAGGTATCGTTAACTCAATTTTAGTAGTAATTAACCGAACACTAAAAAAAGGAAAGCTTAGTGAATTTGAGAAGCAGAATAGAGTAAAAGTTCATTATTTAATATCATTGGAGGATCTATTTTAATCCGAAATCTCTTAGTAGGATTTAATTATTATGCGAAATTCTTAATCAAGTGTTAATTTGTTGTAAGGAGATTTAATGTAAGAATTATCTTATATTTATCCTAAACTGGCATTAAAAGCAATTTGCCACCCTCCATGTTCATCTATTAAATAATCAATTTCCTTCATTAAATCTAACGTTTTATTTAAAGCGTAAATTATATTGCTAAATTCTTTAATTTTATCATGATTCAAATAATTTCCTTTCAGTCCAGTTAACCATTTATGACAGACTTTATAACTTCCAATGCACAGGTTATTTACTTCTTTAGGAATTCCCTCAAAATATATTTTTGAGTTAATCATAATATTTCCGTCCTCCAAAAAGGTCACTTTTGATACAAGTCGACTCTCATCTTGCTTATCTTCTCGTATTTTAAATAAATTGGAATTGAATACGCTTTTTCTCATTAAATGGTGTTCTACTAATTCTTCACCGATCTCAGTTAACCTTATGAATAATCCTTCATTTTGAGTAAAGGGAATTCTTGGAAAATCAATTTTAAGGAAATCTTCAAATCTTCTTCGATATTCGTTTGAATGAAGTACTGCATAAATGTAATATAGAATTTTTTCCGAAGATAGATAGTTAAATGAGCTTAATTTTATTTGAAT
>JBHLKP010000191.1:0-7639 GCA_048886525.1 Candidatus Hodarchaeota archaeon | reverse complement strand
TCAGTTACCAAGTTATAGATGATAAATTATTACCAAGTCGAATCAAGCCATTAAAGATATTTTTTGAGAAATCCATTAGTAAATACTGTTCAATTAACAATATCCAAATAGTTGAAGCTGTATGTTCATACGCAAAACGCTCATTGAGATCTGACATTAATTCATTCCTATACCAGTTAGAAAAAAAAGACCCTGGTATTTTATATAACATAGTTTCATCAGGAAAAAAGTTAGTGAACATCGATAAAGTAGTAAAAATTGTACAAAAATGTAAAAATTGTAATTCCTATTCAATTAATAATGAATGCTCTGCATGCGTTCTTATTAACAGAATTATGTCTTAATTAAAATATATAATCTCTAAAATCGTTCTCGTGATATATTAATAATATATTATGAATTTTTGTATTGTCTCTGGCATAAAACCTGTAACAAGGGAATGAATTATTTTATCTCCTAGGCTAGGATATTTAAGTTGTCCATTACCTATTAAATAATGTCATTTGATTCAATTTACGGGTGTAGATCTTCTAAAGTGATAAGAAAGAAATATTTCAAAGTTCGTCAGCTAATTAGAGAGAGAAAAATTATAGCAGCACAGAAAATTTTCAATGAACTTCAATTTAATAATACGAAATTCTCTGATGAAGAGAAATACTGGTTTAATCGGCTTCAAAGCGAACTTGAAATTCAAAAGGGTGATTTAGACTCAACAGAGAACTTACTAAATGAAGCATTCTTATTATCCCAAAAATTAAATTTAACTCCTGCAGAACTCAGTAGCATTCACGGAAAAATCGGGACAGTCAAAAGTAGAAATAAGAAGTATGAAGAAGCTATTCCATTCATTAAAAAGGCATTATCTCTTACAAATGATCCTCCGCGTCGTAATTACTATCACTCAAGATTGTTGTACTGTTTATTCCACTTAAAAGATAAAAAATCTTTTGCGAAGATATTGAACATAACTCTAAATGAAATGCTTTATAGTGATATTAGAAGGAATATAGATTCTATTACAAACACAATCTGGGATATTACCTATTATACAAAAGACTGTGATTGGTATCAACTAATAGAACAATGCTTATCGAATTTATTTTCCTCTCGCGAATCAGATGATTTGAAAACTATTATAATAGAATTTATTTGGGCAAGATTGGCAAGACAGCAGTTAAATCTTGATAAATATTTACATCATATGAATAAGAGCTTAAAGTCTTGTAAAAAGGTTAATGATTTATTATTTGTATCAATGAGTCTTAAATATATTACAATGCTTGAAAATCCATTTAGTGAAAATCATCGTGCCATAGATCTCTTAAAAGATTGTTTGAAGTACACTTCAAAACCAACAAGTATGAGAATTCATATCCTTAATAAACTAGGATCAAATTATCGTTTTACTGGTGATTTTAAACATGCTATCGACTGTTTAGAAGAAGCAATAAACATAAACAAGAAAATTAAAAATTCTTGGCTAGACTCATTCTCCCATAATACCTTGGGAATGATTTATACTGTCTTCGGGGATGGTGAATCAATTGAAAAGGCGTTAAAACACTATAAACTAAGCTTAGAAATAAGTAGGAAAAACAATGATCCATATGGAATAGGTTATACGCAAGGTGCACTTGGATGGCTTGAATCAAATCAAGGAAATCTAAATAGAGCAAAAGAGTGGTATGAATTAAGTATATCGACATTTGAAAAAGAAACAAACAATGTTCCTTCCATAATATTGTTAGGATTTAGTGAACTACTTTCCAGAATAAACGATAAAAATATTGAAAAGATAGAAGAATTAATTAAAAAGGCACAAAATCAAATCTGGAGATCCGAAAAAAGGATTGACATTGGTCGATATTATAATACACTAGGGAATATTGCTTTGAATCGGAAACAATTTACTCAAGCGGAAAAAGAATATTCTCATGCCTTGGATTATGGTGATTACTTCGAAGTAGAAGCCCAGACTCTTCTCGGACTAGTTAAAGTTAATCTTGAACTCTTTGTGAACTCTGATAAACGTAACTATCTTGAAAAATCAAGATTAATTCTACATGATTTGAAAGACGCCGTTAAATCTTCTTTTCTTATCCTTGGAGAAGTAGATCTCATTTTAGGATTAATAGAAATGTATGATCTTAATTTTCCAGCTGCAAAAGAAAAAATTAACAAAGTAATCAAATTAGCAAAAAAGCATAATTCCTTACTCCTTGAATCAAAGGCTATTAAACAAAAAGAGACTCTAAATATCTTGATGACACATCAAAAGTTACAAAAAGTAGCTTCGTCCTCTAAGGAAATTCATTTGAAAACTAGTCAGATTAAAGAAGCCATTGATTACCTAAATGAACTAACAAGATTTCTAGGCCCTCAAATAACCAAGAAAAATGAGCAATAGAGATTATCAATATATTCGTAAGAAATATTGAAGAATATACTGATTATTCTTTTCTATAATTGTCTCAATATCATAGTAACCTTGAGATATTTAAAATTAAGTAAGTGAGTTAAATGGATCTTGAAAACCTTCGTAAATTATTCCCAGTGACTGATAAAGCGATTTTCCTTAATCATGCTGCGATTGGGCCAAGTCCCATTCCTGTTATAGATGAATGCGAGAAGTGGATGGTACATTACAAAACCTATGGTGATATATTTTTCCCTAATTTAGATCAATTCCTTGAACAGTTCAACGACTATAGTAAAACTACAGGAAAGTTCATTAACGCAAAGAATCCAGAAAAAGAAATTGCATTTAGTTATAATACTAGTTATGGATTATCAGCGATTGCAGAAGCTATAGAATGGAAGACAGGAGATAAAATCATCTTAAATGATTTAGAATACACATCAAATTCTTACACTTATCAAGTATTAGCTAGAAAATTTGGCCTAGAAATCGATGTTATTCAAAACAAAAAAGGTATTCTACCTCTCGAGGCTTTCATCGATGCTTTAAATTCGGATACTAGACTAGTTGCAATCTCGCATGTCCAGTTTAGCAATGGATTCAGAATTGATCTAAAAAAATTAGCTAAGCTTACTCATGAAAATGAAGCTCATCTAATTGTAGACGCTATACAATCTTGTGGGGCAATTCCAATAGATGTTCAATCTCAAGACATTGATTACTTAGTTGCAGGTGGTTATAAGTGGTTACTTGGTTCAATGGGTACATCTTTCTTATATGTTAAGAAAGAAATAGCTGATGGTCTTAATCCAAGTTTTATTGGATCGATGTCCGATTCAGAACCTCTTAATCTCTCACATCATTCTTATTCACATGCAGAAGGTGCAAAAAGATTTCAAGCCTCTATCGGGCCTCATGCAGTAATAATTGCCAAAGCTATAGAATTCTTGGATAGTATAGGAATAAAGAATATTTTTAATCATATTATGAGTTTGACTGATCTGATAATTGAATATGTTCAAGATGAGACTTCTTTTAATTTACAAACCCCAATTGAGAATGTTAGTCAACGTAGTGGAATTGTTAATTTCACCTGTCCTAATGGCGATAAAATTATAGAACAATTACGCAAATTACCTTTTCCCATTGTAATTTCATACCGAGAAGGAGGAATTCGCATTTCTCCACATTGTTATAATACAGAGGAGGAGATACTGACTTGTTTAGAGATGATCAAAACGTTATCATCAAGATGAAGTTTGGATTGAGGATTTGAAACGATTCCAATATAAGACACTTTTTGTTCTTTACAGTTTCTTTATCCTTTATCTACTTTAAGTTCAAATGATTTCATTTTTTTTACGGGGACACCACTGTATAAGCTATTCGAGTCCAGTTTCCAATTTGCAGGTACCGTTGAACCCATTGCAACAATCGTATTATCTCCTATAGTTACACCAGGGGTAATTACACAATAAGCTCCTATAGTTACATTTTTTCCAATGATTACTCGCTTTCGGTATAATTTTTTATTACGTATATGGTGGCCAGAAACGATAGAACCTGTTCCAATTAATGTATTCTCTCCTATGTCGAGAAGATCGGGATCCCATAGTGTCGTTAAAATTGATATTCCTTTTCGACGTTTAAATCCAAAAAGACAATAAATTACATCTGGCAAAGGCGAATGGATCATTATCTTTCGAGTGAGGGTTAAAGCAATATCAAGAGTAGTTGCCTGAATTGTCCATAATATTAATCCTATGCCCTCAATCTCTCCTTCTTTATTATGCATAATTATTCGAGCAGTTTTATGTAAAAGAGCAAGAAGAAATAATGCAGAAAAATATGTGCTAAAGACAGAGATTATCAATGATGGTAATAAACCAATAAATAATGGTTCAACTAAGGTAAATAGTAATATAAAAAGAATTAATAGACAACCTGTCAATAATATCTGTATTCCAAAGAATAACACCATGAATTTCACTTCTATTTTTACTTTTATAAGCTTAAAAAGTAAAAATTTCACCATTGTTAAAAAAATTTTTATAAAATAAGATTAATTAATACTTCTACGATTTTTTCAGATTTATTATTTCAACTGAATAAATTAAATGCTAGAATTGATTAGTAATATTGATAAAATATGCCTAATAGGTTTTACAAGCAGTTTAAGATAAAAATGGATATTATTTATTGAATTCGGAGAGTTTAGTTTAAGAGTAAGCTGAGATAATTCTAGAATGAAAGAAAGAACTAATTTTATAAGAGCGAAATACAAAATATCTGAAATGAAAAATAATAAATAGATATATAAAAAATAGCCGATTTTGATCTTTTAATTAAGTTGACCTAAGATGCCACGAAAAGGAAAAGGAGTAAGGAGAATCCTTAAAGAAGAACGAAGGTTTAGAGAAAAAAGAAAGAAAAGTGCTAAACGCTGGTTATCAGAAGAAGTCATTAGGGATGAAATCAATCAAGAATGAGAGAGAGTCTAGTATTCTCGTAATATTTCAATCCTTCCAAACACTCATTCCGTTCCATTCTTTGATTCGTTTAACCGGACTACCAGCATAGATTGAATTTGATTCTAAGATTCTATTTGAAGGAATCACAGAATTACTTGCTACAATCACATAATCTTCTATAGTCACACCTGGTAATATGATTGTACCAGCTCCTATTGTGCAATTTCTACCGATCTTAATTCTTTTTCTAAATAAATCTCCTTGAGAAATTGCATGACCTCCAATAATACATCCAGTACCAATTGAGGTATCATCCCCAATTTCAATCAATTCTACATCCCATAATCGTGAGTAGACTGCAACTCTTTTTCCAAATTTAGCTCCAAATAATTTATAAAAAACTACTGGAAAAATTTGGTTAATAAACAATTTATTTACCAAAAAATAAGCACTATCGGCAGCTGTCATGGCAATCCCCCACAAAGCTACATCTCTTCCTTTTAAAATCCCCTCTTCTTCTCTCATTAGCATTCGAGCGATTTTATGAATTATAACGAAAAAGAAAAGAAATGTTGCTAATGTAAACAATATTGAGAGAAATAATGGAAGAAAAATTCCTGTTTCTAAGAATCCAGAGAAGTAATAGTAATATTGGATACCTATAAAGAGAACAGAGGCTAATAGAATTATTTGGAAAATAACCCATGCAACCATTTTATTATACAAATCCTAAAATTTATTCGTCGAGATTGGTTGAAGGAGCTAAATGGCCAAAAACCTCTTCTGCTATATCAATAGCTCCATCGAAAAGAGATTTAGAGCCATTCCAAGTCTTATAAATATCTGAATAAGTTTCACAGAATTTTTCTAAAAATTCGTGAAGTGTAGTATGAAGTTCGGGATCCTGTTTATTGCTAAAGATTGCCGCAGATATCCCAGTTTCTTTATTCTTATCTGTTAGAATAAAGTGATTTCCGTGTCTAACTAAGTTTAAATCACCTTTTTCTTTCATTGTCTCATTCATAAATGATGAAACAGCAGTTAATGCACCAGAAAGTAATGTTAATTCAATTGTAATATCTAGATTTTTATGGAACGTGTAATCAAATATTGGTAACCCCCCTTCTTCGATAACAAGTAGAAGGGTGAAATCAAGAGGTTCAAAGGAATCGGCTACCCAAAAAAGAGGGAAAGCAGAGATAATTGCTAATATAGTCAATACATAAGTAATTAATTCAATTGTGAATGTATCTAGATTTGGTACAAATATCCAATGACCAATACTGTATCCTATACCTAGTCCAATTGCTAAAGATATGAAACCGATGGCATAATATCGGCCTAATCCATCCCTTGGAGAGAGATCTGCCCATAAAGAAGAATCTAAGGTTGGGTGAAGAAGGCCGAAAGATATTCCTATAATTAATGCAGATATAAGAAAACTGACATCAGTTTTTTCTAATCCAAATACTAAAGCGGAGAAAACGATTCCATAGACCGCAAGAACAATCATATTCTTACGCCCAATACGATCACTAAGATATCCAGCAGGTACAACAGCTAAGAGATCCCCTAATAAAACAATGAACCAGAAAGTTTTATTCGTTGGAAGAGGGAATTCTCCAAAGGCTGGAATAACGACATTCCAAGATATTTGTAATGCTTCTCCTAGTTGTGAAAAACTTGAAATCGAAATCCCAAGCATGAAGTACAAGAAGAAATGACTGATTAGATATGCTCGTACAGATCTTCTGTTGATAATTTTAGTAAATTTAGTAGGCCAAGCATCATTTGTCCAATGAATATCAATGTTATATGTCAGTATAAAGAATAATAATGTTAATCCTAACCCAAGAACCCCAATAACTGGTAAAACTGAAACAAAGCTTAAAGATAAGAGAGGATCTTCCTTATATTGAGACGAAAAAAGGCCACCAAGTAGAATAGTTGATAAAGAACAAACTATGAATATTGTTATTGCATAAGAGTATGTTTGACCCCTTTTCCACATATCAGTTAATCCTGCGAATAACGTTCCACTACTTGTTAATAGGATTCCAAAGAAGATAGACAGTGATGTTAAGGAGAGTATAAGGAATAGACTTTCTTGAATGAATACAATGAATAAAATAACTGAAATTGAAGATCCAAGCATTCCCATCAGAACAACTACTCGGATTAATTTAGGCCTTTTATCAAGTAATGCACCTGTGAAATATAGAACAAAGATGACGGTTATTAGGATAAATCCTAGAATTATTACACCGAAACCTCTGAATGGATTATTTTCTAAACTTTCAACAAAATTTAATATATCAAAAGAGTAGATCAGAAGTAATAGAGAAGCTAACAACCATGAATAACAGCTTGGGATAATGATGGTTAGGATTTTTCTCAATTTCATGATAAAAGCGTCCTTCATATTTTTTAGTATTCTAATTATGTTGTAAAGTGAATAATCAACCAGATCTAATATAATTATTGATTTTAGTATCTCTGATATTTAACTTTCTCGACATATACATTTAGCTAGTACTTATTTATCTTCGTTTGTCTTTAAAAATTCTTATTCTTTAATAATTGTATTGGTATCCCTGTAAATTGTTTTTGAGGGGAGAAGAGGTCCAAAAACATCCTCTGCAACTTCAACACCTCGTGTAAAAGTTGAAGTTTGTCCTATCCAATTAGCTATCTCTTTAGCAAAAACTTGACAGAAAGTATCAAGAAAAACATCCAATTTGTTTTGCAG
>JBHLKP010000190.1:0-7653 GCA_048886525.1 Candidatus Hodarchaeota archaeon | reverse complement strand
AATTAAACTTTTGTGAACAATTAATATTTCATATTTCGAAGAGAATCTTTAATGAATTACATTTAATTCGTTTGTTTAGAGTGCATTACTAAAAAGGTTTAATTTATTAAAGTAAAAACTAAAAAACTGTTGATATAATTAATTTTTACATCAGATTGGATATATTTTTTAACAAAACAAGATAATTATATAATCAGAGCTGGTTGAATCGCCATGGCAAGAGTAATAAATGAAAGAGAATTTGCTGAGATAATTAATTCAAATACTGAATCCAAATCTCCAAGACCATTAGTTGTTGACTGCTATACTGACTGGTGTGCTCCTTGTAAAGCAAGCGCACCAATTTATGAACAAATGAGTCAAAAATACAAAGATTATGCAGATTTTGTTAAGATAAATGTTGATCAAAATCAAGGAGTTGCATACAAATTACAGGTACGAAATATCCCAACTTTTGCTATACTTATTGGAAATCGAGTGGTAAGTCGGGTTGTCGGTGCCAATATGAAAAAGCTTGAAAGCTCGATTAAGGAAATTATTGAGAATAGTTAACAAATTCTTTTATTTTTCCTTTATTCTTATACTATTAATAAGAATAATTGTAATTAGATTAATTAATTAGAGTTATACTCTTATTGGGATGAATTTATACTTTATAACTCTCCAAATAGATTAAAGAGTAAAATAATCTTTCTATTAAAAAATAACTTAAATAGATGAATTTTTCACTTAAATGAGTTTAAATAGAATGATGAGGATTCATTGTGAGTAAAAGAGATTATTATAACTCATTAGGAGTACCTAGAAGCGCTAGTAAATCTGAAATAAAAAAAGCTTATAGAAAAGCAGCATTAAAGTATCATCCTGATCGTGTTAAGGATAGCGGTATAGATCCAAAGGTTGCAGAAGAAAAATTTAAGGAAATATCTGAGGCATACTCAGTTCTATCTGACGCGGAAAAACGAAGACGATATGATCAGTTTGGTCATGACGCATTTTCCCAATTTGGAGGTGAAGGAGGATTTCGTATGGATATAGATCCATTTGAAATTTTTTCACAATTCTTTGGAGGTGGTGGATTTGGGAGAAGAGGTTTTACAGTGTTTGACACTGATGATTCTCAATTCTCTAGAATGAGACATTTTACTTCAAGTCAACAACCACAAAGAGGAAAAGATGTACAAATAACCTTAAAAATAAAAGCATCAGAAGTTGCAAGCGAAGAAAAAGTCATAAAAAAAACAATCAGTCTGAATCGCAGATTTCATGATGGTTCAGTCAAAAAAGAGAAAATTCGTATTCCAATTCCACTAGATGTGAAAGATGGTAACGTCTTACGAATATCAGGTAAAGGAAACCAGGGAAAAATGGGGGGTATGGCTGGAGACCTACTTGTGAAGATTTCTATTGATAATGATATACCAGATATACCATTATCTATTTTTTTAGCTATTCGTGGTTCGAATTTTCTTACTATCAAAACTACTGATGACGAACAATTAACAGGAAGTATTCCCATGAACACAAAAGAAAATTCAGTATTAGATTTTGTCTCAAAGTCTGGTAAAAGAAAAAAAATAAGAGTGAAGTATTTATACCCTAAGATGTTATCTAATGAACAGAAAGAATTACTTTCAAGATTATATGAGATAGATACAAAAGAATAGAGAAGGGATAACTTAAATAGGATTATTCTTTTTTCTAATGCTTTATGCTGATAATTTGTGCTTTATGTCCCTCTCGATGTTGATAATGACTTTTTTTCCTAATCGTTCTAAAACATTATCTAATCCCTCTGCCATCAAGTCTTGAAAACTGAAGCGATAAGTTGGTTTTAATTTATAATTTAATTTTTCATCAATGTATAGGAGGAGATATTTTACCTCATAATTTCCAAAATCTGTTTTGATGTTACGCGTCAATATCCCAACCGCTACACCAGCTTTATCTTGAGCACTTTTATCACATAATTGCTCTATCTGTTTCCAGTTATCAAAAGTACCCACAATTGCAATAGATGTAATAATTTTGCTTATCTTCCTCTTTGAGATTGTTACTGACCTCCTTTATTTTATACACATTGTAAGCTAAGTTTAATATCTTTTAGAACAAATTTTCTCCTATAAATGTTTCTTCTTAAATCTTTATAGCTTCTAACCTTATTCCGAATGGTTATTTTGAAATATCTTTTAGTTTATGATTAACCGTGTAATATAATAATCCAAATTTTTATTTATCCGAAATAACTTATTAGGAATATTTTTATTTTGCGATTAAGATACTTTAAAAAACAATATAAAATTAAACATATTGTTCCCAAATCTGACATAAAATTCAAAAAAAACTTGGAAAAAGAAGGAGATAACATAAATGGTTAGACTAGTTTTTAAAGAAAAATCATTTAGCGAAGGCCGAGAGGAAACGGGGGATGCGGTTTTAATACTTGATGAAGCTACAAATACTGCGAAACTAGAATATGCCCCAGAGGCTGGTTTAGTAATACGACGAACAGCGAGAAGACAAGCAGAGAATATTACACGATCAGGATTTTTACTAGCAAATGGAAAACGAATTGGCTCAGGTTTCACATTAAAGGATGAAGAAGACAAAATTGATGAACGATTGTTGCAAGAAGGTCACAAATATCGTTGAAATCTTATAGAATTTTTATTAGTTAATTTACTAGGCAATTTCTAATGGTTAATATTACATCTAAAATCGTAATGTGCGGCGATTACGCGGTTGGAAAAACAACCTTCGTCAAGTTGTTTCTCGGAGGGGGAGTGGAAAATGAGTATAAAGCTACTATCGGTGTTGACATTGGACGTAAAGTGTTTAATTTAAATGAACATAAACTTACATTTCAAATCTGGGATCTTTCAGGCCAGCAGTCCTTTAAATTGATACGACGTCAGTTTTATAATCGTACTGACGGAGCGATTCTGATTTATGATGTTTCAAGGCGAGAAACATATGAAAATATGATTAATTGGAAAAAAGAAATGCTTCAACAAACAGGAAAGATTCCAACAGTCCTTATTGCAAATAAAATCGATCTTCGAGATGCTACCAGTGATTTCGTTAATTTCCAAGAAGGAGAAGAACTCTCCAAATTAATATCTAAAGAAACTGGAGTGAAGACTCCATACTTCGAATCAAGTGCAGTAAATCGAATAAACCATCTAGAACCATTTATTGCACTTGGTAGGTCTATATTATCGCTTTTTGATACCTGAATGAATAATAAAGAGTAGGGTGAAGATTTTTCGCATATTAGCATTAGCAGACATTCATGGCAATATCAAGGCATTAAAAACCCTAATTAGCTTTTTAACTAAACAGAAGATAGAGATTGATTTGATTATCATTGCCGGAGATTTACCCCTAACTACTCCTATAAGATTAATGCTGCGATTTATTATAAATCATGCCAGTATATCCAAAAAAAAATATACAAAATGGGTATATAAGGGAAATGGAAGAAAAATTTTCGTAAATAAGCAAATAAAATCTGTATCCACTATTCTAAGTTTATTCGAAACGATTTCGGCTCCAATAGTATATGTATCTGGGAATGTAGATAGCTTTGAAGCTCAAAATATGCTTAAGAATTGGTCCAATTCAAAAATCCATTTTTTAAATTCTAATGAAATTATATTTGGATCTTTACGTATTAGGGGAATAGGAGGATCATTACACTCGTCAGAAAGATCTGATTCTCCATTATGCGATATGGAATTTAATGATAATGATTTTTCAAATCGTATCGATCCAATTCTTGAATCCGAAGTAATAGAAGATTCATTTATAGATATTCTTGTCACACATGAACCTCCAGCCTTTATCTATTCAAACCATAAAAACAAAATTCGGGGAGGTTCATCAGCTATAACTAAATTGATAACTCGAATAAAACCGAATTTAGTCATTTTTGGACATTATCATGAATATCCATTGTTAAAAAGAGAACCTAAAAAAGTCACTTACTTAAATCCTGGACCTTTAGCATGCTATTATTATTCATTAATTGAAATAAACAACAGAAATCTAGATATTTCTCTCAAAAGAATGAATCCTAAAAAAATCGATCCCATAAACATAATTTACTCAAACCGTATAAACCCAAATAATGTAAAAAAACACTTTAAGCTTGTGGAATAAATGACTTTATATCAGGATTCAATAGAAAACTTCATCGAAAGCATTATTGATGATCTTTCATTCTTATTAACAGATCCATTAGGTTTTTTTGATTTCTATTTCTTCTCAGCACCTGGTTACAATCTCTATAACACAATAGTATACATGGGTGTGGGTTTGTTACTCATTCTTCTCATAGGGAAGTTTATCATCAAAATTAACCAGAAAGGTGCAGAAAGGTGGGGAGAAGATAAATATATTCCAGTTCAAATGGATAAGGAGTTTTTTATCTCGATTTTACCATATATCTTTATAGGTTCAAGCCTACGAGCTCTCCAAGATATTGCAGTAGAAGGTAGGATTATCTCACCATATGAGATTTTCGCAGATAGAGCTTTTGTTACTCCTGGAGTATATTTAGTGACCATCATTTTAACAATAACAATGGGAATTGCATCTATCCTTGTTTCACAAGAATATCTAAAATCCTCACAAAAATTTTCAAATTGGAGAAATACTTTTTTTACAATTGGGGTTGTTCTTGAATTAATTCTAGTTATTCCTTTTATCCCATTATTACTAGAAGATCAAAGTTTTTTTATAGGAGGAGCAGCAATAATCATTGTTACTGTTGCTTTTGGAGCCATTTTTTCAATTATTTCAGATAAATTTTCAGCTAAATATATATCTGATGTTCCAATTCGAAGAGAAGAAAAATTGGCGATGATAACACAGATGTTTGACGCATTTAATACAGTTATAGCTATAGAATTCTTTGGATACATCGAGAAACATTATCTACCTGCTATAATCTTTAATACTCCTCTTGGAAGTTGGCCATTCTTAATTATAAAATTTTTGATAGTTTTAGTGTTTTTATGGGCTGTTAGGGGTATTGAAAACAAAAATCTTGAAAATTGGCTCTTATGGGTTGTTTTCCTTCTTGGTTTGGCAACAGGAACAAGAGATTTCTTGAGACTAATAACAAAAACTTAAGTAAATCTGAGTAAAAATAGTTATTTTTCGAGATTATACTCTAACAGTTGTTTCTAGACGAATTCCTCTTTTATCTATACTCATAGGAACAGATATTGGTAAAAGAACAGACTTCCAACTCTTTTGAACAGCAAAATTTATTTGGATTTTACCACCCCCAACTCTACCAAAACTTATGTCAAATACGAAATCTGCTAAATGGGAGGCCAATACCTCAATGGTTGGATCATGTAAGTTTTTAACCATTAAGATGAAATGAATTCCTGATTTTCTCTCTCGTACTACATGTTTCAATGTTTCTATGGCTATAGATACACTTTCAATAGAATTAGTTCGAATTAAAGACGATAAAGAATCAACACAGGTGCATACACTACTAAATTTATTCAATTCTGGAATAAATTTACGACTAAAATATCTTAACGAATCTTGAGAATAATCATCTTTAAAATCTACCCCTGGTAGAGATTTTAATCCAATAACAGCCCCTTCAGCGGCAATTCGTGATGTAAATGCGTCCATAAACGTCCATTTACCCTCTCTTATAAATTCATCAAGATTGAAATCATAAATTGCTAGTTCCTCAACAATTTCTTTTGGTCTACCATCATAGGATAAATAGATGACTTTGTCCGTTGCACCGATTTGCATAACATGATATAATACCTGTTGAGTAAAAAGCTCAAATTTAGTACCTGGTTCACCAAGTACTAGTACCACACTCTTATTCGGAATTCCAGGATTCTCTTCCCCTCCAAGAAATATATCTAGAGATTGAACACCTGTACGGAATACTTCATTTGATTCCAAAACGAAATTCACCACATATAAGCATAGTTTATCATTAAATCGTATAGAACGACTTATTTTTCAATTGAGCGAATGATAAATCACTTTATTATAGATAATTAGATTGGCTCTTTTTAAATATTCTGATTGTCTCACATAAAAAGAATAATTTCTTAACTAAATATACAATGAGAATCCAAAAGGAAACTAGAGGGGAATAATCTAAGATCGAACAAGTAAGAAAGATTAAATTATCAAGTACTTGGATCTACAAAGTCCATTAAACATTATGTTTGATTGAATAAAAAAGATCATATTGATTATAATTGGATGAGAAATTGTACCATATATTGTTCGCGAAAGAATATTCATTTTAGAGGTAGGTTATTATTCTTTATTTTTATAAGTCAATGTAATAACACATATAAATTGATAATTGAACGAATTGATGAAAATTGAAATCAAATTCTGGTTCATTCGGTGTTAGAGTTCTTTAAAAATTTCTTTCGCCCTTTTACCATCTAAACTATTGTTTATTATAAAACTACTTCCATCATTACGTTTAGGCAATATTTAATAATAGAACCTATTGATTTGTTATTAGCAAGGTATAAATTAGCTTAGGAAATTTAAAGCTAAAAAACATATGAATTATGAGCGATCCATAATGCAATTTGATGTTAACCCTTTAGCTTTACCCTTTGAATTCCAAGGCCATGTATACAAAGACATTAGTTGTCTGCTTATTCACTCCTTTACAGCCTCCCCATCAGAAGTTCGAGCTTTAGGAATATTTTTGCGTAATAACGGGTATTCAGGGTTAGCACCATTATTACCAGGACACGGAAGCCATCCAAATGAACTGAAACAAGTTACTTGGCTAGATTGGTATGAAACTGTTCGTGAAAGCTTATTGTATCTCCGAAGGAATTATGAAAATGTAATAATAATAGGTGTGGCGCTTGGTGCTGTTCTAGCAACGATGTTGGCTGCTTCTCCCGAACGTGATAACGTTACTGGCCTTGTTTTAATTACTCCTTCACAACATCAACCATCATCTTTGATAATAAACATCCTACCATTTATAAAAAGATTTAAAAAGGAATTTACAACTGATAGTGATGAGCAAATAGCATATGATCTCCAAAAACACGCCAATTTTTATTATTCAAAACGTCCGACAACAGCATTGATAGAATTGTATCGAGTTATCGGATTTACTAACAAAAGGCTTCCCTTAATTTCTCAACCGACCCTCATAATTCATAGTGAAAAAGATCAAAGTTCTACTCTTGACGTACCAGATTTTATTTATAACCGAGTAAAATCTACAAATAAACAGATTTTCCATATTGAACATAGTGGAAGAGGATTTCTTCTTGCAGACGAAGCTCTCCCAGCATTTGAAAAGATACATGAATTTATTCAGTCAATAAAGCCTATAACTAAATCAGAAATCAAATCATGAACTTTCTTGAACCCATTTCGTTCTTATCTAAATCTTTTTGGAATAATAGTAAATATAAAACTCATTATTGGAACCCCTATTTTCACTATTAAGTTCCAAGGAAATAAAGGAAAGAATCTTGGTACTCTTATCCCAAAAACCTTGTTTGTGTTAAATATCCCGTTAGGATCAATCTCTTTCTTGATTAATTTCATTTTCTTAAGCTTTTTAGTAAAGAAGATTTTTGCATATGGACTTAACCATAAACCAATGCTAAATGG
>JBHLKP010000189.1:0-7777 GCA_048886525.1 Candidatus Hodarchaeota archaeon | reverse complement strand
CTTAGTTCTTTTGTTGACACCTCTTGAAATTCATTCCACTCCTCCTCATCTAAAAAGAATTTACCTGATCTTGAGTGAAATGTTTTGTGAAAATACTGCTCTCGATATTTCTTTATTATATAACTAGTATGTCGGAATGATTGATCAAACACATTGTAGCGTTGGCCGATTTCTCTGATCTTTAATTGAATTAGAGGTGACCCTTCTTCTAAATTAAAGCTAATGAATTGAGTTGGGTGGTCATAGTCTAATTTCTTAAGGATTTGAGCAATTTCAAGCATGACCGCAATAGCACTCGCATTATCATCTGCTCCAGGTGATCGAAAAACAGTATCATAATGACTGGTGACTATAACTCGTGGAATTGAGTCCTGTTTCTTTATCTTTCGATCAAGATACCCAATGATATTGAAGAAAGGTTGATTAAATCCTTCAATAGAAAATTGGTGTCGTTCTGTTTCAAGGCTATATTGCTTGAATCTTGTCTCAATATATTCTCCTGCTTGAATTAGAGCAGCATACGAATCAAGTGGATGACGAATTCCTTCCAATGCCATTATATGATTATACAATCGGCCTATACTCACCATTCCAAGCGCTTGTTCGATCATTGACAAATAAAAATCTCCTATTGAAAGGTCTTAAAGACGAAAACTAATAAGAATATAGCTTTAAAAAGTATAATTCAGAGGAATTTTTTAAGGAAAGGGTGACCGATATTTCAAGGAGTTTTAATTGCTTTTAAATATGAAAGATAGCCTTCATCTCAAGGCTCATATATTCTCCAAAATTTGAGAGTCGAGAACTCATAGAAGGTATTATCAAAAGACTGAGGCTTTTAACAAATCAGAAAAATGAATTAGATGAGAAATCTATAAGAGAAGAGGTTCAAGGGTTTTTAAGTAATTTTAATGACTTTCCTAAAGATTGTCAGCAAGATAGAAGTTATATCGAGATTCTTATATACTTTTCAAGTAAAATACTAGAATAATAATAAAAATTATGCATTAAAAGAAATATCTTCATAAATTTTGAGTTCATTTTGCATTTACGTTTCAACCTCCCAGATATCAGACTAAAATAATATCGATTGAGGAATAAAGATGTTAAAACCATTAGTTGTCATTGCACTCGGTGGAAATGCCATGATTCGAGGAAAACAGAGGGGAACCATTGAAGAGCAAGTAGAAAATATTACAAAGACCGCAAAGCAGATAATGAAAGTGATACCAAAATGGCGAATTGTTATTACCCACGGAAATGGCCCTCAAGTAGGTAATCTCATGTTACAAATGGAAGCTGGTAGTCATCCACCGTTCAATATTCCAGTACTTCCTAGCGATGTAGCTGGGGCAATGACTCAAGGTCAGATTGGCTATCTTATTCAAAATATCCTTGGTAATTTGCTAGTTACTGAAGGTCCACCAAGTAGATTGGATTCTAGTAAGAAAATTAAAGTTGCAACAATTATTACTCAAGTTGTTGTATCTAAAGATGATCCTGCATTCCAAAATCCTACTAAACCTGTTGGCCCATTTTATAGCAAAGTAGAAGCCGATAAAGTCCAAAGAGATCATCCTGATTTTACCATCATTGAAGATGCAGGCCGAGGGTATAGGCGGGTAGTTCCTTCCCCCAATCCCATCGAAATTTATGAAAAAGACCAAATAAATGCGTTATTAGAGGATGGTTTTATCCTTATCGCAAGTGGTGGCGGTGGGATTCCCGTAATAAAAAATTCTGATGGAACTGTTACAGGAATTGAAGCAGTTATTGATAAAGATTTAGCTGGAGAAAGGTTAGCCGCGGATACAAAAGCTGAAGCATTTGCAATCTTAACCGATACAGATAAGGTATATTTAAATTATAAAACTCCAAAAGAGAAAGGATTAGATCAGATGACAGTTTCAGAGCTAAATAATTACCTAAAGGAAGGAGCCTTTGGTTCAAAATTGAAAGGATCAATGGGACCCAAACTTGAAGCTGCTATAAGATTCATAAAAGATGGCGGAAAAAAAGTTGTCATTACTAGACCAGAGTTAGCCGCTGCAGCATTGGAAGGAAAAGCAGGTACTACTATAGTACCATAACAACATAATAATGGAGTTGGAAAAATGAAATTCTCAGACTTATATGGAAGAGATTTAATCTGTACCCAAGATTGGTCAAAACATGAACTGGATTTAGTATTAGATTTAGCTGGACGAATGAAAAGAGAACGGTTTTCACCTAAGTATACATCATTATTGCAGAATAAAACGTTTTTCATGTTTTTTTATAATCCAAGTGTTAGAACTAGGCAAAGTTTCGAAGTTGCTGCAACAGAATTAGGTGGTCATGCTCAATTTCTTGAACCAAAAAGTATGCGACTGAAGACAGAGAAGACAGCGGGAGAAACAGTAGAAGATGCTGCCAAAGTGATGTCTCGATACGCTCATGGTTTAGGAATTCGTATTCTTGAAGATAAAATTGGTTCTTATGGAGAAGGAGACACATTGTTACGGGAGTATGCAAGATGGTCAGATATTCCGATTATTTCTATGGCTCATGATAAGTATCATCCATGCCAAGGCCTAGCTGATATTATGGGTTGGTCGGAATGGTTCAATAGGGGGCCACAATACCCACCAGATTGGCGTACTCTTAAAAGTAAGAAGCTTTTGGTTACATGGGGTCATGGCGCTCTTGCTCGTTCTTGGTGTTCGGTTCAAGAAGCGATGTTGATAGGTTCACGGTACGGGATGGATGTTACTCTAGCTTCACCTGAAGGTTTCGATCTTGATCCGCAAGTTGTTAAATGGACTGAACAAAACTGCCACAAAAACGATCAACAATTCGAAACAACAGCTCATCTAACTAAAGGGTATGAAGGGGCCCATGTGGTGTATAGTCGTCATTGGATGAGTCCTGATGCATATCAAGATGGTGAGTTTAACAAACCAGCAGAAGTAGAAAAGGCAATGAGACATCGAGATTGGATCTGCGATACAAGAAAAATGGCCTTAACTAAGGATGGTATATTTACACATCCTATGCCAATTGATCGAAACTTTGAAGTAACTGATGAGGTTGCTTCTGGACCTAGGTCATGTATCTATGATGTTGCTGAAAACCGGTTGCATGTCCAAAAAGCTATTATGGCGTTTACAATGGCTGGAATCTACTAAAATTTTGCTATCAGCAATATTTTTTCTTATCTAAGCTTAAATCTTACTCTAAGCCAAAGATTTTTCTAGCTGCTTTTAATCCACTTTCAATAATAGCTATATCTTCAGGATATAGGTGGCCCATATTGCTTTTGAGTGCTTTCTCAGCTCTGTTTAGAAAGATTTGATTCTTTTTTAGTGTTGCTTCGATTAATAATTGCACATTCTCGAAGATAACATTATCTTGTACTGTTGAGGGCATATCAGTGTTCAATTCTGAAATTGTACATCGAGCTGTTTTAACACCTTCCGCTATTAAATCACATAAAGTAGCACATGCAAAATTAACTGCAGCATTATCATGAAAATTCAGCTCAAGGTGCTTTTTAGCTGCTTCAATATAATTCTGCTTTGCATCTTGAAAATGACGTTTAGCTAACTCATCTGCAGATTTACGTTCAGCTTTTCGAGTTGGAGCTTTTGCCAGACCAGATCCAAAGCTCTTTTGCTTTAGCTCATCAAGAATTTCATCGGTTACATCTTCGCTTCCAAAAAGGGGTGTGGTTGTTTCAATGGGTTCCTCTGATGAAAAGGACGGCTTAAAAGGTGGTTTAATAGAGAATATAGGTGGTGGAGGAAGGTTGGGGTGTCCTCCCAAACCAGAAGGAGGTAGTTCAATAAATTCCGTTTTTCGTGGTGGTCCAGCTAGTTCAGTGGTTTTTGGAGGACCTTGTAATTCTGTTGTTCTTGGGGGTCCAGTTAACTCGTTTGCTTTTGGAGGACCTTGTAATTCTGTTTTATATGGGAGTTCAGTTAATTCTGTTGTTTTTGGAGGTCCTTGTAATTTAGTGGTTTGTCGGGATGCTGTTAGTTTGGCTGTTTTTGGAGGTTCTGGTAAATCAGTTGAATGTGCTGATCCAGCTAGATCTAGTTCTTTTTGTAAGAGTGATTCTTCTTCCTTTTCAAAAAAAGAGGGAAGATTTGGTTGATCTTCTTTCTTTTTTTTCTTTTTGAAAGGTCCAAATGGCAATTTGATCACATAAATTTAATATGTAATAGCTAATAGTATCACCAAATTGACATGGAAATACCTTAATTATCAAGTAAAACTTTCCTTGATTTATAGTATTCGATTAATAGTTGTAATAAATGTCATATCAAACTTCTTGAAAAAAATCTAAAGAGGGGAGTTTGTCAATATAAGATGAAAGTTGTCAATAGGGGGCAATAGAATTCCTAAAAAAAGTTCAAAAACAAACAATTTATATGAATGTGCGGTATTAACACATTAACATTTATTTAGCAAATTTCTGATGCAATTAATTTGAGATTCTTATTTTAATAAGGTGAATTACCATGTATAAAATGGAAACATCACTAATTAAATCAATTATTCGTTTTAAAAACTGGAAGCAGAGTTACTTGTTCGTAGTGATTTTGACAGGATCATCATTAGGTATTTTTTGGTTTTTTACTACATTTTTTTTCCCTCAAACTACTGAGATCATTTTATTTTCAGACCCAAGTGTTACTATTCTAGTCATGCTACCTATTATCACTTGTTTCATGTTTATTCTAATGCGTTTCTTATTTAGAACCAGTTTTTATTTTAATTTGACTACAGCAATTCTAATTATAATCGTTACAACAGCAGTTTGCACAAGTATGATCTATATTCTCGAAAATACTGTACAACTGGTGTTAATTCCAGTTCTGATAGGTATGGTCAGTATTAGTTTTCTAATATTATATATTATGCAATCTGTAAGACAACCATTAGATGAGGTTATAGATATCACAATAAAACTTTCAAATGGAGATCTTAGGGTTGAAATCCCCTCAATTCAGCGTTTTGGTAAAGAATACGCTGATATGCAACAGGCTTACGAAGAAATGGTAAAGTATCTTGTCAATATCGTTACGACTATTAAAAAGACTTCAGAAGAATTAGCTCGCAATTCAGAAGAACTAGCTTCAACATCAGAAGAAGTGAATGCCTTAAGTGAAGAGATTGCAGCCACAATTCAACAAATTAGTCGAGGTGCTTCAACTCAATCTGAATTATCAGCAAAAAGTGTCGTTAATATCAATTCAATGTCTAACATAATTGATCAATCATTAAAAGATGTTGGAAACGCTCTTCAAGTTATTGAAGACGTAGCTAGTCAAACCAATATCTTAGCGTTAAATGCTGCTATTGAAGCAGCACGAGCAGGAGAATATGGTCGTGGATTTGCAGTCGTGGCTGATAACGTACGTCGGTTAGCAGAGGAAACCAAAGCAAACGCAGGAGATATCTCTCATTTAACTAATCAAATGGTAATTAAAATAAGTGGAAACGTTACCAATCTACATGATACATTACAGAATTTTTCAGCCCAATCTGAAGAATTTAGTGCTTCTAGTGAACAAGTTGCTGCTGCTACTGAAGAACAGACTGCTTCAATGAATCAGATGACCTCTTCTGCTCAGAGCTTTTCTAGACTTGCTGAACAACTTACTCAACAAATAACAATGTTCCAACTCTAATGACATTTTAGTATTCTTATAAAAAACGCTTAGGGAGAAATTACCTAATCATTTTTCAGAATGCGACTAATGTCTTTTTTAGAAGCAAGAAAAGCAGGAACAATCGTCCCAATGCTTGCACTGAAAACAACACCAATAGTCAACTTGACAAAGAAAATTATTGGAAAAAAAGAAATCCTAGGGATAATTCCTCCACTTATATGAAATATTTCAACGATATAAACTGAATATAAAATTCCAAGAGCACTTCCAGTAATAAAGCTGAATAATAACAGGGCACTTCCTTCAATTATAAAAGAAGTGCCAATCTGGATTCGAGTCATCCCAAACGCTATTTCGACTCCAATTTCTTTACTTCGCTGAATGTAGGTAAAAAAAGCAAACATTGTTATTCCCACCACTGAAATTGTAATACAGATAAGTATATTTGAATTCAATGTCGAAAGGAGAAATCTTCTGAAGAAAGTGCTTAGATAATATTCATGCTGGATTAAAGGGGAAAAAGCTGCTAATCCTGTAATGTCTTCAATATCATCAATTACTTGAGATAGATTAGCTTTTGATTCTGGTTTGATATAATAATCTGTATAGATTTCTGAAAAATCTATGCTTTTATTCAAATCATTAAAAAGATTTAAACTCCCTATTGCAATAAGTGAGTTTTCTAATGATTCAGAAAAATAAGAAGATACAAAAAAACGAGGCCAATAACGAAATGTTCCTTGAATAACGAATGAAAGAGTAATATTATATGTTCCATTATCTACAGGATAATTGACGGAATCACCGATTTTTTTGCCATAATATGAATCTAATTGGCTTTCGTGGATAATGATTGAATTATTTTCCCGAATCCTATTCATCAGATCTGTAAGGGAGGAACTAAGCTTGCAATGTTTCTCTACGAAAAATGCAGTTTCTTCAAAAGTATCGGGGTCAATAAAAAAGAAATATAAGTCAGGAAAGGAGTCTTGCCATAAGGCACAATTAATTATTGCGGAAGTGCTAGCTATACCAGTTACATTTTGTAATTGGACTCCAGTAGTTACATGATTTGAAGGTTTCGTTCTTACAAGAATTTCAGTCCCCATTTCGTAATAATTTCGAATTCTCTCAGATTCATCCATATAATAGATGAACGTACCTGAAAAAATTGAATACAATAAAGCTAGTGTAATGATAATAACAGCCCGATTTGCTGAATGCTTGTGTTGAACAAGATTTCGTAATGAGAATGCTTTTATTCCTCCTGAAAATTGCCATAGAAGATTTGCTAGTATTTCGCTTATCCAAGGGAAAAATCGTGAAAGAAAGAATATAAATCCAAAAAAGAACAAAAACGGTGCAGGAATGATAAGAATTGGTAAAAGAACATTTAAAATCGGAAGATCTACCAGTTCTGATGATGTTAAAGTGTTAATAAGAAGTAAACCAAGTAATCCTATAACTGAAGCTATGATATCTAGATAATACCGATTCCATAATGGGGGACGTTTATCTATTGGTTCAATAGATTTTTGAATGCTCGTCTTACTAGTACGAAGGATATCAAGAAAATGTAAGCAAAGTGCTAGAATAACCCCCCAAGCAATAAGATCTTGGACAACAACTAGTTTAAGAGAGCCATAACGGATTTCACCAGAAAAATCAAGTAAATCGGTTGTACTTCGTACAATCCCTGTTAATAAATATCCAATAATAATCCCTGCGAAGATTGCTATAATGATCCCTACAACCAATTCTCCCCAAAGGAAAAGAATGATTTGCATTCTAGTCCCTCCTCTTGTTTTAATCATTCCAATCATTGTTTTTTTCTGTTTTTTAACAAGATTATGTGAATAAAAAACAAGGTATAATGCAATGGCGATTAATGGAGTACTGAAAATTTGATATAGCATTTGAGTCATTAAAAATTGTTCTTTAAAGCTGTTTAACCTATCTATGATTTCCTTATCAATTTGGATATCAAATCCTTGAGTAATATACCCATACAATAGTTTAACAAAAGAACTTATCGTACGTTCCACTTTTTTTATCTCAGAACCAATGTTAAAAGCATCAATTTTGGTATAATCGAGAAAACATTTACCAAAGATGTAAGG
>JBHLKP010000188.1:4269-7849 GCA_048886525.1 Candidatus Hodarchaeota archaeon | reverse complement strand
TTCTTTGTGCGCTCAGAATTCTTCCTGATTCAAAATATCCGCACTATGACTATTATATTGTCGAAAAAGAGGAATATATAATGAAATATCATCCTGCCCAAAAGTTGCTTTCATTAACAAATCTCTTAGCGATTTTTACAATGGGAGTTACAGGGATCGCTCTTGCTGAGGAATTATCTCCAGGATCTACAATGATTCTTAGTGTACTTACTATTTTCCTTGTGCCATTCCAGATATTTTATCTTGACATTCGATTTATTCATTTCTTGATCTATATTTATTTTGTTGCATCAACAATGATACATTTCTATTTCGCTATTATTCCTGCTAATCGTAATCGTTTAAGAGGAATGATAACTGGAAAAGAACATATACAAATCAAAGGACCTTAAAAGTATTATCTAAGAAAATTATCTGAATTGAAGGTTTAAACCTCAGAAATCAATTAACATAAGAATATAAGGATAACATTGCATGGTAGTTATCCTTTTTCCTTTTTATTTATTATAAAGTCTTATCTTTCATAAAAGAGATTAACTTAAAACTTTTAGAATATCTTTCAACTTTGGATCATTACCTATAAGCTTCTTAATATTCTTGTAACAGAGAAACTCAAGTTCTTCTGGAGTGGAATTTCTCATTTTTGCCACTGCTTTTAATATCTTAGGAAATAAGGAGGAATTTACCTCGAACTCCATTTTGAACCATTCTAAGGTAGGCAATTCGTCAATTTCTATCACAATTAAATCGTCAGGAATACTCTGAACTCGTTTAATTATACGGTTTCGTCTTCCTTCGTTCATGCGGTTGACTAATAAACTTCCTATTCCTACAGAAATCAAATATCCTTGATCTATGATTTGCTCTATTGATTCTAAAGAACCTGAATATGAATGAAATATTGCTTTCTTAATATCATAGGATGTTAGTAAGTTAACTCCTTCCTCCTCGGTTCCTCGAAAATGGAGATTCATAATCATATTATTTTCCTTTGCAGCTTCAAGAAATATTTGAAACAGAGGACGTTGATGAGGAATACAGGCCTTATCTTGGGCGTTTCTCTCGTCTAATCCAACTTCTCCTAACATCATAGCATCATTGCAAAGATTAGCAACTTCATCCAAGCGGTCACAGTATTCATGTGCATACCAAGGAAGAATACCAAAAGAAGGGAAAATAAATCTTGATTGTTTTGAATAGGATAATATTTTTTTATAAGAGGGAATACTGACTGATTGTGCAAAGGTCACAATATGATTTTTATCTATATCTTGAATAGCTTCTTGACGTCTTTGGTCACCTTTTAACCAAGGATCATCCAAATGGTGATGTACATTAATATACAAGGAACTATCCTCCAATAAAAAACGTCTTTCATCTATTAAAAAGCAAATTGGTTTATGCAATGAAGTATCGTGAGAAATCAGTACATAATCACATATAGATCCAACCGAATTGTAAAATAAACTGGATTTCGATTAATATTCCATGTTAGTTATCTTTCCTTTTTGCTTCATCATAAAAGACAGAAGTTCAGGAAAGAACTTAATGTAAACCTAACACCGCGGGATTGAGAAAATAAGGAAGAAGTAGGATTTTCAACGGTTGGACACCAATCATACTTTTGAAGCAATTTCTATCAGCATCTCTAGTTTAAGGGTATTCACTGAAGATTATTGTGTGAAATTGATAATAATCCAGCCCATCAGTCGTGGATTCTTCGATAAAATGGTTAAGCATTATTTCCGTTCCAGAGGAGCCCTTATTCTGCTTTCAAAAGATAGTGCTGACTCATTTGAGTCTGCACGGGCTTTCTATCATTATTTTCGGTTTTCCAATAGTGATCCTAGTATACCTGTTGCATTTGTAGAAATCCAAAAAAAATCCGACGACCTTCTTCTTGAGGAAGTAATACAACTTGAACAACAAGAGCTACCGGATTTCTATTATGGGATAAGATTTGACGATTTCAAAGCATTTGAATAAATTCTTTTATCTTTAGTAATTTATAATTTAAGTTTAAGAAAAGCTACTAGAAGTCGAAATATAGAATTTAATGGTAAAAATTCAAAGCAGGAATGAAAGTTTAAATTCTTTGTAATTTTACATAATTTAAAATTAAGAATATGTAAAAACATTTTAAAATGTTAATAATTAACGAATACTGTTATTAGATTGAATGATCCTGTCTTTATTTGATGGGATTAAGAGATTTGGGCACTCAAGCGATCGACATTAAATCTGATAACTTCAGGTTCTTTTTCTCATTTGTTTTTGCTTTATTCATCTTACTCTTTTATGAAGTTATTTATTTTCTTAGATTCCTAACCGATCTTATCTTGCTTCCTTTTACATTACTTCACGAGTTTGGACATTATTTTTCAGCCATTTTATTACTTCCATCATGTAATCCTCAAATTTATACTAATTTTGGTGATAATGGAGTAAGTTATGCTCAGTTATCGACTAATGGTCTTCCAATTTGTCTTAACTCTGTTCTTGTAATGGTTGCAGGCTCATTTATTTTATTAATTTGCATTTTAGGCGTGCTGTTTATCTCACGAGGTCGAAAATCACCCCCTTATTTAATACTTAGAAATTTGCTTCTTTTTGTTCTATTAAGTGATCTTCCAAACCTTTTTCCAATTCTTCCGACATATCTTGGAGCTTTATCTGATGGATATTCTGCTTGGATTTATCTTCACGTTTTGATCTCTCTTCCATTCCCCACAATGGAATTTTCGGTCATATGGTCCTCTTTTGCTTCAATCATGATAATTTTTTCTTATTACTGTCTTGGTTTGACTATATATCATTTAATTACTTATTTGAGTCCAAAATTCCAATTACAGCCTCAAAAAACAACTGAAAATGTTACTTGATGAGAATATAGTATATCATTTTATTAGTTTCAATTAGGAAACCTTCTTTTTGAATCAGTGGTTATCTCAACCTGAAATCATCTCGAAAGTAACGAACGTTGGATCGATTATCTCATGATTAGTTTTGATATTGTTTCATTAGATCTATTTTCTACATTGGTATATGTGGATCGAAAGACCTTCAATCCTTTTCAAGCCATGAAAACCGCTTTTCTGCAGTTAGACGAATTTATAGAGCAATCAAACCTCGTAGATGAAATTATTAAATCTTATTATGGAAAAGTAAGGAAAGAAATGCATAATTTTGAAAAAGAAGCTGAATTTAGTAATGAAAGTATTTTGTTGGAAGTATGTAAAGAGAAAAATATACTGCCCACTTCTCACCTAGAAGAGGTCACAGCTAAAATTATTGCCTCATACTTTGATTCAGCCCTACCGATTATCCGTCCTTATCCAGATTTACATGAAACAATGATTTTTCTTAGGGAAAAAGGATATACCCTTGTACTAACTTCTAATCATTCATATCCTCCTAATGGATGGGCCGTTCTAAGAAAGTATAAACTTGATCAATATTTTCATCGCATAGTGTTTTCTGGAGAGATTGGTTGGAAAAAGCCAAGCAAAAAAATCTTTATACAGGCTTTTAAGGGATTAAAATATTCAAGTAAAAATCGTATAATTCATATCGGTGACGA
>JBHLKP010000188.1:0-4169 GCA_048886525.1 Candidatus Hodarchaeota archaeon | reverse complement strand
AAAGGCTACATGCTCTGAACAGATGATTATATCCTTTTCCTTTGGATCGACATAATTTAATGCGTATTCACTCGTTAATATGCGGTGTGGTACGAGGAGATTGATTGAAGATACGATTTTGCTAACTATCGTTTTGATATCACCGATAATTATTACAGGCTCTTCAAGCATAAGGGAATATACGATTTTAGCTAGGTCTTTGGAAAAATACTCTATAAGGAAGCTTATATCACCTTCTTCAGCATCCTCGAACTTCAATGTTTCTATTGTCGGAATTTCTTTTCTTTGAAGGATTTCGGGAGCTTTAAGTGCAATTATTCTATCGATAAGTTCTTTTTCTAATGTTAGCTCTTTCTCTGAATAAATAAATTTATTTCGTATTACTTCCGCTATTTTACTAATTTCATTTTCAATAATTGGTATGGACCGATAAAAATTGATCGATTTTTTACTATCATGTGTAAATCCAAGCACAGCCCAGCAACTATTCTTCTTATCTGGGTCAATTTCCTTCCTTCTGACCTTAAACATATAAAAAAAAGCAATTTTCTGAGATTCGGGTAATGAAAGCACCGCATTTTTGGAATCTAAATCAAAGGTTTCTTCCATTCCTCCAATAGCTACGAAAGATTTGACTGCTGCCCTCTTAGCTAATTCTGGTGATTTTAAAGTCGTGAAATAGACTATTGGCCCTTTTTTTGCATCAAAGACTGAAAATATTAAATCATTTTCAGAGTCCATTTGAATCCATCCTAACATAGACTCTTAATTCGCCAGAACTCTTATTTTGGTTTGATATAGTGTAATATCCGCTTCTTGTTGAAAATATCGACCTATTTATAATTTTCTAGATAAATGATCTATATTTGATACATTTATATTCTTCTTTTTAAATCTGGCACTAGATTTAAGATTATGTCAATCTGGCAATATTCGAGTTAGTAGTTCAACGAGTCCTGGCAATCTAGTATGAAATCATCTTCTTAATTGCTTTTCTAATCTTTTATTGAAGAGTATAAATCTACACGTTAACTATACTTATAAACAATTAATACAATATTTCCCCTTGTACGAGGCTTTCAAATGAAACAGTTTGTAATTCATTTAGAGAAGGCTGATATTTTATCAGAAATTGGCAAAAAGCTTGGAAAACATAACGTTCAAATCATTTCCATTGCGGGTACTACTGCTTTTGGAATCTGCACTGCGATATTATGTACAAATAATGAAAAGGTGACACAAGAACAGCTGCTTGAATTAAATATACCCTTTAGTACGCAGGATGTGTTGGTAGCAAGTCTTCCTAATGAGCCTGGAGCGTTTGGCCACTTTACACGACTACTTTTTGATCAGGGGATTGATGTTATGAGTTTTTATGCGCTACGATTTACCGCGAATAGAGCAGAATATGCTTTTTCAGTGCATGAAGCCGATTTTGAAAAAGCACAAGCATTTCTAGATGCAAGTGCGTTTTTAACCTCAGCTAAAGAATAAGAATACTCTGATTTTCTTCATCCTATTACATGGCCTTTTTTTACTCAATAAAAGATAATCTATTTGTAAAAGTATTGTAGTTCTTGTATTCTTAAGAGGAATATAAAAGAATAAGAATAAAATTTTCATTAACTTGGCTTATTTCAGTTCTAGTCGGTGAAAATATGGAAGATGTTATCGCAGCGTATCAAGAAGCATTTGCATCGCCTTTCAATGTGTTTCTACTAGTTTTAATGATAGGTATGCTTATTTTTTGGTGGAGTGCCCATTTCTGGCAAACGCCTGAAAGAGTGCGTCTTCGTGCGAGATTTTTCTCCCCCAAACCAACCCAGATCTTACAAAAATATTGTAGGAGTAATGATACTAGGAGAAAAATTCTTGACTTCATTACACCACAAGTCTGGCTTTGGGGGTTCATATTAAGCATATTTATTGAATTTCATATATGCGCTCTTCAAGCAGGTGAAGCGTGGCGATATGGCGTAGCAACCTTGTTATCGTGGGGTACATCCATGACTATACAATTTATGTTTCCTGTTATTGTACCTATTCGCTGGGATCAATTTGATAAAGAACTTCCAGTAATTGCAATCAGATTAGGCAATTTCAAACAAAGTGATCACGTGAATGGATTATTATACAATGGTCTTCCATCTAATCATCTCGGGATGATGTTAGTAGGTGTAATATTAAGTTTAGTTTCCTTTTCACGAAATCCATGGCCTGGATACCTGTTCTTGTTAGTATTTTTTATTGGTATTGCGTTATTCTTTAGTTTCTCTGTTATTTATCTAGGAGAACATTATGTTCAAGATCTGATTGCATCAATTTTCGTATTTATTCCAATTATGATTTTAATGTTGTTTATTTTAGACTTTCTGTTTCCATTAGTGTCTTAGTTATGAAATAGCTTGAACCATATCCGTGATAATCAATGCCTCAATTAAAGAAAGATCTAACATTTCTTGATGACGAAATGATTGTACAACGTGTATTTTATCCAAGAAAACATCATGGGTCCCCACCTAGAGAGAATAAGAACACGTTTTCTCTGAAATTTAAGATATCAAGCAATATTCAGATTATAGGAAGATTTTACCTCTCTGAAAACTCTAAATTTTCCCCTACAATTTTATTTTTCCATGGGAACGGCGCAATTGCTTCTGATTATGATTTCATAGGCCCCTCTTATCAGCAACTGGGTATCAACTTCTTTGTTGCTGATTATAGAGGCTATGGAAATAGTAATGGAAGTCCAACTTTCTCAACAATGATTAGTGATTCTCATGTAATATACCAGCAATTTCGTGAATATTTACTAAAGAATGGTTTTATAGGGTCAGTATCAGTGATGGGAAGATCTTTAGGCAGTGCGTCTGCAATAGAGCTCGCAAGTCAATACCAAGATCAAATAGCTTGTTTAATTATCGAAAGTGGATTCGCTCATACATTTGATCTGCTTAGAAGATTGGGGGTTCCATCCTCGTTATTACCAGTAGATAGAGAGGAGGAAGCTTCTGCATTACCTCTTGTGAAGAAGATTAAAATTCCATTTCTACTAATTCACGGAGAAAATGATATAATTATTCCTTTAAGTGATGGTATTTCACTCTACAATACTATAGCAAGTGAAACAAAGGAAATTCTCATTATTCCTCAGGCTGGTCATAATGATCTTCTCTTAATGGGTCCTGAAGATTATATGGAAGCTATAAGGGAAATAATTTTCCAATCAAGTAAATGAGATACTATACCCTAGAATTTCTTAATTAATCGTATTATTTCACTGGGAATCAGTATATTTCCTGATAGTATGTCAGAAACAGAAAACCATTTGGCATCTAGTGCATCATCATTAGCTTTAACCTCCCCCTCTAAATAATTCGCTCGAAAAATAAATATAACATAATGATAAAGAACTTTCCTTTCATTATCATATGATAATCCATCAATATAATCTAGGAAATTTAAATTAGTGATCGTAATACTTGTTTCTTCTAAAATTTCTCTGCTAAGTCCCTCAATTACAGTTTCGCCCAGATCAATGACTCCACCCGGAGGGAACCAATAGTTGGCTTTTGGAGGAGCAGCTCGTTTAGTTAGAAGGATTTCACCATCCTGATTAAAAATAATGGTATGAGCACTAACCCAAGGCCTTTTTGGGTACTTTCTAGCTATCATGTGCATCTTTTCGTGCAAATTATACTTACCACTCATTGAATATATTAGAATAATTCCTATGATCGAAAAAAAAAAGAAAAAAATGAGGATTATAATCATTGAGCTTTAGTCTGCTTCATATTTGAAACTGAGTCGAACGCGTGCCCTATAGGCAACTATTTTGCCGTCCTCAATCCTACAATCTAATTCGTCAACGGTTACGATCCGTAAATCGCGTAAGGTTTTTGATGCATCTTCTACAGCCTTTCGTACTGCATCTTCCCAACCATTTGGGCTGCTACCTACTAATTGGATTACTTTATACAATGATTCAGTCATTTTAAGCACTCCTATGGGTTCATAATCTAAAAAACCCATTGCGTAAATACAATACAATTATAATATAAAAATCTATACAACATATACAAAGCTTAATATTGTTAATGTTTTCGTGTTGGTAAACTTGAACGCGATCTAATATCATGAATTTATTAAAATGCGGTTTTAATTATTTT
>JBHLKP010000187.1:0-7879 GCA_048886525.1 Candidatus Hodarchaeota archaeon | reverse complement strand
GAAGATTTGATTCTTAATTCACTTGATTCTTGTGGCCGAGTAATAAGAAAGTTGGCACGAAATCCAGAAAACGATATTTTGTTGGGTAAAGGATTTCCCAAAACCCATACACCAGAAGGATCAACACATATCATTGATTTGAAAACAAAACAACGTCGTCCAGCAGAATTATCTGATTTAACTGAATTAACACAAGTTTGTGATGCATTACCGAATATTGACATAATTATTTGTCCAATTGTACCTATTGATGTTCCTTCTACTTTACAATCCATTATCTCTTTGAAAACTATATTAGAAAACTCAAATAAGCCTGTTATTCCTGGTGGAACTGGTTTAGAAAAAGCTCTTCCTTATATAATTCAAATACACGAAATAATAGCGGGTGATAGAAACATTACTGATTATAGCCTTGGATTTGGTAGTTTTATTACAAGTCCTTTAACTTTTGCAGCAGATCAATTAGATATTATGTGGCAATGCACAGAACAAGGTATAGCTTGTTCTATAGGATCAGCACCCCAAGCAGCCTCAACTGCACCCGCGTCATTAGCAGGTATGTTAACCCAGTTTACTGCTGAAATTCTGATGGGTATTGTAATGTGTCAGGTTAGAAATCCTGGTTTAAATCAATATGTCTATGTTCGTACTTACCTTATTAATCCAAGATTTGGGAGTATTAATTGTAGTAATCCAGAGGTCGGGCTTGTACAAGCTGCAGCAACGCAGCTATTTAAAGAAAAATATCGACTTCTTGTCGATGCAGGTTGGGCGGTAAGTGATTCTCACTCAATATGTCCTCAATCCTCATTCGAAAAGAGTTATATCTGGTCATTATCAATTTTAGCAGGGGTAGATATGATTTCTGGGGTGAGTGGATTAAGTAGTGGATTAACAACATCAGTAACACAAGCTGTAATTGATAACGAAATACTAAGCTATTTACGTCGCTGTTATTCGGGAATAATTGTTGATGATTTCCATTTAGCTATTGATATGATCCAAGACATTGGAATCGAAGGGATTTTTTTAACCCATCCCGAAACAGGAAGAATATTGCGGAATGAACAGTGGTTTTCGAATATTTCAAATCATGAAACATACGAGGTCTGGAAACAAGCAGGATCATTAGACATAGTAGCTAAAGCGGGTAAAAGAGCTCTAGAAATCATAGAAAACCATGAAGTAGAACCGATGGAACCTACTATTCAGAAAAAACTTGATTTAATTATCGATGAAGCAAGCAGAAAGCTATTCTAGTTTTATTCTGGTTTTATTCTTATGTACTCCTGTTTCATATGCCTACTTTAGGTATGTTTTTAAACAGATATTTTGCTAGGTGTACTGACTAACCTAGGTGTACTGACTAGGTGCATTGACCTGATATTATGACAAAATGGTGAATTCTGACTCCCTTATCTCCAGGAGTAAGAAAATTGAATGAAGATAAGAATAGGAATATCAATCAGAAACGAAAGGAAAAAACTACAATTTTAAAGAATTGGGAGCGCGATCTCCGTCGAGGGTTGCTACAACTAATGATTCTTATGCTTATCCGTTTAAGAACGCAAGAAGCACATGGATATGGTTTAATAAAATTGATTCAGGAAACAGGAATTGAACTGAAAGCTGGAACTATTTACGCTCTATTAAAGAGGATGGAAAAGGATGGATTAATTACTTCAATCATTGCTTTTGATCCTGAAGCTGACGATTCTGGCCTACCCAAAAAATTTTACACAATTACTGAGTATGGAGATGATATGATAGAGGGGATGGTCGAAACATATTCTTCTTACCATGAGTCTATCAATATGTGGTACCAAGAAATTAATAATCAAAATATAAAAAGGACGGTAAAGAAATGAAATCATTTGATGTTGATGCCAAACAATTCATTAGGAATTATGTCGATAGTATTGAAGATTATCTTCGAAATCATACGAGACTTCATCCAAATGAAATCGACGGTCTTTTAAATGAAATAAATGATTTTGTATATCTTAGAAGTCGAGAATTGGCTGAGGGAGAACGAGTTCGTTATGGTGATGTTTTAAGGGCTATTGAAGAATGCGGTTCTCCATCAGAAATTTGTGAACAATATCTCGAATTGGATCAAAAAGAATCAATAGAACCTCATACTCAGAAAAGGGTTGTTTTTACACCAAAAACTGGAGCGGAAGAAACTAAAATTGAGGAAACAGAAACTGAAAAAGAAGAATTAATTCATAATTATTCAATAGATTCTTCATCTAGGTTTAATTTTGAATCCATTAGGAACTCATATCGTAATGCGCTTTCTTTTGGTATTTATAGAGCTTTTTTTGTTTCCATAATCGGTTTTCAACTCTTTGGTTTCTTTGCATGGAGATTAGAAGCATTTGCTTTTCCCTCTGTGGATTTTATTCCCGCATTAGATTTTGCAGAATCAAGTTATCATATTTGCATTAGTCTTACTTATTATATCTTTTTACTCATACTTTTGGAATGCGGGATTATTAATCGCTGGAAAACTAGACTTGTACGAAAAGATAGAATATATCGCAAACTTGATGATGATCTAGTAGCTTTTATTGCTCGAATCAGCTTTCTAATAATATTTCTTAAAGCCTCATTATTATTAAGCCCAGCTTTTTTACCATTCATTCCTTTCTGGATCTTTATGTTGTGTATTGTTGAAAAAACTTTGAACACACAGTTATGGCAAAAGAAACTTAGCCCTTGGATTGTTAGGTTGGGAATAGCGTTATCAAATAAAGAACGATCAGAAAACTTTCTGCCTAAATCTCATTTTTTCCAAGAAGAAAAAATTGTAGCTTTAATCCCATTTATTATTTTCATCATAAGTTTTGGATTATCATGGTTTCCGCTATCTTACTGGACTTTTTTTTATGGAATTTCTATTATCGGAATGATACTGGTTTTAGCTCTTCTTTTATATTATCGGGGAAAATTCATGGGAAAAAAAGATGATTATGAAGCACAAGTTTTCCGAGGGGAATCAGAAATGATTATTTGGCTAATAAGACTACTAGCAATAAAGACATTAATGGTTGGTGTTATATGGCACGATTTTCTTTTTTCCTATTTTCATCCTTATTTCCAAATGCTTATCGTAACGATTTGGATAGCAATCGAAATTATTGGAAGTACAGCTGATTCAACCAAGTCTTGGGTTGGAAATTTGCTTATACAAATTGGAAGTCCAGAATTATCTCAATTCAAGAGTACAAGCATCGATAGAAGATCAGATAAAGATTCTCAAGAACTCAAATCTTCAGTTGTATTGCCTACAATCGAAAATTCTGTTGAAGATACATCTAAGTCAACCTCAATTCAACAAGTAAAACAAGAGTCTACTCCGTCTTCTCAAATAATTGAAATTCATAAAAAAGAATCCTTTGGATTTTTTCGATTCATGAGGGCTATGATAAAAGCCATTACTGTGAGTATTTCGATGTTAATAATTACGATATTTGAAGTAGTATTAGTGTTTTCAATACTACTAACCACTTTTACCGAGAATGGATATTATCAGCTACCTCAACTTCAATTCGATCTATCATGGATTTCACCTAGATATTCTAACGTCTTTATACCCGAACCTAACTATAATCTTACTATATTCGTTTGGCACTCTTTACTTCTCCTAGTAATTCAGATATTCGTAGTTGCAGTTTTGGAATACTATGGATTAGCAACTAAAAGTCCAGAGGGGGTAGTTGTACGTTTAGGACGGAATTTAAGTCGCGTATTGATAATCATCATATTTATTGGATCATTAGCTCGCTTTGCTTATTATGGAGTTTTTTACGCGGTACTGGAATTGATGCTGTTATCGATTCTATTTATTTTTAATGAATTAAATGCTTGGAAAGTACGTTCAGAGAGAAAACATTTTGAGAAATCTGAACGTATTGAAAGTAACCAAACAAGAGAGGTCATAAATCGAGTTAATACTAGATCATCTTGAGAATTAGAATGTAAAACTATAATCCGAGCTCTTTCTTTATCAACGCCTTTAATAGTTCCTTTTGGATCTTTTGCTTTGTTGGAATGTTTTGATCTCCAATAATTTTCTTACCTGCTTCGAGTAACTGTTCTTTGGCTACTTCCTTTACTCCGCTTTCATTAATTAATTCTTTAACAACAGTATTGAGTGTTGTTGTCATGGCTTCTTTAGCTGCTCCTTTTGCTGCTCCTTTAGCTAATCCTCCAATTTTTTTCATATCATATCACTCCTTTTCGCTTTTGGTTGACATCATATTTTATTTTCTCCCTAAACTTTAAAAATCCTTATCTCCAAGCTGTTCTAAATATCGAAAATGGGTATCAAATGACATCAATATTAGAAGAAAGTAAGGCTCTATCTAAGCAGATAACTCAATGGAGGCGCCATCTTCATGCTAATCCAGAACTTGGTTTTCAGGAAGTAAAAACTGCTAGGTTTATTACGTCAAGACTTCAGGAATTGGGTTTAGAACCTAGAGTAAACGTTGGAAGGACTGGCGTTGTCGCTTCTTTAGGTACTGGAAAACCTTGTATCGCACTCAGAGCGGATATGGATGCTCTTCCAATTCAAGACTCTAAAAAAACTCAAAAATATAAATCCATCAAAAAAGGAGTCATGCATGCGTGTGGACATGATGCACATGTAGCTATGCTTCTTGGAGCAGCCACAATTCTTACAAGAAATAGGGATATAGTTTCTAAAGGGGAGATTCGTTTTATCTTTCAACCATATGAGGAGGGGCAAGACAAAGATGGTATTGGTGGAGCAGATGCAATGATGAAAGATGGTGTCCTTGAAGGAGTTGATGTTATTATTGGCCAGCATATACATGCCGAATTAGATCCTGGAAGCTTTCAAATCAAAGATGGATTTTTCTCAGCAGCCGTAGATACTTTTTATGGCGAAATTCACGGAAAGGGTTGCCATGGTGCTTACCCTCATGAAGGGATTGACCCTATCTTCATCACAGCCCAAATTATAAATGCCGTTCAAGCAATTATAAGTCGTCGCATTGATCCGCTCGAGCCTAGTGTTATTTCTTTTGGTAAAATTCAGGCTGGATCGGCAGCGAACATCATCCCCTCAAAAGTTCAGGTAGCAGGAACCATTCGTTCCTTAAATTCTGAAATACGATCTCAATTGAAAAAAGATTTAAAAAGAGTATTTCAATTGTCCCATCAGTTCGGGGGTAGTTACAAACTTAAAATTACAGAAGGGTACCCTTCAATTGAGAATAATACAAAGTTAGTGAAACTACTCCGTAATGTGGCATATGACTTGTTAACCCCTGAAAAAGTGTTGGATGGTGGATTAGGAATGGGTGCAGAGGACTTTTCAGTATTTTCTAGTACTATTCCTGGAGCATTTTTCTATTTAGGAGCGGCTTTAAATCCTCCACGAATGCATCATGCACCAGATTTTGATATTGATGATTCAATTCTTTATTTGGGAACAGCGATTTTGGCTGAAGCTACAATCCGTTTTTTAAAAAATTATAGAGAAATCCTATCTTAGCAAATTTGAAGTCATTAAACTAAATATATGTGAATTCACTGTCACGATGTTTTAATAAAATGAATTCTGGATTTGCTAATTCTGATCTAGTAGGTTGATAATGTTCTTCCTGAAATGAATACGGAAAGAATGCACCTAGTCCAAAAATAGCGATTTTTCCTACTGGATGATGATTACCGAAAATCGCTAATGAAATTCTCTGGGTTAAATTTCGGACTTCTTCTTCAATAAGATAACTACAAGAATGTAAGTACTCATGTAAAAGTAGGTGAAAAAGGTACGCCTTGCAATCTTTATCCGAGGAATCTTCACGCATAATCCGAAGAGCTGAACGATTCAAGTAAATTTCATTTGTACCAACTCTGTGAAAGCCTCCTACAAAATTACCCCTAGAATAGCCTAATTCGACAAGTCCTAGTAGAATTCCTGGCCTTGATCTATCTAATACTTCACGAACCACTTTAGTTACAAACTGAAATATCCCTGAATAGTCCTCAGCTTGGAGCCTATCATATTCATTTCTAAAAGATTGGATTTGAGACTCAGATATCAAATTTATTTCCCAATAATAGCAATGAAATATTTTCTAATATTGACTACCTTATTGGATTCGAAATTATATTATAATTAAGATTTTTACCTAAAGATAGGGGAGAACTTAGAATATCGCATGAAATTCAATATTCAATGTCTCTCATGAAGATTTGGATTTTGCTTCTTTCACATAAATCGCTTCTTTCGCCACAGGAGTAAATTGTGAAGTGATTGAACCCCAATTAGATATTAATTCATTCTTAGCGGATTTTACTCTTAAATTTTCAATATTTTCTAAGTGAGAAGACTGTAGATAATTTACAGCTAATAAAGAAGCTCCTACGATATTTGAACCTAAGAGTAATAGGAAAAGGCCGATTGTCCATAAAACTAAAAGTATAAGACTGAAAATATCTAGAGTAAATCCTGCAATTTCAACTTTTCCAGCACTAATTGGTATTTGTGCTATACTCTCGGTTATTTCCACAGCCAAAGCGCCTAATGAGAGAATACCAGAGAATCCTATGACGATTCCTAAACCATCCCTTAAAATCTTACCAAGAGGTCTTACTGCTATAATATCACCTTGATCACTGACTTGCATACGTTTAAATCGCCCCTCATCAAATGACCATATTATGGGCATATAAAATAAAAGTAAGATTAATACAATAGGAGATAATAGAGGGCTTAATGTAAGAGCTTGGATTTTATCTTCACTTGGGTAGTTCTGAACAAAGAATATTGTTAAAATAGCTGCTAACGCTGTTGGGAAAAATAACATATCGTACCAGCGCTGTTTATATAATTCTTTCATTGTTGCTCCTATAGATGAAAGATTTATGACATTAACAAATCGTTCTTCTACATAAAAGTAACCTGCAAAATCAAAAATTGGAATATAACTTAATAATTTACCAAGTTTCCCATTTAATGCTTTGAATAGCAAATAAGTCCAATATTTTCCACTAAAAACTTTTGTTAGCCTTGTAACTATTAAAATAAACGCAGTAAGGATTCCAGCCCCTCCTCCTATCACAACATTGATTAATAGCAATTGTCCAATAAAATAAAAATTAAAAGCAAAATTTGTTGAAAGTTCATGAACAATTTGGTAAAACCATTCTACCAACCCACGATTAGTAACGATAAAGTAATTCCCTATCTGGTCTTGATTCAACTCCGTAGCGGTCATATCCCAACTAATTTTACTTATTGTATTTCTATTTCCAGGAACGTATTGAATATAAAGTCGGTTTGTATCAAAATCCACACCTAAATCAGCTTTATTAGCCTTAACTTCAAAAATTGTTCCATTAAACAAATCAAAGACTAATATCCCTGGATCTTGTATGTAAAATATTGAACCATTCTCATGAATTTCAATTATGAACCAATCTCGAAAATCTGGTATTATGTTTCCTAAAAGTGAGCGTGCTTGGATTCGACCTTCAATCTCTACTAGACTAATGACGATAGTTTCCCCAGTTTCGGGATTTTGATATTCAAGCCTTTGGAAAGAACCCATATCCTGTCTAATATCTATTATTATACTATTAACATTGATATTATAAGGTGTATTGGGAAGGATTACAGCTGTAGCTATAAACATAGAACCAAGAATAGCACAGATAGCCGAAAAAAGCCAGATTAAAATGAAAAACAAGAATTTTACTTTTATATTCATTCTAGTTAATCTATAGACCATAAAAAATCAACTCTAAATTGTAATCATCATTATAATTTTATAAATCTATAACTTACTATTGGGGGAAGTCATCTATGATTCTTTTAATTTCTCTGTAAAGTAAATTTTAT
>JBHLKP010000186.1:0-7921 GCA_048886525.1 Candidatus Hodarchaeota archaeon | reverse complement strand
GATAACATATGCGATTACTCTATTTCTAGCTAATTATCCTCGAATGCCTGTTGATGAGAAACCTGATTGGGGTGAATGGAAAGAATTTAAGATCCCTACGTATAATAATAAGAAATTAGAATGCTGGGTAGTATATCCAGAAAAAATAAATCCAGTAGAAAATGATGAAAAAGCAGCTATTATTTTAATTCATGGATGGGGAAGGAATCGTGGTCGAATGGTATCACGGGCTAGAATTTATGGCCGTAATGGATATATTACTATTTTAATTTCTGCTAGAGACCATGGAAATTCAGATAAAGAACGTCTTGGTATGAGTATAATTCGGTTCAGTCAAGATGTAGAAGCTTGTTTGAAATGGTGGGGGAAAAAAGCGATTATTGTGGGCCATTCAATAGGTGCTGGAGCTTCAATTATAGTAGCAGCGAAAAATTCAGATTTAGTTAAGGCTGTTATAGCTGAATCTACCCCATATGCTTTTCCTTATAGTCTGAAATACGTTTATCATCCTGCTTTACGATGGTTTACACCAATATTCTTACCTGGAATTATTATAATAACACTTCTGAAGGTTAGAAACCATTCTAAAAAGGATTATAGCCCTCTAGAAGCTGCTTCAAAATTAAAATGTCCTGTTCTTTTAATTCATGGAAAAAATGATCAAATATTTCCTTATAAATACGTTAAACTTCTTGAAAAAGCGATTGGAGATCATTGTAAGTCTTGGATCCCAGATAATGCTGATCATCACAACATTGAGAATCATCCTGAATATGAACAAACAGTTATTGAATTCATTAATGCAAGTATAAGTTAATAAAAAACAGTATTATACAATTCGTTTTACTTTAAGTAATGAATGTTAATTTGGAAAACTAATTAATCCTCAGTTTTAAAAAACATTATGTATATATTGCTTAAAAGACATCCAGTTAATTACCTCAAAAAACAAGGTTGCGTAAATGAAAACGCAAGTACTATTAATTTTACTGATTTTAATTATCCCGATATGTAGAATAGATACAAATGAAATAATTAATATTCATTCTTACTTCATTGATCATTCAAAAAATGTAGATGATACTAGAAGGGATTTAAGGCTTTCAAGTATTAGGGAAATTCAACAAAAAGATAATTTCTCAACCATCAATCCATTACAAAAACAAAATTCGGTTTTAGCTGGATTTAAAGATTCTGAATTTAATTTAATTGAATCTGGAGATTATTTTGAAGGATTTAATTTGTTTATTTTTCAATCTTATGATTTAGAAGAAGAGAAGCATAATTTCGATATTGTGATTACTGATATGAAAGGTAATATTGTTCGAAATCTAGATTTGGGGCCAAGTTATCCTAGAAACGCACGATTCATTAATTCTACAACAATTATAGTTGGTGATCTTAATGGTGAGATAATTTTATTCGATATCTACACAAATAAAACCAAAATTGTCAATGTTCCACCTTTTCATCACGATGTTGAATATAATCCAGTAAATAATACCTTTTTTATACTTCGTCGATACGATATCAATGTATTGGGTTCAATTTACCGTTTTGACACAATTGACGAATTTGATGCATCTGGACAGCTTATATGGTCGTTAGATACACGATCTTTTATCTCTACTGATCAATGGTGTCCCTATCACGATTACAGCTATGAAGTGCGAGATCTAACTCATTCAAACACAATTTTTTTTGATGTAGAAGAGGATATTCTTTATTATAATTCTAGAAATCTTAATACATTTTACAAAATCGATCATAAGACAGCTACTGTGATTTGGGGTCTTGGTGAATATGGGGATTTTTCATTATTTAACTTAAAAGAACAAGAGTGTGAGGCGTTATTTTATCATGGTCATGCTGTAGAAAAAGTTGATGATAATCGATTTATACTATTTGATAATGATTATCATAATCAATCTAATAGTGAAAATAGACGATCTCGTATAGTAGAGATTACCATAAATGAAACAGATATGACAGCTCGTGAATCTTGGTCTTGGACTGCAACACAGGATTATTATTCCGAAATATGGGGAGATGCAGACTTATTGCCAAATGGCAATCGTTTAGGAACATTTGGAACTTATTACCGTTTTGGTACAAATATAGGAGCAAGATTGGTTGAAGTTAACAATGATAGCCAAATAGTATGGGAAATGAATTTTCCACGTTCTTCTGAATATCTATATGGAGTTTATCGTATGGAACGGTTTCGTTTAGCGCCGATACTAAATTCCCCATCAGATTTAGTAATTATTGCACCAGGTAGTTCTAGCGATGAAATCTTTGTAAACTGGCAAACGTGGTACAATTTTCGGTCTAAAAATAAGATGGAAGGAACTTTTGCGTTATTTGTTAATAACATCTTAGTAGATAGTAATAACTTTATATTCAACTCCTTCTGGCGGTCAAAAAATTTGACTTTTAGTTTAGGCCATTTAACATATGGCGATTATAATCTGACATTAATCGTCACTGACGAAGCAGGACATTCAAGTTCTGATAGTCTCAATATATCAGTTGTGCCATTTACGATCAACCGCTATGGGGAGTTAATTACAGAATATGGTAAACCAAACAATATTATTCAATGGAGTGGTACAACTAGTTCCCCATATATAGTTAATATAACAACGGATGGCGTTTTATATAATTCATTTCTTTGGGATGGGTCGAATTTTTCGCTTGATTTAAATCTACTAGGAATCGGGGTGCATTCTGTAACACTGGAAATCAATAATGTCACAGATGTATTATACGAAGAACAATTTTGGGTTACCGTAGTTGATTCTACAAAACCACTGATCATAAACCAGCCATTGGATATGACTTTGGCTTATAACGATTCAATGGTTCTCCATTGGGAAGCATCTGATAATTTTCCATCTTATTGGCGGATTTATGTTAATGATGTCGAAATTGAGGCCAATCCATGGAATTCAGAGTTTCTAAATCTGAATTGGAGCATTCCACTTCTTAATGAAGGTATTTATAATCTCACATTCGCCGTTTATGATCTATTACATCGTGTAACATCAGCAACAACGTGGATAACAATCATTCCTCCAAGTATACCGATAATTGCTGATTATCCCCGAGAAACGAATTTTTATTGGGATCAGAGAAACATTATTCTAACTTGGGAAGTCCATGGTGCCAATTCCTGGATTTTATGGAAAAATAAAAGTTCAATTTTCTCTGGAACACTATTTCAGAACCATATTGTTATTCAAATTGATAGTTGGAAATCGTTTAACTGGTTACCAGGTGCTTATAACTTGACTTTGAGTGTAAAAAATGAAAATGAGTACATAATCGCCCATACTACGTGGATTGATATTATTTTCATTATTGGCGATCCCTATGCAAATTCAGTTGTCTTGAGTTTGGCAAGTTTGAACGCCAATAATGCTCTAGGTAGTCCTGATGGAGATGTGGCACAAATTTTTGTAGATTACGGAAATGGATATCTTACGCTTGATATGGGAGAAAATGAGGAAATTCTTAACGAGGCTGGGAATGACTTTACAATAGTTGCTAAGGGTGGAGAATATCTTGTTTCAGCAGGTAACGATCCTTCTTCATTAATCCAATTAGGCTCTGGAAATGGCAATGCTAGTTTTGATCTTTCTACTGGAGCTTTAGAGGTTGCTCGTTACGTTAAAGTTGAAACTTCAACAGACGATAATGTTGTACTTGATGCTATTATTGCAGTTAACTATAATAAAGTTGACAGTGAACCTCCAACAATCATAGGGCCTGAAGATTTTGATGTTTGGATCAACCAAAGTTTTACTGTTATACAATGGGATGTTTTCGATGTGTCCCCTTGGAACTATTCAATTCTAGTTGATGGCACTATAGATCAATCAGGGCCTTGGTTTGGTTCAAATATTTTGTATTACTACTCAATAACTTCCATAGGGATTATCCAAATTACTTTAGTTCTCTTTGATGTCTTAGGACATCGTTCTGAAGATATAGTTACAATTGAGATTCTAGAAGTTGATAAAAATGAAACTTCATCCAAACGATCATCTTTTAGTGGCGATTTAATTTTATTATGTCTAATAACTCTTAGTACAATAGTTTTTATATTTAAGAAGAAAAAAGGTAGATTCTAAACTCGAAACTTAGTAAAATAGCTATTAATTAAAGAAATTGGTTTGAATGTTTCTATCATTAAGATATAATTTTATTATTTCCAATCCCTGTAGATATGGGTATTCTAAGAAAAAGGAACCATATATTTGGGTGATAAAAATATTCTTAAAAGAAGTAATTACTAAAGGAGAGAATAAAGAATCCTAGTAATCTCCAGACCTATTTTGAATTTTTATTTCTTATAATAACTGAAATTTTCATATGAAAAGTCCATTTGTGATTCTTTAAAGATAGAATCAATGTCATTCATTACTTTCGGAGAGATTGGTCCATATTCAAGAATTTTAGCAATTTCAGTAATTTGATTCTCTGTTTTAGCACCAGGAATTGGAATTGTTCCGTTATTCTTTGCCCAAATATATCCTAAAGCAGCTTGAACTATCGTTAGCTCAGACTCCTTTAAGATATCTTTCATCTGTTCAATTGAATTGAATATTTTAGCATAAAGATCAGTATTGAAATTAGTTTTTCCTAAAAAATGATTTGGCGCTCGTTTTGTATTCTTGGTGTATTTTCCAGTTAATATTCCGCTTCGTAAGGGTTGTCTAATAATTTCAGCTAGATTGGTTTCTTTGCATAAATTCGCCATTGGGGTATTATGTCGTGTGATATTCATAATGTATTGCATTGCTACACAATGCTCTCCTTTAGCGAATTCTTTGGCTCTTTCTGCATCATCAGTACTCCAACCATAAAAGTGGATTTTTCCTTCATCAACCAGCTTCTCTAAGATATCTTTAATTATCAATGCTCCTTCAGAATCATGACGAGCATCATGTAATTGATAAATATCAATATAATCAGTCTGTAACCTTTGTAAACTAGAGTTAACAGCTTTAGAAATATATTCAGGAGAGAAATCTTTCCCAAGAACTGTGCGTGTTTCTGAATTGAATGTATTGCCAAATTTTGTTGCGATAATAACCTCTTCTCTGTGATCTTTAAGCGCTTGTCCTAGAATCTTCTCACTGTGACCACATCCATAAACATCAGCAGTATCAAAAAAATTGATCCCTAAATTCAACGCCTTATGAACAGTTTTTATTGATTCTTTGTCTTTAACATCCCCATAAGCTAAATAATTTCCATTTTGACTTTTAAAAGGTCCTCCAATCCCCCAACATCCCATGCCTAAAGCACTGATTTTAATATTGCTTTTTCCAAGTTTTCTTTGATAAACCAATATTCTTTCACCAAATTCTAATTGAGAAATTAATATCTTATTGCTACTTATCAGGAATTATTATCTGATAATCCTGTTTAATAAATCGAAATTATTCAAGACGATTTCAACACTAATGAAACGTTATAGAATAACTTTTCAAATAAATATAGAAAAGTAATAATTTAAAATAGTTTTCGAATATGGTAAATACCTAATCGATAGTCAGGTAAAAAATGAAAAAGTGAAAACTTTTTTGAATTCTGAAGAACTAAATAAAAGTAATTATGAAATGTTTATTAATTTCCTAAAATAAAGAGTTATAATTAACTCTATTGAAGACTCTTAGATGCCCACCCCTTGTAGCGTTGAAAATTTTAACATTCCTCTTTTCTGCTATCTTTCTTGCTTTATAATAACATCGTTCCATTATGTGTACTCTTGGAACAGTCATTGTATGTCCTTTAGGTGTATAGTTGGGACTAAAATGATTTGGATCAACTTCATAATCACTGATCAAGATATCTTCAAAATCTGTCTTGATTGTCCTATCTATTTTGTAATTATGATCTATTCCGATTAGATAAATTTCTTTGAATCCCATGTAGAGAGCTAATTGGAGATTTATATAGGTTACAGTCCCACCGTCATGAATTCCTCTTACAATATCTTCACTAAATTCAGGCAAGAGAGGCCTTTCAAAGTGAGGTGTTAGGTTTTCAGGTGTATATTGAGTATAGTGTCCATTCGCCCAAGTAGGTAGAAAATTTATCCAAATAGTTGAGCTATCACCTTGAATATCCTTTCTTAAAGAATTTAAAAGTATACCAGTTATATTGGGCTTCTTAATGATGTTATTAATAGTTTTAGAGTAATTCTTGGCAAAAATAAAATCCACTACCGTAAAATATGTTGGTCTGTAGTCATTCTCTTCAAATATATGGAAAATACCATTTGAACCAAAAGATATTTCGTTTTTTAATTTGCTTAGATCAGTTTTATTCAAGCTTGGGCCATTTCCAAGTATAAAGCATCTCTCCCCCTTATACTTATCTTTAAGAGATCTTATTTTCGAAATACGCTCGTTAGTAAAATTACGTCTTGCTGCTAAAGCTCCATGAACATAATCTCTAAATATTCTAGCATCAAAATGAATTGATGTGATTATTAACTCCCCCATAAAGTATCTAAGTCTTATTGGTAGAAATGCGAAAATTTTTCTTGCTGTAATTGAATCCAAAGCTAGAACCAACGATTTATTCGAAAATAATTTCATTTTATAATTGATATCAAATAAGCGTTATGCTAAAACACATTCATTCTGAATCATTATTATTTTCTTCAGTCAATAATTTCTCTGCTATTGCTAAACTTTCCTTACTATCAATATCAATCTTATTAAATGGAATATTTTCTAAAATATAAGGTAGAATTAAATCTCCAGTTAAAGTTCCTTTATTTAAGATTATTTCAGTTCGAATTACATCAATGTAACCTGTTTGCCAATAAGTGGGCGGTAATACTTGTCGAGGTTGATTGTAAGCTTCTTTTATCTCTGTTTTGATCAATGGTGTTAAGAATCCATCAAAATTAATTTTCCACATTTTGTAAGGATTCTCATTTGGTTCAACAACTGCTCTAACGCAATGAGCTTTAGTATTTTTTATTAGAAGTTCAATTGCTTCGTCTACTACAGAAGCTTTTCGGAGGGGACTTGTTGGACGTAATTGAACAACGATATCTGGACAATAATCTTCGTTTTCAATTAACCACATTAAAGCATGAGAGAAAACAGGAAAATCAGGGGTTAATTCTTGAGCAAATATCTGAGGTCGAATGAAAGGAACTTCAGCGCCATATTTTCTACTAATTTCAGCTATTTTTTGATCATCAGTTGATACAATTACTCTATTAATCAACTTAGATTCTTTTGCAACCTTAATAGAATAATAAATAAGTGGATAACCGGCCAAACTAGCAATATTCTTTTTAGGGAATCCCTTTGATCCTCCCCTTGCAGGTATAATAGCTAAAATATCCATTTAAATCACATTCATAGATAATTATCTTAATTTAATCCTAATTTAGGCTTCAATAGCTGATTTACCAGCAAGTCCAACCACCATCAATAACAAGATTTGAACCCGTCATATAGGAAGAAGCATCTGATAAAAGAAAGATTATTGCTCCTTGATACTCAGATTTTTGAGCCATTCTTCCCAAAGGGACACGATTACAATAATTTTTTACGAATTGTGGGTCTTGGTTCTCATATACTCCTCCTGGAGTTAATGTATTAACTCTTATTTTAAAATTTGCCCAATAACTGGCTAAGTATCGTGTAAAATTAAGAACAGCACTTTTACACACAGCATATCCAATTGGAGTATTTAAAGACTGTTCTTGATCTATATTTTGAGTAGTTTGATATATCCTATGGTCTGGGGAAACAACACCATAGGTTGAGGAGATGTTAACAATAGAACCTCCCTTTGGATTCTTCTGCATTTCCTTTCCAACTTCTCGTGTTACTAAAAACATTCCAGTAAGATTAATTTTTAACGCTAGATCCCATAAAAATAA
>JBHLKP010000185.1:0-7925 GCA_048886525.1 Candidatus Hodarchaeota archaeon | reverse complement strand
CAGGTATTTCGTTAATAAATTCTAATAGGGTCTCAAAAAATATCCCTTTTCCTATCGCGGGGTCTAAAATCCTTATACTTTTCTTATTTGATATAGATTTGATATAGGGTATTAATTGCTTGATTATTGGTTTTACTAAACCTTTTGGGGTGAAAAATTGACCTTTATCTTTTTTTGATTCTTGATTTAGCAGATAGTTCATTGAATCTACCATTTATGCTAATACATCAACGTCTTCATTTTGCAATTGAAGCTGTAGAGCATGAGCAATATAAGATTTGCCACTAAGCACGTTTCCACTCATTATTATCAACCTATGATTTGATTGATTTACTTTGTAAGCAATTTGCATAATAAGCTCTTGGAAATTTGAGCTTCTTGAAGAAACGGTTATCATCTCACAATTTTTTGGTACAGAAAGAGATCTGGAAAAAGATTCAATCTTTTCCTTATATTGATTATAAATTTTTAAATCAGCATCACTTGTTAGTATTGAGGGTTTTTCTTTCTTTCGTGAATCAAGATTCTTTTTTGTTTCTTCTTCTGTAGCCTGTGCATGAATAAATAATGGTTTATATCTCTTGAATTTATACCCAATACTTTCACGATAACGAGGGTGAGAGGGAAGATTAAGATTAGTTGCATCGAAAATTATAACACTATTTCGTGTTTTTCTAAGTAAACAAAGAATAAGCCACAAAGCAAGTTGATAAGTATGCTTATTTTCCCATGATTTATATTCTGGTAAATTGTTTCTATATAATTTTCTAATATGATCTGTTGAAACTATACGTATTCTTTTATCTACCCTTGCTTTACACTGATACACAATTTTATTTATATCATTAAGAATATGTTCGATATTTTGTTTTTTATTTAAGTGAAGATCGATTTCAACCCGTTCACGGATTATACTGAGGCAAAGTCCAATAAATTCCCTCATTGAAGCATTTTTTTTATTTAGTTTAAAGAATGTTATTATATCTTCGCCATTTATAGCTAAATCATTTAATTCAACTGGTTTTTGCCTTATTGTCTTCTCTCTAATATCGTTTTCAAGTTCATCGGTAAGCTGGAGTTTTTCATGAAGGGCTTTTTCTTTCGCTTTGTAAAAATCTAAATATTCCAATAAATATTCAGGTCGAATTTTATAAAGGAATTTCCTTATTTTATAATCCTTGATCTCCTCATCTAACTTGAGCGTTTGATAAGGAAGTTTTACTTTGTGTATTTTTAGAATCTGAGAGATCTCGTCAATCTGTTTGTTTGGAAATTTCAATATTCTCAGAATCTTCAAGATATGATTTTCTCTATAAATAGGAAACAGCTTTTGAGACTCACTTCTAATCGCCGATATTTGGTGCAAAAGAACTGCGTAACGTACTCTAAGGGAGCTTCTAGATTCTAAATGTGCTAAAATCTTAAAAGTAAATTCTAATCTATTAATATCAATATCCTTAAGTTTCGGGCCTGATTCGAGTAAAGTAAATTCAGGGACTAAATGGAATAATAACCCTGATTTCTTAACTAATAATAATGAATTGAACCAATAGCTACCCGACATAAGTTTTTGAAATTCAGTATAGATTCTTTCCTTAGCAATTTTATCAAATATGGCTAGATTATTAGGTATTGATTTGTAGGTCTTTTTTTCAATCTCAAACCCTAGTTCAGACACAAAACGAAATATCCGAATTAACCGAAGTCCATCCTCTTGTAAACGATCATCTGGATTACCAACCAATTTTAAAATCTTTCTCTTTATATCACTGATCCCTTGAAAAGGGTCAATCAATTTATTTTTTATTGGATCATAAGCAATTGCATTTATGGTTAAATCCCTACGTGCTAAATCCCCTTCAATATTATTGATAAATGTCACTTCAATAGGTCTTCGTCCATCCTCATATTTACCTTCAGTTCTAAACGTTGTTACTTCTATATTTGACTCATTTTGAATTATTGTAACAGTACCGTGTTTTATTCCTGTTGGTATGACTTTTGCGACTCCCTTAAATATGTTTGTGACTTCAGAAGGTAAAGCATTTGTTGCTATATCCCAGTCATTAGGTTTTTGCCTGAGTAGTAAATCTCGAATAGATCCTCCTACAATAAATGCCTGAAAACCATTATTAGTTAATATTTCACATACTTTTAGGACATCTTTCGAAAGATAATCCTCTCGCAAATACAATCATAACACAACCGACTATTATTGCCTAATAGAGCTTTCATCAAAGCATTTAAATGCAATGTTTTTAAGAATTAATTTAGTATCTATTTCTTTATCATACACATTATTAATTTAATTATCAACAAACTGGAAGTTTAAAATGTACAGCCTGTACTCATCTCTTAAACCCTTTTATGAAAAATTTTTAAAGAGAGGGAGTTCATATGGTCAACCTCCAGATGTTATACACGAAAATGCTCTAAATTTATTCATGAAAATAATTGGTTTGTTCATAATAACAGTAATTACTAAATATAAGTCAGATTTTTTGAGTAATTCACGTCAAATTCGCATAGCAATACATGAAGTAATTTTTCAACCAGACAAATCATCTTCTCTCCTATTTCCTAAAGGAATACCAATTATTTTAAAAAATATTCTAAAATTATCTCATTTAGAAGTACAACTAAAAGATTCATTAACCATTGATGAGTGGGAGGAGCTTTTTCAAATTCTAATGAATCGTGATTGGATAGCAGAGGAGTACTTTATTGAGAATGGAAATTCTAAAACAGCTCACAATTCGGGATTTTTAAGTTATTTTTATGAAAATATCCTGAATGAATTTGAGAACTTCTTCAGTTTAAAAGCTAAAGTTACCAAACGAAAAAATAAAGGTATATTTTATACTGGATGGAGTATAATTAGAAAAATAACTGAAGAATGCTTTAAGCAATATGAATTACAATATCCACAGGATTTACAAGATAATCCATTAGCTATCAAAATTCTAGATCCATCCTGCGGAACAGGCTCATTTCTAATTTATGCTGCTGAAAGTTTATATCAACACCAAAAAAGATTAGTAAAATCAGAAATTGTTCCAGCAAATGAAATTGTTGAAAAGTGTATATATGGCATTGATCTTACACCAAGTTGTTTAACAGCAGTCAAACTTCGTTTATTATGTTGGATTATTAGTAAAGGGAATTTTGAAATTAATTCTCTTAATTCTTGGACGTTTATGAATATTAAATCAGGTAATAGTTTATTTGGACTCTGTAAAGAAAAAATCCAATTTCCCCTTGATTATTACACCGTTTTATCTCGAATTGTAAATTACGTTGAATCAAATAGTGACGAATTCTTCCAATTAGATAAAGAATCAAATAAAAATTGGTTAATAACAAGTATTCAAACTAAAGAGGCTAAAAAAGGTTTATATCATTCTGATACTCTTCAAAAAGCGATATTAGAAGCTGAAGAAGAGTTAAATAGTCTTGTAGATACTTTTTACAGAAATTTGATTGTGAATAGAATTAAAACATATTCCCGAAATCCACCTTTGAAGGTTAGAGATTTAGACAATTTTAATCCGTTTCACTGGGGGATTGCATTTCCAGAAGTGATTCTTAATGGTGGATTTGATATAATTATCGGGAATCCACCTTATGGAAGAAGTATATTATCATCCTTGGAGAAAAGCTTACTAAAATTAATTTATCGGTCATGTTCAGGAACAAATGTAAAAAAATATAGCTTAAATGCTGCGAGTGCGTTTATTGAAAGATCGATAAATCTTCTTAAGCCAAATGGGGTATTAGGGTTAATAGTACCCTTTTCAATTCTTAGAGTCGAGGAATTTGAGTATCTTCGTGATTTTATATTAGAAAAGACCATTATCTTAAGAATCGATGATGAATCAGCTGTTTTCAGTGAAGTAACGTTAGAAATGTGTTCAGTATTCCTTTTGAAGCAAAAGAAAGATGAATACGAGGTTTTTATAACTCCTCGACCGAAAGTTAATTCTCATAGTGAGATATCTATCAATATTTTCAGAAAATACAAACGATTCATGATTTATTATGATGAACTGTGGGAGAAAGTAGAGAAACAAGGTAAAACTGATATTGTAAAGGGAGATTATGGCATTGACCATAGAATAGTTAAAAAAGATTTAGAACACGAATTTTCATCAAAATATTATATTGCTTTTTTACATTCTGGAAGAAGTGTAGGGAAGTATGCATTAAATCCAAAATATTTTCATTGGTCAAAACCCCATCCCAAAAACGAGAGATTTACACATTATTTTAGAGAAAGAAAATTAGTTAACACTGCTATTGGCAATCATTTTAGAGTTGCATACAAACCAGAAAAATTTATACCTGGTACAAACGTTTCAATCCTAGAGATTCCTCCATCCTACGAATTATTACCAATGTTGCTCATTCTCAATTCAGATCTTATTAATTACCTCTTAAAAAGGTATATACTAAATTTCAGCCATTTAACAGTATATCTACATAAATATTATACTTCAATATTACCAATCAAGTACCCTTCAGACTATGAGAAAATATTCGAAATTCTAGCTAGCTATTTAGTCTTTTTCAACCAATGTGTTCTTTCTAGTAAGTTAAACTATTCAAAAAGAATCGATTACCTTGATAATCTGTCAAATTATCTAGTTTATGATCTATACTTTCCAAATATACTAAAAGATTCATACAAATTAGCAACAATAGTTGGAGAAGTCATTAAACCAATCGAATTCGATCCATTTATTGATTTAATATTTGAAAAGGCCCAGAATGTAGAATCAGACACAGAAATGTTAACTAGAATTATAAATGATAATAAGAAAATTATATTTAGAATAACTGATCATTTAAGAGACGATGAGAGGATACGTTACTGTAAGAACGCAATATTTTCTAATAAAACTGTAGCTTACGTTAGAAAAAGTAGTTGATTGTCAGTTAATATTGTTTTATAATTGTGTAAATCTCTCAGAACAATAACGCCATTAAAAGATACCTTAGTTCAAGATTTTTAATCAAGTCGACGATAAATCCGATTTTGAGTGTCAATAGTTTCAAATTTATCCTTAACACTAGGATGAAGGAGTTCACAACTTCCAATTACTAAATAGCCCCGAGATTTTAAAGATGAGTGAAATCGTTTAAATAATTGTTTGCTTTGAGATCGTGAGAAATAAATTAAAACGTTCCGGCACAAGATCAAATCAAAATCAGACCCTGGAGGTTGAGTACGTAAATCATGTTTCTTGAATTTAACATAATTTCGAATAGATTCATTTAACTGGAATTCATCATTATCTAATTTCAAAAAAAATTCCTGAATTTCAGAGGGATCTAATTCTTTTAATAATTCCCTAGGATATCTTCCAAGTATTGCTTGATCCAAAAACTCTTGTGAAATGTCAGTCGCTAAAATATTTATACTAATTGGCTGTTTTTTTACACCTAAACGATAAATTAGCATAGCAATACTATAGGGTTCAGGGCCAACTGCACAACCTGCGCTCCAAATATGTACAGATTTAGACTCTAGTATTTGCGGTATAACTTTCCTCTGAAGCTCAATAAATAAATCTCTATCACGAAAAAAGTGAGTAACATTAATTGAAAAACTAGAAACTAGCATTTTTGGCTCTTGTGGATTGTTCTCAAGATAGTTTCGATAGTCTCTGTATGTTCTTATACCGATTTTTCTCATCCGTGTCTGTATCCGCCGTAAAAAATAAGTTTCTTTATAAGCTTCATAATTGATTTTTTTTCGGGAAAGCAATTCAAGTATTGGTTGAAGGTTTTGTGTATCTTGAGGTGTTGAAACCATAAAGATGTCTTTATCCTCCAAATTAACTAATCTTATATTCTTTTTCTTTTTCTTCTTCTTCTTTCTTTTTCCCTTATCAGGGAGGTTTATATAATCTTTCAAAGTTTTTTTACGCTTTGAAAATAGTGTAATTTGAGAAGTCCCTTTTATTGTAGAAGAATCTTTTTTATTCAAGCTTTTAATGGTTTCATGGAGTAAATTCTGATTTTGTTCAAATTCGGCAAGCATTTCTTCATAATTTCTGAACCCAAATCTTCTTTTTAATAAACGTAAATCGTTCTTAATTTCTCCCAATTTAAAATCTTCTAAATCTTTATTTTTCTTTAAAAAAGTATATAATTTCTCTAATCCCTTATCAGATTCTAATCGAATTGCAAATTTATCACTGTTACTAAACATTGTTAAAACTCGGTCCGAAATGTTATTATGTAAAACCTTTTACTGAGAAAAACCTAGTAATTTAGATATAATCTAAATTCTCACTCATATGTTTTACACATTATCCGAAGAAAATAATTTGTCCATAAATTTCTCAAATGTACCATGGTGAGGAACTACTGCCAGATCTACAGAAATACTCCTCTCTGAAGTAAAAATATCACATTCTATAAATAGAATTCTTGATAATTCTTGGCTAATATCGTTTAATTCAAACTCTGCTAATGATCCTAAGGATCCAATCCTTATTTTGGGTGGTGATGGAAATGAACTTGCCTTTAAAAAATAGTTTAAGGCCTCAACATATTTCAATAACAGAATTGATCCCGTTTCTTTAATTAGTGATAAATATAATGGTGACAATTTAAGATCTTCTATACCAGATTTAGTTCCAGGTTTATGTGCCATTAAATCAATAATTTTTTCTACTGAATCCTTATCCATAAATACTAATAATGTATAAAGCAAATCACTTACAGTAGAGGTCGATACAATAACTAATTCTTTATCAAAAGGCATTTTTACAAATTTATTCACATTTTGAATAGTATCTAAAGCTACTCGTGGAATACTCATATAAGTTGATCTGTTCAAAAATTGAGTTAAAGCAATCGCTGCATGTCCAGCGCCAATATTTCCAACTTCTTGAAGACCGTCAAGATGAAATTCAGATAAATTGTCATATTTATTTTCAGGCACCTATTTTAACCTCCAAAAAATTCATCGGATCAATTATTAATACAACTTGGCCTCCTTCTAAGACTGTTGCTCCTGAAAATGCACCAACTTGGCTAAGGAAATTATGAATTGGTTTCATTACAACATCTCTTTCTCCTAGAAGTTCATTAACAAGGAATCCTAGGCTGCGATTTCCTTTTCGCCATAAAACTACAATTTCCTTTTCTAGATCATTATCTAATTGTTGGGGACTTAATTTTGTATTAAATCTAGGTATTTTAGAACGAAATTCTAACCTCTCACGTAGATCTATTATTGGGACAGGATTATTGTCAACAATAATAGATTTGGCGTTTGATGAAGAGTCAAAAATAATTCTATCAAGAGGTACAGAAAGAATCTGTTCAATATTAGCCATTGGTAAAGCAAAACAATTCTCTTTCACTGAAAGGAGTAGTACTTTAGTTATTGCTACAGATATCGGAATTATTAACCTAAAAGATGTGTATTCTCCTTTAACTGAATCTACCTCTATATTACCACCTATACTATCCATAGCTTCTTTAACAACATTTAATCCGATTCCTCTTCCTGATATTTCTGATGTTCCTACAGCAGTTGATATACTTTTACTAAAAAGAATTGATTCAATTTCTTCTTGAGTTAATACAAGACTCTCAGAAGTAATATAACCTAATTCAATAGCTTTTTCTTTTAAATTATCATAATCCAACCCATTCCCATCATCCCATATTTCAATCACGATATCTGATCGTTCATGTGTCACTGCAAGCTTAACATGACCAACTCGATCTTTATTATTTACTTCTCTGTCTTCGGGTAATTCAATACCATGACTAACTGCATTTCTTAACAGGTGTGTAATTGGATTCACTAATTTTTCTATTACCGATCTATCAACACCGATATTTTTACCAGTGGTAATAAAATCAACTAGTTTACCTTCCTTTCTACTAAGATCTCGAACCATCCT
>JBHLKP010000184.1:0-7997 GCA_048886525.1 Candidatus Hodarchaeota archaeon | reverse complement strand
GATATTGATCGCTGTATAGCAATGAAAGATATGACCAATCCCGTATGATACTAGAAGTTTCAAATGAATGTAATGTGTTGAATGGTATAATTATTGCCGCTTGAATTTGTGCAATACCAATTAGAAAAAAGAGAAGGGGAAAATAAGCTACCATTAATGTTTTTTTATGCATTAATATTCAACCTCAATTTCATTCTTTTCTAGATTTCCTATCTGCATTATATACATAATTTGATTAGTCTTATCAGATTTGACAAGCATTAAAATAGGTGTAATAGAGTAAATTGAACGATAACTAGGGTGAATTTACTTTTGATAAAGATATTTATTGATGAAATTTCTCTGAAACTAAATTCTTTAATTTCTTAGTTAAAAAATATTACGTCATAAAAAAGAAGAGAAAAGAAGTATTTTAACTTCGTTTTCTAATACGATTTAATGGGAGTACGATTAAAAAAGCCATTAGAACTATAAAGGTCGTGAATCCAGGAGTCGCGCTTAAAGTAGGTGACGGTGGAATTGATGATTCATCTGAAGATGATAGGGGAAAACTAGTGTCTGATGTCGTAGGAGTGGTTGAATCATCTGGTGTGGTAGTAGAACTATCTGATGGAGTGGTTGAACTATCAGGCTCTGTAGTGGAAGTATAAGGGGTAGTTGTGGAAGTATCAGACGAAGTTGTTGTTATTTCAGTTGTGGTCGATGGCTCTGATGTAGTCATTGTAGTTGGTGGCGCAACTACATTAACAGATACAATTAATACTGTTGTATCAGCTGGATGACCTACAGCGAAAAATCTCAATTCATGTTGTCCTGACTCCCAACTCGAAACATCTATCGGGATAGAAAAGACATCATCATAATATCCATCAATATCAAGGAATCTAGATTGATATACTCCATCTAGATAATAATCAAGATAATCTAAATAATCAGAATAGACTCCAAGAGAGAAAGTAGTGATTTTTTCAACATCAGATCCGTTTTCAGGTGAAACTAGGGTTAGAATTGGTCCCGCAAACTCGTCTCGGTTAAATAAAATAGAGCAATAACCATTCCAGCTTGAATTATCGGTTACAACTACAGTTAATTTATGCCATCCATCTTCCCATATTACCGAACTGCCAAGATCTACTTCTTGGAAAAACGCGGATCCACTTATGCTACTTAATGGTCTTGTTAATGGTCCAGAAGGATAAGGGGCGTCATCTATGAAGAGTTCTGCTTGTACTAAATCTAAATCGCCAACATACGTGAAACTTATATTAACTGAGGTATTTGAAGGCATAATTATAGAGTAGTTTGCAGGATTAGTTATTTGAACGGATATTTGGCTTGGAGTTCCCGCTAAATATTCAATACAATTATGGATAAGCATATATAATGATCCTTGAGCATTTGGAGCAAAATTAAAGCCTAGATAAAGCATTTTTTGAATAAACCCAGTATTTTCGGCTAATGGAGCATGATGAATATTATTAATACCTCTAGCTAGATATTCAGTATTTGGGAAATTATTTCCCATATAAATGCCATTTGCATCATTATTAGAAGTACCATTTATTGTAATATTTCCTGGAACAGCGAAACGATATTTTTGGGAGAAAAGACTATGTGTTGCATCGGTATCATTAACATTTAAACCTGTACAAGTGAAACCCATTGAACTTCCTCCGTATCCATAACCAAGGCTCTCGAAGAAGGTTCCTCCACCATAACCCATAGCTAATATAGGTTTCTTCGCACTGACAATGGCATTTGCTTGTGAGGAATTGGTATCTGTCCAGTAACCAAAAGCACTTACTCCTACGATTAGAACATGATATCCAGATGAAATTGAAACGTCTTTCACAAATTCCGAGACATCAATTCCACTAAGTACTATATCTTCACTTGAGGCGAATAATGTTTCATAAGTATCATAGCAAAAATAAGAGTTAGAGTTATTATAGAGGTATAATACCTTTATTTTCGAGTATAACGAATTTCTGACTGAACCTGAATTTGAGAACAAGTCAACGTTTGAATTATTCTGAATAACTTTTGGGAGAGCAACTATCCCTCCGAATAATACAATTAAAATCATAATTGAAACATTCTGTTTTTTCATATCCCATCACATCTTATATAAGAAGAAGATTAGGAAAGGAATAATCCTTTTCATTATAAAATTATCCGAATGAAAGATCCGCAATAGGTTTTACTTCTCATATTTGACACATTTATTCGTTAATTATTAATAGGAATAGTTAATAATACCAATCAAATGAAACTGTTATCCGAATTACCAATCTATTTGCTAGCAAGTCGCAATGATATTGCGGGAATGAATATTCTGAATTTTCTTGCTACAGAGCTGCAGAAAAAGGTAATAGTTGTAAATAACGACTCGATACATTCAGATGAAGAAATTAAAAACAGAATTTCCTCCAAGAGTATGATAATTTTCCTTTCTCGTCATTCTGCTAGAAGTTTGAGACCAAGTTTTACAGTACATCCCATAGGAAACTTTGGAACAGCAAGCTTTGGAGGAAGAGACGCTACATTAATTGAATGTAGTTCATTTCTACTAAAAAAGTTATTATTGAGCATAAAAGAGTTTCTACAATCAAAAAATTATAAATTAAATTATAACTACGAATACAGCTTAGAAGTTACCCATCATGGCCCTTTTTCGAACAATCCAATATTATTTATTGAAGTTGGTTCTTCAGAGGCCCAGTGGAAGGATCTTGAAGCGTGTCGTATGATAGCAGAAGTAGTAAATCATGTTTGGCTTAAAAATTTTGAACAGCCAAAAGAATGGATTTCTGCAATTGGATTTGGTGGAAATCATTATGCAAACAAATTTACAAAGTTAGTTTTAAAAACAGAAAACGCAATTGGACATATCTGTGCAAAGTATGCCCTTTCTTCCTTAAATACTGAATTAATAAACCAAATGATCATGAAAACAATACCCAAACCAAGAATTGCATTTTTTGATAAAAAAAGTATGAAGAGAAAGCAAGAAATAAAACAAATGCTATCAGCATTTGATATTGAAGTTATCCAAATTTGAGATTTCATTTCAAAAACTTTTTTCTTTGATTCTGAAATAATACCCTATATGAGTAATTGACCATAAGAGGTTTATAATTTGGTTAAATTGTGTGATCTCTTTTTTAAGATCCAGAATTGCGAATATAATAATAACTAAGGGAGGTTTATAAAATCATAATAGGTAAAAAAGTTTTTTTACGAGGTTTAGAGCTTAATGATGCTGATATCATAATGAAATATTGGAATAATCCCGAACTCCAACAGTATATGAATAAACCACGAATTGTTTCTAAAGAAGAAGAAATAGCATGGATTCGTGAAACATGGGAGAGAAGGAACAAAGGAGAGGCTTACATATTCGGAATTGTCCATATCGAGGAAAAAAAATACATTGGAAACTTAGAATTAAGAATCATTAATCCAATAGCTAAAAGAAGTGTGTTAGGTATAGTGATTTTTAATCCTGATTACTGGGGAAAAGGGTTCGGAGAAGAAGCAATTAGGTTAATTCTTCAGTATGGATTTGAAACATTAAACTTGAAAACTGTTGAATTAGAACTATTTGATTTTAATAAAAGGGCCCAAATGTGTTATAAGAAAATCGGTTTCGTAGAAATAGGAAAAAAACGAGACGCACATTTTATTAAAGGAAAATTTCACGATATTATTATAATGGATATTAATTCTGAAGAATTTACTCGGAACATAGTACAGAGAGAATGAATATATGGTATTACAAACAAGAGAAACCGTTTTAAAGAGAATAAGAAATTTTTTGCGTAAAAATCCCTCTGAAATGAAAGGTGTTAGAGGGCTTCATCGAAATCGTCTTGATGGTCTGATTAAACGATTAAATGAATTTGCTCCAATCGAAACACTGAAGTGGAATGTTCCTGATAGAAAATTGTTTAGAGAAGTAGCTTTAGCTGCAGGTATACAGTTTGTGCGTCAATATCCTATGCTATACCATACTCCTAATTCATTAAGAGCTTGTTTTGGGATGCCAACTAGAACAGATCGAAAGAAAGGAAGATTTTCCTCAATTTTTTACCGTAATGAAGCTGTTGAAAGACAATTACGACCAAGAATAGAAGATTTGGATGAATTAGCAGACATTGTAAAAAGAAATGAATACAGCAATTATTCAAAAAAAGCCACAGTTTTATTAAGTTACATTAACCGTGCTAGGAATAGACGCTATGTTGATGATATTTTGGATACACCTGAAAGTGATCACTCCGATATAAGCATCAAAAACTTACGTTTATTCCTAGAAGAATTTAAATTCGAAAACTTACACGAAGCTGAAGATCTGCAAGAAGAACAGCTCCAAGATCTAGATGGTGTTGTTCTAGCACCAGATTTAGTAGGCCAATGGAGAGGAAAAGAATGTTGGATTGAATTGAAAGAGTATAGGGATCTCAAATTCAATTCAAAGGTAGTTTTTCAAGTCTTTAGATACCTCTATCAAAATCCTTTTGTATTTCTTGTGAGTACTTCCTCTCTTCCAAGCTTTACTCAATTATTAGAACAAAAAACATGGACTGGAGAAGATTTAGCGAGATGGGCAGATAATAAAAAGCAAGATTTGCAGGAACAGATAGAAGAGTGGAATACAACAAGACAGACATATCTCAAACTTGGTAAAATCCTGAATTTAAATCCAAGACTCGAGACTCTCTTCCTAGCTTTAACAAACGAGATTGTTACAAGAGAAATTGGATTATCAGGTACAGAGCTCCGAGGAATAGAAAAGTTTATTGATCTACTCAATAACTTTGAAGATTCTATCAATATCTATAATTTTGATGATTTTCATTCACAAAATCTTTCTCCTCAAGGTTATACGCTTTTATTAAAAATGAATTTCATACCAAATTCTAACAACCAAATCAATTAATGCTTAATTCAGAGTGAAAAAAGAATAGGACCTCCAAATGAGGGCCAAATGAATAAGAATCCAAATAAAATTATAATTATTCCGAAAATTATCTCAATAATTCTAAAATTCTCCGTGAAAAAAGAAGTTAATCGTGTTCGAGCTTCAGCTGTTACTAATACAAGAAGAAAATAGGGTATCGATAATCCGATAGCAAATAATCCTATTCCTATAATTAGACTTAAGGAATTGCCATATAATGACGATATCCCTAATAATGAAATAAAAGCTGGTGCAGCACAAGGTAATGCGATGAATGAATATCCAAATCCGATTAAAAACAGATCTAGATGTCTAATTTCCTCCTTCTGAAAAATGTTCGATACGCTCTGAGGAATAGGGATTTTAGCAAATGTTTTTTCTGATAAAAGCGGGATTAATAAGAATACTCCCATTATGATTAGTAATATTCCTAAAATGAAGGTTAATTCAATATATTGATTTATCAGAAAAACACCAAAAAAATCCCAGATATAAGACATAATTAATATAGCAACAATAAATGTTACAAGTATTCCAGATGTCAATAGGATAACCCATTGAATTGCTAATTTTCTAGTAAAATATTTCTTTTCACCTTCTTCAGTTATGATTGATTTACTCATTATACGAAAAACAGTTAAAGGCATTATAGGAAATAAACAAGGTGATAAAGCAACATATAGACCCGATAAAAAATAGATTGGTAAGCCAATTGACTCATCGATATGGATACCAAAAATCATCATAGATTAAACTCTCTGTAGGTTGATTGTTTCTAATTTCGTTTTTATTTGAGAAAGTATTCAAGTACCTTTTCTCTAATAGTTTTCAGACAACCAACTTGCCATAGTAGCGTAATCATGAATCCCTGCTTCTAATTTTTTAAGTACTCCTTCTGAATTAAAAAATGCAAGCGTTGGGATACTAGTTACATTGAAATTTCTAGCTCCTTGTAGTGAATAATCTCTTCCGACTATCCAAGTTATCCCAGTTTCAGAACTGAACTTTTCCAACATTTCAACAGTGTCATCTTTTTCTATAGATACAGATAAAATCCGTACATAAGGTGAAAATGATTTTAATTTCGCCAACTCAGCTATTTGTGCTTTACAAGGCTGGCACCAGGTTGCAAAAAGATCTAGAAAGAGAGGAGCTCCTTTATAATCAGCTAAACTGACTTCCGTTCCATTTAAAAGCTGAAATGAGAAGTTGATCTTAGGGGAATCGATTGTTTGACCAGATAAGTTATTCCTAGCTATAGGGATATTGCTTAGAGAAAGGATTCCAAGGCTTATTATACTAAATAAAGTAACTGTAAATATAATTTTAGTAAACGGAATTGGATTATCCGTTTTAGGCGTGATTTTTTTCTGATTTGTTTGCAATGTATCAAGTGATGACATTACATCGTTATATTTCTCGATTTGAGTCATATTATTGTCTTGTGATTCCTTTACTGGAAATCTATTGAACTTTCTTGACATTCTCTTCAAATAAGGTCTGGAATACTTAATTACATAATATTTTTGATACGAATAGCAAAATGTAATATTGTTCCTTTATACAATTTTTCCTAGAGCTTATTACCAGATTTATGCTGTGAGTTCACCAGTAAAGATCCTTCGCTGGAATGTAATCCTGCGTATAATTCTCCACAATTAATCCGTCAGAGAGACGGATAACTCTATCCCCTAATGGACAGATAGCTTCATTGTGGGTTACTATCAATACAGTTCGATTCTGCGTCTTTCCAGTCATGCTTTCCATAATTTCTAGGATACTACGACCAATTTTAAAATCTAAATTTCCAGTTGGTTCATCAGCGAGTAAAATTTCAGGTTCTTTGGCTAATGCTCTTGCAACACTAACACGTTGTTGCTCTCCACCACTCAATTGTGCAGGAAAATGATTTATTCGCTCTTTTAATCCTACCCGTTCTAGGTATTCAATCGCTTTATTCTTTATTATTATGGAATCGAAAGATACCCTTTCATCATTATTTCCATTCGTTTTAACTCCAACCAGTTCGAGAGCGTATTCTACATTTTCCAATGCTGTGAGTCTAGATATGAGGTTAAAGAATTGAAAAACAACTCCTATCTTCTTCCTTCTATATACTGTTAACCAATGAGCTGAAAGAGTCGATATTGGAATATCCCCAACATTGACCTCTCCTGAAGATGGTATATCTAGTCCCCCTATCATGTTTAACAATGTAGTTTTCCCTGCTCCAGAAGGACCAAAGATAACCACAAGTTCTCCTAGATCGATCTCTAGATCAATTCCATTTAATGCTTGTATTCTAGTTTCTCCAAGTGTATAGTTCTTACGAACATCCCTTAGTGTTATATATGTCATTATCCTTAACCTCCTAGACCACTCGTTCTTTAGTAGCTTCTGCTAGATTCAGATTCAAAATTCTTCTGAGAGGAAAGTATTGCGCAACAAGAACTCCAATAAAAGTGTAAAGAAAACTTGTAATAATTGTTGTATTACTAATGAATAGTTTAATCCTAAAGAATTCCATATCCAGGACAACTGCCATAAAAAACCATAATAGAATCCAACCAAAGATCAATCCAAGAATCGTCCCGATTAATGTAATTATGAAATTTTCAAACGTAACATTTCTAATGAGAATTCGATTCTTTGTCCCAATTGTTAATAATGTCGCTATCTCTCTTTGTTGCTCTTGCAAATTAATGTAGACAGTATTATATATAATTGCTACTGCTAGTAAAACCGCAAATATAGCAATAACATACAAAACCCAATATAAAGCATCTATGAGACCTAATAAATCAGTTGTTTGCTCATCTCTAGTGGAAATATTTCTGATATTGTAACTGTATTTGCTATTGATTTCATTTCTAATTCGTTCTAAATTTTCCTCTGTAGGATTATTCAACTTTATGAGTATTGTATTTGCTGGAGAACCAGGGAAGTTGCTTACCTCTTTTAGATGATCCAATCCTACATAAGCTACTAATCCATTAAATTCATCAATGATCCCTGAAACACGAAACGAAACGTT
>JBHLKP010000183.1:0-8070 GCA_048886525.1 Candidatus Hodarchaeota archaeon | reverse complement strand
AAGTGAGAATGTATCAGTCGTCTGTAATTGAAGCTATCTGGTTATTCTGGCAATTTAGGGGATTTATCGCAGCTTTACAGAAAATAATTACAGTGATACCTATTCCAATGCATTCAATTGAAAGATAACGTTGAAAAAAAAGGTTATATTTCAAAAGGTTTTTTTCTCAGAATATATTTAACGGCATTAAAGCTTGTTTGAATTCTATTCTTAGATTTTTCGAATCCAGAAATTTTCACCTTGAATAATCCATCAAGCAATATACCAAGAGCTATCTGGAAATCAAAGGTTGTACCCTCAGGATAATAATCATTAAGCATTATTCCATTTTGGGAGATAGTATAATCATATCCTTTACAGAGCATTTCAAAATCTTCCACAGTTTTATCAAATGATTGGGTTAAAAAGAAATCATTATAGGCAAATTTTGAAAAAAAGGTTCCTAAATCCTCAGCACGATCAATGTTTCCTTCTCTATCAACATATGCAGGATCTATTAAATAAACTGTAGTCGTATCGATCCTCAAATCACCGGTATCGCTTGTTTTTTCTTCAGTTTCTAGAAGCATAACATTCCCAGGGTGATAATCGCCGAAACTATTAGCACCAGAGTTATTTAATCCAATTCGACGCAAAAAAGGTTTGAAAAGAGAATTAAGCTCCTCCTTTTCTCCTGGAGAATAGTGTAATCTTTCAAGAACATTTGTGATAAGATGTAAATAACGATCAACCTGAACTTTGTGTTGAAAAACACCATGAATATAGGGTAATGCCATCCCTGCCAAATAAAGTTTCTGAGGCTCATCCAACTCATTATCGAATAACTCTTGAGGTCCAGTAAGTCCTTCATATATTAATAATGAATTTTCATGAGAAAAGTATAATAATTGAGGAGTTTTAACTTTAAAATTGTTTTTCAATATTTCCCCCAGCCACATTGCACCATTTCCTTCTCTTATCGCCGATTCTGTGTCACTTAGAAACTTAAAGGCGAGACTAACATCAAATTTTCGGTTTTGCAGTGAATCAACTACTGAAACAGTCATTAATTGTAATTCTTTTCGTCTTCCTAACCGTTTTCCTAATTTTAATGATTCTATTTTTTCAACTGGAAAAAAAGCACCAGCCTGATTTCGAACTAATTCTTCAATATGTTTCAAAAAAAATTTCGACAGAACACGAATTAATTCCAATTTCAGCTGCTCTTCTGCTAAAATATCTAGTTTCAACGATTTAACACCTAAATTAGATTAATTCATGTCAAGTAGTAACTATTCGAATATTTACATTATCAATTATAGCTCCAATAGTATTGATAAATTTGTCCTTATTGCCGAATGAGAAAAATCAAGTGACTCTTAATAAATTATGTTGGGTACTCCCTGCTACCTTAATATTTAAAAAGGGTTTCCTAATAAGAGATTTACAGGTGAAAGATGGTGGTTATTAGGATGGATCGTTTTGTTTGCTCTTTTACACCATCCACTTCGAAAAAGACCGCATAATTTTAACATTCTTCTTTGTTTCTATCTTTTTTTTGGGCGTATTAGCAATGATAGCATGTTACAATTTGATAAATCAATAAAACTAGCTATTCCATTCACTGTAAATCAATATAAAATAATTAAAAACTCTATAAGCCGATTTAAGGCAAAAAAATTCAATAGAAGGTGACATGATGGACTTAAAACCGAAAATCAAGAAAAAACGATGGAAGTCTTCTGAAGAACGAGAAATTATTAAGTTCTGGGCCGAAGATGAGACATTCAAATATGTCCATGATCCGAATAAAGCAAATTATATTATTGATACACCGCCTCCATATGTTTCTGGCCGTGCTCATCTTGGATTTGCCATTCATTATGCTCAAATCGATATGATTGCTCGTTTTAAAAGAATGCAAGGATACAATGTTGTTTTTCCAGCGTGTGTTGATCGAAATGGTCTGCCAGTAGAGGTAAAAGTAGAACAAACTCTTGGTATAAGCATGCACAGCATGAATAGAGAAGATTTTCTTCAAATTTGCAAAAAAGAACTTGATAGAGCTGAAAAAAACACCATTCAAGTAATGAAATGGATGGGATTGTCATGTAATGCTTTTTATGGATCTCCTGAAATATTCTACAGAACAGATTCGAGCCAGTATCGCTATAACACCCAAAAAACTTTTTGCAAGGCTTGGCATGGAGGTCTAATTTATGCAGCTGCTAGACCTAATAATTGGTGTGTTGATTGTGGTACTACGATTGCTGATGCTGAAATTGAATATTTAATTGACCAATCTACTCTTTATAAAATACAATTCAGAGTCGAAAATTCTGAGGAAACAATAATTATAGCTACCACTCGTCCTGAACTATTACCCACCTGTGAACTAATAATTTTTAGTCCTTCTGACGCACGATATTCTCATCTAGAAGGGAAGAATGCAATTACACCCATTTTTAACAAAAAAATTCCTATACAACCTCATAAAGAAGCGGATCCAGAATTTGGTACAGGAATCATGATGATTTGCGCTTATGGTGATAAATCAGATGTAAAAATTTTACGACAATTCAAAATAATGAATCCAAATACAATGATAAAGCCAGATGGAACATTAAATGAAGTTGCAGGAAAATATGAAGGTAAATTCGTGAAGGATGCTCAAATTGAAATCATTGAAGAGCTAAAGAAAAATGGATCCCTTAAGGATTCGGAGTCAATAGAAAGACGAATCCCAATTTGTTGGAGATCTAAAACACCTATTGAAATTATATCTATGGATGAATATTATTTAAAACAGTTAGATTTCCTACCAGAGCTGAAAAGCATTGTAAACCAAATGGATTTTTACCCTAAAAGAAGTAGAACAATTCTTGATGATTGGATGAACTCTTTAACGATGGATTGGGCAATAAGCAGGAGAAGATATTATGGAACCTCGATTCCTATATGGTACTGCCAGGATTGTAATTTCCCCAATGTACCAGATGAAAAGGACTTGCTACGATATTATGACGCTTGGAAAGAAAATTCTCCGATCTTAAATTGTGAAAAATGTGGAAGTTCACTAATAAATGCTACAGGAGAATTACGAACATTCGATACTTGGTTCGATTCATCAATATCTGAACTTGCTGCGTGTAATTATGGTAAAATTTTCTTCAAAAAGAACGAAGACACTTTTTTTAGAGAAAATTTTCCGTGTTCGATCCGTACTCAAGGAAAGGAAATTGTACGAACTTGGTTATTTTATACTATCCTCAGATCTTATCATCTCTTTAAACTCCCCCCATTTAAGCAAATATGGATATCTGGATTGGTACGTGATCCATATGGAGGAAAAATGTCAAAAAGTACAGGAAATACTGTTGATCCACTATTATTTTTACAACCAACTATAATTCCAAAGGGTACACCAGAAATACTTAAGCCTGATCGGAATAGCTGGAAAATTATTGCTGAAAAAGAGCAATATTCAAAATTTAGAGGAAAAAATGATCAAAATTTCCATTATGGTGCTGATTGTATTAGATTAACCTCCTGTCTTCAAGGAAGCCATGGCTCGGATATTAGATTCTCTTTGTCTAAACTTGACGGAAACTCCAAATTTATTACCAAATTATGGAATATAGCGAGATTTATTTCCACATTTCCGAAAAAAAAGAAGCCAAATTTACTATCACCAACTGACCTTTGGATTTTATCGAGTCTAGATGCGCTTATAACCCGTTGTATTCATGGTTATAAAGAACTTGACTTTTCAATCCCAGCTGAAAATGTTTACAATTGGGTAAGGAATATTTTCGCACCACATTATATTGAACTTGTTAAATCAAGAGCATATAATGACTATGAAACGGAAAAAGAAGGAATAATAAGTGCTCATCATACTCTACATAAAGTATTAGAAATAATATTGAAACTATTAGCACCTATAACACCGTTTATCACTGAATACATTTTTCAAATCATTTACGAACCTTCTGGAAGCATCCATCTAGAACTATTACCTAAACCTAATAAAGAAAAGATGGAAGAAGACGAACGAACACGCGAATTAATTGATCTTAATTCATTTATATGGAAAGCAAAAAAAGAACAAGGTCTTTCACTGAAGGATGGTTTAGAAAAACTCTACATTCCAAAAACATTAGGAGATTTTATTTCAGATCTTAAACACATGCATAATATCGAAACAATATCTTTTTCACCCCCTAATAAAAATGAAAAGATCATTCAAGAAGGATCATTTGCAGTAGTGTTACCAAATTGATGGAACGTTGAATAAATGGAAAGAAAAAAACATGATACCTCACCTAATGATTTTAAGCAAATGAGTGCCCTTTTGCTTTCAGGAGCTACAATGCTAGCTGATTCATGCCCTGATTGCAATGTTCCATTATTTAAAAAGAAAGAAAGGATTTTTTGTCCGAAATGTGATAGGAATGCCATTTATGCAAAATCCGACAATGAAATAAAGCAAATAGAACATTCACAATCAATACTTGAGACTCGTACTATCCTTCAAGATATTTTCACAGGTAAAATCCATTTTCTGGCACAAAGACTTGCCTCAAGCGAAGAACTTGACGAAATTCAAAGAATTGTAGAGTTACTTGATAAAATAATGAATTTATTGTTAAAAATGAAAGAAATTCCTTAAAAAATTCAATTCATTCGTCTGTTAAGTTTTATCTCTATTTTCGTGATTGAATTACCTGAAAGAAATGAATAATTTCTTCTTGTATTTCGTTTCTAAGACGAATAATATCATTAATTTCGATTGGTTCAGAGTGTTTTATCGTCACATTTAATTGCACAATATTACCGATTGCTTGTATATCATTTGAATTCACAGTAAATTCAGTATCGAGACCTTTTACAACCAAAATAATATTAGATGATGGAATTTGAATTCTAATATTACGAATAACTCCTATCATTCTGGCATTCGCATCAATAACAGCTTTTCCTACAAGTTTTCCTGGAAATACGATTTCATATAATTCTAAATCCAAATCTAATTGGTGTTTTGCCATTATTGACACCATAAATACCCAAGGACATTCCAAGCAATCAAAATATTGTATTACAAACAATTTAAAGCATCTTGTAAAAGAGTGCCGTTTGCGATACAAACAACTACTCTCAATATAAAAAAGTATTATTTCCATTGATATATACTTTTCTGTTGATAAGTTTCAAGGTGAAAAGAACTATGCCTATTATTATAGATAAAATCGTGAATGACATTCGTGACCGCTATAATACTGCTGTTACAACGATTAACAGAGAAATAGTCTTTAGCTACACCGCACTCTTCTGCATTTTCATCGTAGCTTATATGTTTAGAATATTAGGTATATTTAGGTATGAAATAATCCTTGGAGCTAACGATCCATATTCGCAATATCGTGCAGCTGCTTATATAGAGGAAAATGGTTTAGCCGCATTCCTTTCATGGGTTGACACTCAAACATGGTACCCTGAAGGACGATTTTGGGGAAAATCTCAATTTATTGGAACTCCACTCTCGGCTGTATTAATATATCAATTTACTTCATTAATTGGGCTAGATATACCATTAAATGTGATTTGTTTCTACCAACCAGCTTTATTTGGTGCTATTTCATGTATAGCGATTTATTTCCTTGGAAAAGAGGTTGCAAATAAAAAAGTAGGTTTAATTTCAGCATTTTTTCTAGCTATTTCTGCAGGACATCTACAAAGAACCGTAGTAGGTTTTTTTGACAACGAGGCATTAGGAATATTCTTATTAATCCTTATTTTATATTTTTATGCAAGATCATTACGAACTGGGTCAGAAATTTCAGCTATCTTAAGTGGAATATGTCTTGGAATTTTATCAGGGTCTTGGGGTGCCTCAACATATGTTTTTAATCTGCTAGCATTGCATGCTTTTATTCTTTTATTAGTTAAAAAGCATTCAGATCGTTTGTTATTATCTTATGGCGGAACAATTCTCGTATCTTTGTTCATATCAGTATTGATACCAAGGAATGGACCAACCGCTTTATTAACTACTAATACAATAATACCAATTGGAATACTAGGATTGCTCTTAATGGCTGATTTATATCGTTACCTTAATTCTATTTATGATTTGGACCAATTTCGTATTAGAATAAAACAACTCTATCCAGTAATTGTAATTTTATTCATATTAGGGATTGGGAGTACATTATTGTTATTTCCAGATATATTTACTCGTTTTTCATCAAAATTTCTCACGGTACTTTTACCAATCTTTCGTGACAGCAACCCGATTTTAAAATCAGTAAGTGAACACCAAATTGTAGTTTGGTCAACATTTTATAGAAATATCGGATTGCTAATCTTTTTCGTGCCTTTAAGTATTTACTACCTTTATGAAAAACCTACTGAACGAAATATTCTTGTTTTGTTATTTGGAATAACATCGATATACTTTGCTGGCTCTATGGTCAGATTAGCACTAATTCTTGCTCCAGCTGTATCCATACTAGCAGCAAAAGCTATTGATCAAACTTTACTGCCGTTTGTTTTGACCTTTCAAGAGAGATTTACTCTTAGTAGACGAAAAACCCGATTCACTCAACCCTTAACAAATGAACATACTGCAATAGCATTTGTATTTATTGGTCTATTTCTTCTAGCATCAGTACTTAATTCTACTGATGCAGCAGTTAAATCAACCCATGCTCCATCTATACTTACCGTGGTACCATCAGGAGGCGGGTCTTATGCGATAGGTAATGACTGGCAAGAAGCGATAAGTTGGCTAGATTATAATACTGGGCCAACTGATGTAGTAGCATCATGGTGGGACTATGGTTACTGGATTAGTGGGAATTCGGATGTTACAATATTGGTTGATAATGCTACAATAAATAAAACGAAAATTGCTAATGTTGGATGTATGCTAGTTCTGAATCCGTGGGAATCATTAAAAATCGCTAAAATATACGATGTGGCTTATATTGTTCTTTTAGTTTCTGATGGATATGGAACATATGGATTTGACTCAGATCTAGGAAAAGTCCCATGGTTTATAAGAATAGGAGAAGATGCTGGAAATATTGTACAGATAGATCAGGATGATTATCTCGAGTATGACTCTCGCGGACAATATATCACTGGATATATCGATGAGTTCTATAATTCTGTATTTTGGGCTTTATACACAAACCCAATCACCAACAACCCCACTTACCCAGTTGGAGTCTCAGATGAGGCTTTTTCCAGAATAGCAAGTGAAGAAGTAGGATATGGACCTATCCAAGGCAATGCTCCTGCAACAGGAGGTTTTTTAGATGAATATGCTGAATATAGTGAATATTACGAACTTGCTTATAAATCAAAACATAATTGGGTTTATGTATGGAAGATCAGATGGGACCTTATTCCACCAGGAGCAATTGCCCCATAAATACTAACTGTTTTTTACTTAAGGAAGATTAAAACGTCAGAAACTGCTTTTTCAAAGCACAAATATCTCTTTTTCCCTAGTACAGATAAATTTAAGTGAATTGGATATTCACGTCATAGATGATGGTAGCTAGCTTCGCTAGCGAGTAAGCTGAGAAACCTAAAGGAATAAAATTAAACAAACATTTATCAATTTTAAAAACCTCATTCAGACAACAGGTTTTATAGGATACAACTACCAACTAGTTATCAGGTTTGTATTATATTGAAAAGAGACCAATTAGTAAAAATCTTCTTAGAAAATGATTTCAATGTAGCACCTGATGCCTTAGACTTTTTAATGAAATTAAATATCTCAGAGGAATATCTAAGAGAAATTCTTAACAGAGTTCCAAGAGATCTCCCTGTTATCAATCGTAAAGACCTAGAAAAATACCAAAGGAATTATGATCAACAATTTAAACAGCTTACTATAGAAAATGGAGCGAGTTCAGAAGAAATATCTATCGATCAAAAAGAGATACATAAGCGAATTGTTATTGAACCAAAAAAGGATATTCCTGAGAAAATTTCAAGAATTGAACCTTCCATTCAGAGATCTTCTCCAAAAATCTCAATTATACTTGATATTCCTGATAGATCATCAGATAAACC
>JBHLKP010000182.1:3624-8089 GCA_048886525.1 Candidatus Hodarchaeota archaeon | reverse complement strand
AAAGGAATTACTTACATATCAGGGAGAGTCGGTGACATATAACAGGCAAAAGCTGTTCAAAGAGACAGTTAGGAAAGCGGTTTATAAATCTAGGCCAAAAAAAATAGTAAAAATTGGCCATCAATGATGCGCGGGGGAGGCTCAGGGGAGTTTTATCAGAAAAAGTCTATTTATCATTATAATATAATTGAAAAGTACTCATATGTGCTATCTCTTCTCTTCCTATCAATTTCCCTCTTCTTTCCCCCCTAGTACTCTATCTTCTCCAGGAAATCGTTATCCACTCGTTTTATCGTTCTCTTGCTTATCATCGTCTCATATTTTAGTCTGATTCATCTTGGTTGAAGATAAACTTTTCTGCTGGCACTCTCAGTAATTGTAACCATTTTAAAACTAGGTAGTTTACCCGGTGGGTTGTTGTTCTCCCGTTTTTTTCTCGGAATGTGATAAAAAGCGCTGGTTCTAGCATTTCTCCGCCTATAGAATCACACTATTTCTTATAATCCCTGATACCTTTGCCAATAGTTTTTTTAGAATGAAAAAAAAGTGATATAATATGGATCTTGACAGAGAAACAGGATTTCATATTGTTACAGAAGCTAAGACTAAATTAGACGGCTTAAGTATAGATAAAGAGACCATCGAAGAAATTCAATCAATTAAAAATGGTTTAATGGAAAGTACTGACCTAAATTCTAGTTTATTCAATTTCTGCTCTTTTACTATGTAATGGCTTCTCTAATTATGGTATGACCTCCGTTTTTGATCTGGCCTTTCGTGCTTTGGTCATTATCTCCTCGAAAATGGAATCCAGCCAACAAATGTCTTCAAAATTCATTCACGGTGTACCCTCGCTTATAGGGTTTCAATATTAGAATGCTATACTTCTTTATAAGCTCCTTACTGAGAGAGATAAGCAATTATGAGCGAGAATGGGTGTAATAGAATGCATCTATTTTGCTGTTAATAAAATCATGATTTTTGTTGGGTTTCTGGAATTCAGTTTCAATTGAATGAAAACATAAGATTAGCTAGTACTTCTATAGTATCACTAAAAAGTAAAGGATAAAGAAAATGTAGTACTCAAAATAGACTCGGGTAGTACTCAAAGTAGACTTGGGTATTACCCAAAGTAGACTCGGGTAGTATCTAAAGTAGACTCGGGTATTACTTAAACATTTAAATCAATAATTTAGTTTGAGGTTAGATCCTAAAAAAGGAGGAAATACTATGAATGAAGAAGAAGCTATTAAGTATTTAATTATCAGCTTTTTTGGATTTATGGGACTTTTAGCTGTTCTCACATTCTTAGGAAAACCTATTACAATACCTAGTATGGGTGAAACTACAGTTTTTACTGCAATAATTATTGTAACAGCTATTGTTGCTATTGTTGCTTTAATTGGTATGGTTATTAAATTGATTGAAGTAGTTTCAAGTTTCTTAAAATGAATTATTGTAGTAAAAGTTCTTGTTATAAAAATAAAATCCAATGCTCTTTATAAACAACCAATGGAGAGAATCAATTTCATTGACTTGAATTTGCAGAGAATGATTCCCTAGGGAAGCATTTGGTGCTTTTTATCTTATCTCTGATTTTCATTTTGTCAAGTTTCAAACATGACACAAAGAACCTCTCTACGTCTTTGATTGTGTCAGGATTCGAGTAATGACACAAAGAATGCCATAGCTTCCTCTATTTATAAAGTAGGGAGAATGTCCTGCTATGAGGACATTTTCCAGAGAAAACTTCCCATGGAAAGCATTTATTGCCTTTGCATAGGAGTAATAGCTTTTAACATTTGTTTAGCTTTTTCCTCCCCTTTTATGAATTTACTCATTATTTAAAAATAGCTTTCCATTAAATCAACAGTTTTTGTTACTGGCGCAAGCATGAATAAGGCATTATGACGAGGAAAATCTTCTGGAGTAGTCAGCCTAAGCTCATCATTCATTTCAACAATGTCAACATATAATGCTTGATTTCTACCTATGATCTCAGTTTGGCTATCAGAACTTGGAGTTTCAAGTTGAATTCTCATCATTTTATTTAAATTTTTGTTAAAATGTTCAATTTCTTTTACTAAATCAGGTATTTCCTCTTTTCTTAAATCATCATAACTTTTCTTGAGTAAGTTGGCTTTTAATTCCAATTTTTCAACAGTTTCCATAAAATAATGAATGATTGATGCAAAATAGATTTTCTCTGAATGTTTTTTAAAGAGCTTAGCCCCCTCATCATATTCTTGACTTAATTTATCTTTTGGGGTTCCAGAAAAAACTTGATGTCCTAATCGACAGAGATACCAACCTTTACCGAGCTCTTCAAAAGCATTAAAAGCTAGAAAAAAAGCCCGTGCGTAACATTCGTTACCAACACATAATAAAGCTTCATCTATTAAATCTTGAGCGTTACGATATGCAAAAATACCAGTATTAATCAAAAATATTGGTTCAGCTTCCTTTAATTTCTCAGATGTTATCAATTTATCACCAAGAAGTGATATCACTTTTTGAGGTTTATAACATTTCAATTTTTTTTCTCCAATATCTCTTTAACATAAGCAATAAACGTTTTAAGGGAAAATTCTTCACCAGAACCCCGTTTGAAAATTTTTTCGGCTGTGCGTGCGATAAATAATCCCTTGGCCCTGGTCTATTCAAAAATGAAGGTATTTTGAGGACAATGCTCGATTTCAGGGGATAAGGGATGTTGATAACTGGCTCGATCCCCTAAATTGAGTTTGGCATTGATGGCAAGCACGTGGTTTTCTGGACAATTTCCCAGGGCAATATCACAGGAGCCTTTCTTGCCATAGGTGTGAAACAGCCGGGAAGAATCTGATGAAGATTCTCCTTTGAAAATTTAGAATATTATTTCTAACAGAGCTAGATCAAAATTTTGCTTGAGGGGATTGGAGAAATTCTTAAATTTTATATCAATATTTTCTACTAAATATAACACACCCCCCAAATTTTGTTACAGGATTAAGAGGGAACAATTATGTCTATTAAACTGGTCAAAGATACATTAGTATTATCTGAATTTGGTAGCCAACGTTTTTTATTTGGTAATTTTGTCCCAGCAATTTACCTGATTCTTTCAATTACTTTTCTCATAACTGAGAGACTTCCATTAACAGTTGATGAATTCCCGATATTGACTCTATTAATTACCTGTTCTCTTGTCCTAGCTTTCTTCTCAAGTCGGATATCAAGAGCTATTATATGTAATGTCTGTGCTCTAGAAAATAAATATCAGATTTATCTGAAAAAATGCCAATTAAAGAAGCGATTTAGTAAGAACAGAGAACAGAATACAACTAGACTCATTCATTATTTATTAATTTCTTTTAAGAAGAGCTATCATGAATATTATTATTCTCCCTCTCTAAATCGTGAAATGGAAGACCTCAGACGATATGAAACATTATTCATTTTTGGTTGGTGGATTTTTTTGTATTCACTTATAATTTTCTTCGGATCTCTGATATATAAAATGGAGATACCTCTCGCACTTAGGCCAAGTGATTGTCTTCATTTTTTAACTTCTTTCATTCCTCCTTCTATCAATATATCTTTATTTTTTATACCTCTTATCATCCTAGGTTGGGGATTATTTGCTTACGAAAGAAAAAATATTGCCACTCAGACATTAGAAGCCCTGCCTTTACCACTTCGATGTGCTGATTTTGACATAGAAGATAGATTTGAGGCGTTAGAAGAACTTTTATCTGCCGAAAATATGACATCTGATGAACGAAAAGCACTACAGAATGAAATTAGACAAAAGAATTTATACAAATTGAAAGAGAAAATAGTTAGCAAAAGAATTAGAAGAATAATTCAGGAAGAACAAGAAAAAGAGGATGCTGAAGCCATAGAGGAAGTTATGGAGGTTGCAAAAAGATATTCCAAGCCCATTGCTATTACTGAAGCGGGAAAGTTGGATAAATTGATGGATGATTTACCACCAACGGAGATCTCAAGCCCTCGTTATTCTGTCGATGAAAAAGGACGATTGATCTCTTTAGATTTGAGTGGAATGAGATTAAAAGATTTTTCAAAGAGTATCAGACAATTTACTCAACTCCAAGAATTATCTCTAGATGGAAATCAACTCACAACTCTCCCCCCTGAAATCGGCCAACTAACCCAACTCCAAACATTACGTCTGGCTAAAAATTATTTCAAAACTCTCCCCCCTGAAATCAGCCAACTACTTCAACTCCAAACATTATCTCTGTTTGAAAATCATTTCACAACTCTCCCCCCTGAAATCAGCCAACTACCCCAACTTCAAACATTACGTCTGGCTGGAAATCAACTCACAACTCTCCCCAATGAAATCAGCCAACTACCTCAACTCCAAATATTAGATCTGACTAGAAATCAACTCACAACTCTCCCCCCTGAAATCGGCCAACTATCCCAACTCCAAATATTATCTCTGGATGAAAATCAA
>JBHLKP010000182.1:0-3524 GCA_048886525.1 Candidatus Hodarchaeota archaeon | reverse complement strand
GAAATCAACTCACAACTCTCCCCCCTGAAATCGGCCAACTATCCCAACTCCAAATATTATCTCTGGATGAAAATCAACTCACAACTCTCCCCCCTGAAATCGGCCAACTACCCCAACTCCAAATATTATCTCTGACTAGAAATCAACTCACAACTCTCCCCCCTGAAATCGGACGGATCACTTCTCTTATATCGTTGAATTTAGAAGATAATCAAAAATTGGGTTCAAACGGAAAACTATGGGAAGGTCAAGCACTTAAACTATTCCTAAGTGAATTAAGGCAAAGAAAATAATTAAAGAAATGTTATATTATCCACACCCTACCCCTCCAGCCCCAGATTTCGCTCATCCCCGATAAAAAATAGCTTTCCAGAGATTGAAATAATCGGCAAATACATTGTACAATCAAGTTTTTACTGGTTTCATGGGATAGAGTTCTTCTGTTGACCTTTTCTGTAAAAATAGTTCGGTTATTAAGGTATCTCAGGCTTCGTAAAGATCAGGAAGAAGAGAACCCTCGTCATTACTTTCTAACTCGGTTTGAATCCTAGTTAATGTATTTGGGAAACCTGCCACAACTCCAAGTGTGATCCATATTTTGAGCGATTCAGGTGTATAAAAAGGAAAGAGAATGGGCAAGAGATCCTCCTGACGGACATAATGCTCCAACTCGTGCGTCATGTCTTTCTCTATGGGATGAGTGTCACGGAGGATAAGTCGAAACCGTCCTGGAGCTGAGGAATCCGACATATGTGGTTGCGAATCCGTATAAATATCCGTGGGTTAGGAGGTAATCATAAAAGAATCCTCCATGTATATGGGGAAGATAAAAATCACCTTGGATAATGAGGATAGATGAACTTCCATCAAACCTTATACCAGCAAGCTGATTATCTCTGATCTGATTATTGATAATTTTAATTGTCCCTCTGATTAAATTTGCGATTGCGATCCCGTAACCTAACATTCCCTCAATTTGACAATTTTGAATGATAAAATGCTTTCTCGCGTCATAGATCAATATGCCATCGGAATAGGGGATAATTCAAGGAATTATATATGAAATTGTATGAAAAAATAGGGAATTAAACAGATAAAGAGAGAGATAATAATCAATGTATGAGGATTCGAAGTTCATTTTGTACATAAAAGATAAATATCATAAAAAAGATAGATAAAAAAAAGTAGATAAAGATAATGGGAAGAGTGAACTATGACAACTATTGATAATATTCAGATTAATATTGATACTATTTTATGGATTGCTTTTATTCTAGCAATCATTATTATTTTTAGAAGTTCTATAGTTCAATTAATTAATACATTGACCCTCAGAGTGCGAATGGGTTCTCCTGTGAAAATTGGCCCAGTTGAATTAGGTGCTTATGTAGGAGTCCATGGAGAGAAGATGAAGGGAAGTCATGTTATAATAACTGAAGATGAGGAGAACGCAAGATACGATCAACGAAAGATGTATTATAAGGATCAACGTAATATTTTTCTAGTCCATCAATTAAGGCCTTCTGATAAACCAAATCAATTGTATGATATCCTTATTTACCTTATACCCCACAAAGAAGCAACTTTGACATATGTTAAAAAAGTAGAATATTATTTTGGCAGACATTGGGGAGGAAAAATTTTCACCTCAATTGATAAAGCTAAAGGTTTTCCAATTGCAACATCTGCTTTTGGCCCATTTGGTTGTACCGCTAAGGTCTTCTTTACGGATGGTCATGAAACAATATTATTTCGATACATCGACTTTGAAATGGGTCAATTGATGAAAACAAACTAGACATAACAATTAAATCTATTACAGAGGATCCTTAATAGATAAATCAATATTATAACCACATTACTGGATAATTGATCAAGAATGGTATCAAAATTATCTTTACTATCACAATTCTACTAGAATTGATGCTAATAGATTAGATAGTTCGATAGAACAAAGTGCTTATGAAATTCTAGCCCTATCTAAACTTAATTGGAATAATTGCAATTTTAATGATCACGAACCAATCACACTAGCAGGAGTGCGAAAAATCGGTTTCATTCTCGCGGAATATCGTGGTCGGGATCTAGAACCTCCACCTGATTATTCTTACTACATGTAAGAAATCTGGGATTAGTGGCATTATTAGGGGAACCTAATGACTCAGCGATTAGAAAAATTACTTGGTTATACCTTCGAAAATCCTGACCTCTTAACGCGAGCCTTGATTACGATTAGTTATGCCAATGAGAATGGATTGTCGGACGAGCAACACCAAGAGGCTTTCCGAACTCTCGGTGATGCAGTTATTAATGTGATTATCGTCGCTGCTTCCATCGCTTATGGAAGAAGTCGAAAAGGGAAGATCACTGACGATAAAAAGCTTCTGGTGAGTAAAGCATCATTAAATCGACTAGCAAAAGCTTTTCACTTAGAAAAATATGTCCAGTGGGGAAAAGGAGAAAGAGTTCAAAAAATCTGGACAGTCTCAGATAAACCTCTTGCCGAATGTTTCGAGGCGATTATTGGTGCTATTTATCTTGACGCGGGAATGGCTGAAACGGAGGAGATCTTTTGGCGTATCACTAAAACAGGGTAGGATATTTTTATAATGTAGTATCTAAGTCTGTTGATCATAGGTTTGAAGCTGTCTTTATTCGAACAGCTCCAGAAATCCGAGAACCTGATTCATTTGTGCCTGAATGCTGATAAAAGAGTTTCCTCGGAGATTAAAGTGGTTATGAAGAACATTCTTCCATTAACCAAGCAATATAGTTATGATGAATTTAATAAAAATGATAACACACCTCTTGGAGTACCTCCATGTTCTTACACGATAATAATTGATCCAGATTATCATAGATTAGAAATACTATCTAAATAAGGCAAAAACTTTCGGATGGGTCTAATCTAAAACCGACTATCTCACAGAAGCTATATAGCCTTGAATGAATTATTTCTAATCCAAAGTTATCTTTTTTTTCTTCAATATTGTCATAATTTCTTGTCATACCATGAAAAAACACAAAATTTTAAGGCCATAACTATAAGAGGGAAAATGGTATTTGCTGGCGTCTACTTGTTTAACATTTTCCTAGAGGCAATTCTGGCTTACATTGGCTTAATTGTGATTATGTTTGAAATAGTAGGTATTCTTTTAGGAATTGGTTTTTTATTATTAATCTCTCTATATTTTACCATCATTTCATTTCCTCTTGTTCTTATAGGAAGTGGTTTAGCATATTATTCAACTCAAAAGAATGATAAGTGATTTAGCTATTATTTGAACTCCTCCTCCAACCTTCGAGCAGACAGAAGATGAACTATAATGACTATTTGGACGTCCTATTTCATTTTTTATCTGAAGATATACTTGAATAAGCATCGGTCAATTTCTTAATGTGATCGTAAATTATATTTGTCCGAGAATCCATAATTTCTCACGTTTTTTGGAGATGGTCAAGAAACTCGAATAATGCATCTATGAATAATTCTGCATCCTCAGGTCGAAGATTCTCAAACCAAC
>JBHLKP010000181.1:0-8124 GCA_048886525.1 Candidatus Hodarchaeota archaeon | reverse complement strand
CCCTGAATCTAATCTTCATTGATATTTTAATTCAAGTATTAATATTACGAAATAAAACATTTTGCCATACTATTCAACAATTCATATGGATCTTTGGCTTGAACGAAAATTGATGCGATTAAAATTCCTTCAATTCCTAATTTCAGCGCCTTTTCTACATCACTATAAGAGTAGATTCCTGCAGCGCATAATGGAGAAACCCGAGGATTTTCCAGCTTAATTCTTTTTACATGATCCTGTATAAATTCTGGACGAACTGTAGACACTCCTGCTCCTGGTTCTTTTAGTTCTGGAGATTCAAAAGCAATAGCATGAGGATCTAATTTTGTCACTGCTGCGCTAATAGCTTCATTGCCAGTACACACAGTTGTAAAGAGGCGATATGTTCGTGAGATGCGAACAATACTTTCTAAATCAGTTAAATTAATCATATCTTCTGAACTATTAATTAAGGTTCCACAAGCTCCTGATTCTTTGATCATTTCTACTGATACTTTACCAGAACTACTTCCACTAACTAAATTGTCTACTCTTTGAGAAAATACAGGAATGTTAAACATTTCTGCATACTTGGCTAAAAATGTAACTGGGGGACATATCACGATGGAAATTCCCAAATCATCGGAAATTTTCTCAGCAATTTTTGCTAATTGCACTCCCTTATCTCCGAATCCTTCAGGATAGGCTTTGAAATTTATAACTATTAATGGTTTTGTAACTTCTTTCATTTGAGTCAAAACAACCTGGTTTAAAAATATTTCAGCGTCTTGTTCTTATAATTAACTATTAAGATCGGCTAATGAATCCTTTTTAGTTTTTTTAAAAACAATTAAATACATTACTTGGATTGAGAATCGAGTAAAAGCTAAATTCATAATTTTTAGCGAAAGACTTTTGGACATAACTCTTAAAGATTACTCTCAATCTCGATTTCTTGTATATTATTGAAGATAAAAACCAAGGAGTAAAATCGATTGAGTCATCGTTCCCGTTCATCGCGTCGTATGGTTGATAAATGGTCAGCAAAACAACTATATAAAATTTATACTCCACCAGGATTTTTGGAAGGAGAAGAAAAAGTTGTAGGAGAAACTATCGCTGATGAACCTGCTAAATTAAAAGGTCGAGTGCTCGAAATTTCACTCTCTGACCTCAATAACGATTATTCTAAAATGCATGTAAAACTACAATTTCAAATAACCGAGGTCGTAGGAAATACAGCACGAACAAGATTCAAAGGACATACTTTTTCAAGAGATTATTTACGATTTCTCGTTAGAAGAAGACGAACTCGAATTGATAGTATTAATACTGTCAATACAAAAGATGGGATTCCTTTTAGAGTTACTGCTACTGGATTCACAGCCCATCGTTCAAAAACAAGCCAAAAAGACGCTATCAGACGTAAAATGCTTGATATAATTGCAGATCGGGCAAACGAACTTACTAGTGAAGAATTTATTAGAGAAGCGACTGGAGGAAAACTAAGTTCCTTGGTTTATTTTGAATGTAAAAAAATATATCCTTTAAAAGGTGTCGAAATTCAGAAAACCAAGTTATTAAAACCGATATCATCCTAATTATTAATATTTTTCAACTCTAAAACATCTTTTATTGTTTGAATTGCAGAAAGCAAATCTATCACAGACGATAGAGCAGTTTCCATTTTTTTGACATTCTTTATTGTGACTAACATTTTTTTCTTAACACTCTTTGAATAATAAGTCATTGGTGGATCTGCAAGATTATCTGGATCAATGCTTGATCGAATGATCATTGCATTCTCCTCTGTTTCAGCATTAATTGTTATTTGTATGTTAATAGTATTAATAGTCATACTTTTTGCATCCTTTCTACGAATTCATTTATACGATTTACAAAGTCATCTAAAAATTCTTCTGGAATTATAGCTCCCGCTGCTGCAGCATGACCTCCTACTTCGAAATTTTGATCCATTTCTTTTATTACTTGTTTCAGGAGGTAACTTAAATTAAGTTTTTTTGATTGATAACGTGAAACTCGCATGCTTATCTTTATTTTATTTGTTGTAGTTTGAGTACATCCTAATATAGGCTTCAATTTAGTTTCTTTTCTTGAACTAAGTATTGAACTAATCGTTCCAATTATTCTTTCGTTTATAATCTTACGTCCATCAACAAAATAGATTCCAGTTAACTCTTTTATATGATTATTTGAAAGAACCCACTCCATACTTTCAGCTATCATCTTTGAATATTCTTTCTCAATTAAATTAAGCTCTCGTAGGGCACTTTGACGATCACCTAAGCATAAGGATATTCCTACGTCTGCATGTTGAGATCGGCCACAAGCATTCAGCTTGGTAGCAAAAACTCGAGCATCTCTTAAAACGTGAATTTCCTCTTGGATTAATTGATAATCCCGTTTATAGATTTCATCAGGATCTACATTACGTTGTATAATCAGTTCTGATGCTAAGCGTCTACATTCATGTTCAGAAAGATCATAAAATGGACGCTGTTCTTCTCCATTCCTGTACTTTATTTTCAGCTTGTCCAGAAATCCCCTAATTTCAAGTTCATTCTCAAATCCAATGAAATCTGCTCGTTTTAAAATCGAGGTAATCGGTCGAGATCGGTCAAAAAACCACACAGAAACATTATCAGATATTAGTTCACTTATTTTAGCATCTTTTACAATGATTTCATTAATTCCTACCAAAGAGGATTTATTTCCTTGATCTTGTCTGTCTCCGAGTGCTCCTATTATTGCTAATGGGGCTAAATCTCTATTTTTAGGATTAATATATTTTACAACTAAGTACACGACACCTGCTCCGCTCACATGTGTTGTTCCATCGATTGAGAAGTAATGCGGATTAAGAAATTGGATTTTTTTGGGTAGTTTAACTTTCGAGAATGGAGTATGATGATCTAGAATAAATATTTTATAAGATTCTGGCCATTCAAGAAAATCATCGATAACACCAGTCCCAATATCCAGGAAAATTATGTTAGTTTCGTGTGGTATTACTTGTCTTAGCTCATTTATTGTATCAGATTCTAATCTTTCAAAAATTCTTAATTGAAAGTTTAAACCTTCGCGTGATAGAGCTTTTGCTAATATTGCTGCTGCTGCTAGCCCATCTGCGTCAAAGTGCGAAATAACATAGAAAGGATGTGAATTATCGCTTTTTACTATAGTTTTTCCTATTTTTCTGCAGGCCTCCAGAAATGAGGCTTCGTTTAACAAGTTCGGTTTCTCCATATACTAGTTCGATTATTATAAAATATAAAAAGCCTCAAATTTATATAATTCCCTAATAAATTCCATACTTGCATAAGAAGGAAAAATAGAAAAAGTAAATATTATCTAAATAAACTGATCTGAATCTTAAATAGGTAAAGATGCAGCTAAAAGGTAGAGGATGTTAAAATATTTTATCTAAATAAGCCCCTTATCAATTAGTGTTCGGAATTCCTCAAAAGATAACTTTCGTCCTTCCTCAAATTTCTTCTTGGCATCCTCTGTTTTTTCTTCAAGTTTTTCTCGTCGTTGAGCATCTTGCTCGGCACGGAATTTTTGTTTATTCTTGGTGATGTCCTGTCTTATTCGGTTTATCTCCCTAATATATCCAAGATATTCTGTATGAATAGAATTAGCTTGTTCTTTTGCCTCTAGGAATTGAGCGTGTAACTCGTCTGCTTGTTTTCTTAAAACATCGGCATTCTTAAAAGCTTGTATCATAGTTTTATGATGAAATCTACTTTCTCGTGCTTGGGAGCGAAGTTCATTGTCTAATCTTCTTATTTTCCCCTTCAAAACATTAATTCGTTTTATAATTGTTCTAAGATCTCGGGCTAAGACATCATTTTCTCGTACTTCACGGAATTTTTGCTCAAGACGATCAATTTGGTCTACAATTTCACGTTCTTCAGAAATTGAAAGATTAGATGTTGTTTGAATTTTCCATTCTAAGTCTTGAATATCGCGGCGTAATCTTTTTGCCGAGTATTCTGATCTCCGATTCGATTGGGTTTTTTTTTCTTCTGTTCCATTTAGTTGTTGATCTAATATTTTGGCTTGATCCTCAAACCCCTCAATTTCTTTTAAGAGAAGTGATTTCTTCTCTTTAATGTCTGAAATTGTATTATTGCAAATATCACGTTTTTCTCTTTCTTCTTTTGCGGTCTTGATAAGTTCCTTGACTTGTTCATTTAGTAAGTTTCTTTTATTAGCTATTGCAGTAACCTTTCGATTAAATTCTTCCCTTTGTTGCTTGATATCGCGAGCTATTGATTCAATATTAGAGATCTTAAGTAGATGGGATTCGATATCTTGATCTTGCAAGGGAAAGCCTTCGTTTATTTTTCGGTGACTAAATGAATAAAACCTTTTTAACTGTGTTTGTATTTAGGGTTAAATCCATTATGATAATTAATCCCTATGATAGAAGGTATTAAACAGGTTATCTTAAATATAATGTTGCTTTTGATGGTTCATACTTGAAAGTTGGTTCAAAAACACCTTTCTTTCTATAATACTTAACTAACCGTCTTATCTTTGATTCAATTAGTTGGAGTCCACGTCTTGAGTGTTTATCTTTTTTATTTCCACTTTCAAGATGTTTTCGCAGATTTGAAGCACGACGGACTAGATTTAGGAAATCTTCAGGCATACTTGTCCCTATATCATTCTCTTTCATAATTTTGGTAATAGATTTTCCACAGATTTTTTTCACACTTGGAATTGCATATGCATCTTTAAGAATTAATCCAATTTGTGCTGATCCTAAACCTTCTTGAGCTTTGTCAACAACCAGTTTACTAATTTCATCGGGAGAGTACGGAATCCATTCTGGAGTTTTTCTCCAAATAGGGCGTGTAGATCCACTTTTCCCTTTCCGTCTTGCATGCATCCTAGCCATTTATAATTTCACCGAGAATAATGATTCATATAGTTACTTTACTAAGTACTGTGTAGTTTAACTTCTATTAGCAGTCAATTTAGGGAGAATTTGTTTGATTGATAAGTTTTATTTCATTCTCAGATTATCTTTAATCTAGAGTCGATTCAAGAGGATTTCCAATGGTATTGTTTGTAACAAGCAATTTAAACAAATTCGTCGAGATAAAAGAAATTTTTAAACAAAATACTACAATCAAGTTGGATCACTTAAATATTTCATTAATAGAAATACAATCAGCCAGTTTAGAAGAAATAGCTATCTTTTCTCTTAAAGAGTGCATAAAGATTACAGGTAATAGTTCAGTTTTTGTAGAAGATACTGGACTCTTTATTGAGAGTCTCAATGGATTCCCAGGTCCTTATTCTGCTTTTATTATTAATACAATAGGTCTTAATGGAATATTAACTTTATTAAATGGTAGAAAAAATCGAAAAGCTATATTTCAGTCGTGTATTGCCTTAAAGTTTGAAGATAAAATTAAGACTTTTTCTGGTCAGATTAAAGGACAAATTTCAAGGCATATATCTAACGCTGGATGGGGTTATGATCCAATATTTATTCCTGAATGTAATGGAAAGCGAACATTTGGAGAATTAGGGCAAAAGAAGAATACTATGTCTCATAGATTTTTAGCTGCAATGAAATTGATAAATTACCTTAATTGTACTTAGGAGAGGGAAAATAGTTGAATTTTTCAGATTGGTCAAAATTCTCAAATAATTTAATGAATAGAGCATATTGTGATTTAGTTTACTTATTAGATAAGGGTTATCCCAAAAAAAGTGCTCTTACATTCATAGGAAACCACTATACTCTTGATATTAATCAGAGAAACGTTTTATATAGAGCTGCGATCCCATTAAAGGATGTGAAGGCTATTCAAGCTCATTTAATTCGAGATTACTCAATTCTAAGGTCAAGAATTTTCTATATTGATACATATAATCAGTTAATTACTTTTTTTTCAATAATAAGCCATGATGTAGTTATTTTATGTCGTGATGGTATATTAAGAGATATATTCACATCATTACATGTCGATAAAGATCTGCAAATCAGCAATGATTTAATCGGCCAATATTTAACTGTTCTGTCAAAATTAAAGCCCAAAAAGGTAAAGTTTTTTTTAGAAGCTAAAAAAAGCAACAGTAAAAAGCATTCAAGCCTAATTTCCAACAAATTGCCTGAATTTAATATTTCAGGAGATTGCGTGGTGAACAATGCCGTTGATTGGCATTTAAAGGAACAAATTCGTGGAGTGACTTTTTCTCACGATAGTGAAATACTAAAAGCGACCTCCTATTGTTTTGACTTTTTTTTATGGATTATTAAATCAAATCTTCTACCAGTAAACTCTGATGATATTATCCTAAACTTTAAAGAGATTATATGCACTTGATAATTAATATTGAAAGTATTTAGCACAAAGATTGCATGGTTATTCAATGTACACTCTAAGTAATCATTTGAGAAGCAAACTATTTTAGACCTGTTTATGCATCAAATTTCAGATTTAAATTAAAATGACAAAATTCTTAAAATCAATCACTCCTCTCCTTCTTTAGAGAACTAAACTTATTTATGCTATTTAATGGGCACGTAGCGAAGCCAGAGGTCTTTAACATAATATTCAAGATCGGTGAGGTATCGCACCAGGCTCCAGAAGAATACCTATGAACTCCACTAGGTTTACTGAAACTGATGATGAAGTTCTGGAAAAATGAGGAAACTTGGTGTCACATTTGCTTGAAGCAAAGTGTACAAAAATCGTCGGTTCAAATCCGGCCGTGCCCACCTTTCTTCACTTTTTAATATTTATCTGTAAGCTTTCCTAAATTGATACAAAATCTAAAAAACCCTTATTCCTGATAATTAATGGCTCATTCTTCAAAAGTATTAAACTAACAAAAAGAAAATTAAGGAATTAGTTAATATTAAGTCTCTTTATCTCGCTTAAATTCCATCATACGAGAGAATTGGATTGAATTGGTTTTGAGTAAAAAATTATAATAAAAAATCAATCCATTTTATAAAATTACCATTTTTCTTTCTAGTAAGATTCTTCTTATATTAAAGAAAGAATTGGTTTATTATTCTCGGTTTTCCTTTTTTAATCAGAAATTAGAATTCATCCTACTATATGAAAAATGACCATCATTTTGTAGAAAGTATCATTTATAGGCGAAAAAAGAAATACCACTAATTATTGAGAATAAGATGGTGTCAATCATTAGAAATATACAAACCTACGAGACATATAGTTTGTAATTAGCATATTTCTTTCTTAGGAATAATCATAAACCAATCCTAAAAAATGCCAAAAACAGAAGAAAGATAGTTCTAACAGACTTTATTATTTATTAATAAAGGAACAAACGCGAATAATGCTGTTAGAATATGTCTAACTCCTTGAAGCAAATTAATGTTTCATAATATATGTGGAAGTGACTTTAATTGGAATACTTACATGCAGCTCTGGTTTTACATTCAACTGGAAAAAAAATCTCAGAAAAAGGAATTGAAGCGATCATCAAAGCTGCTGGTAGCAAGCCAGATGAATCAAAAATTAAAGCTCTTGTTGCGACATTGTCATCAATTGATATAGAAGAGGCTATTAAAGGTGCTTCTTTAATGTCTACTGCGGTGCCAGGGGTAACAGGTTCAACTGAGGCCGTAAAAACAGAGAAAAAAGAACCAGAAGTGAAAGAGGAAGAGGAAGAAGCTGGAGATGATCTAGGCTTATCATCCCTGTTCGGTTAAGGATTTCCCTACCTTTTTTCTTTTTTCATTCTTATTATTTTCATATCTAATAAAATAAGCTTAATCTGAAACTCTTAAAATTGCTTTACAAATATCATTCTATCATTTAGTTAAAATGTTGATTCAATCAGATATTTTTTAAGAATAAGTAGATATTAGCAATAATGGTATTGAGTGAGAATAATCTTTAAGAAGATTAAAGCCAAGAACTAGGTAAATAGAATTTTTCAAGGATCCAAAGTTAATATTAAATTTTTCTAACTTTATTGGAAAAATTCTCTTTCTTTCAAAAAACTAAGAAAAGATTTTTCTTTCAACTCAAATGATGATGTTTAGTAGAAAATAGGACTCTTTCCACCAACGAAAGAGAGTATTGTTCATATAAAACAATATAATAAGGATTAGGAGTTCCTTTC
>JBHLKP010000180.1:0-8126 GCA_048886525.1 Candidatus Hodarchaeota archaeon | reverse complement strand
TTGATTCATAAAAATTATTAACTGGCGATCTATTGTAAAACTTGATAATAAACCTTTGGTCGCCCTCTTTGTTTACGATCTTCAGGAAATCGAGCCACATATCCTTTCAGAATCAACCGTAACAAGCTATCATATAATGTGGAGCGTGCAATTCCCGTAAGTGAAACTAATTTGGATCTAGTTATAGGGCCTTCTTTCTCTAAAATTCTTAATACATTACGGTCAAGTTCGTGTACAATCGGTGGTTTCTTGCCTGTGATAACAGTGGTTGAGTCTGTAGTAGATTGATCATTCTTTTCAATGAAATCAGAAATTTGATTAGCCATATGATCACCCAAGGAATTTCTAACTGCACTTGTGATAACTTATAATATAAGAAGCAGGAATATGTAGACAATATGTATTGAAATTCTAGGAAAACCAAATAAAAGGAGCTAAATGACCCAAAAATATTAAAAAAATTCGAGTTCGCAATGGATCTGGTTTACAAGTATTTTAAAAGAAGTCATACCATTATAGAATAAAAAAAATAATGGAACCAGACAAATAGGAAAAATATCTTATTATAATCTAAGTTTTTCTTGAGGTCGTAAAAATCTTATATGAGAGTTCAATCTTTATAGCAAAGAAGTGAAAAAATTGGATGTAAAGACTCAAAAACTGTTGGTTGAAGCAAGAAGAAAATTTAGGTATGAATTAGGAAATGAAGGAATTCGTTATGTTATAAGGGGTCTTTCTCCAACGTATAATATCATTGTTTTCACACCAACAAGACTTCATATTCTAAAAGAAAAATTCTTGCTTAATCTTATATGCTTGTTAATAACACTCCCTTTAAATTTACTATTAGGATTGGGAGCAATCATTTATCTATACTTAGTCTACAAAGGCTATTTCAAAGAAAAATATTTTATTCTAAAAAGTGAAATCAGAGATGCTACATTCGATAATGGAAGGATTCAAGTTAATGGCATACAAGGAGATATTCTACTTACTATCAGAAGCTACAATAAAAGTCTCTCTCAACATACAGTAGATTTTATTCAAATATGGTTGGGGGAAGAATATCCAGGATTATTTGATAGGAAGATCATTTCTGATGTTGATCCACTAAAAATATTAAATACTAGATTAGCCAAAGGTGAAATTACTTTAGAACAGTACAATAAATTAAGAGGTACAATTGTAGAGGGGAAATGTTTAAACTGTGGAGCTCCAATGGATCCCACGTATAAGTTCTGTGGTTCGTGTGGAACAAAAAGGTGAAAGGAGAATTAAATCACAAGAAACGCTAATTCTATTATTATCTATCTGGATATTAGCTTCTTTGAGTGGATGTACTACTAAATCATTTGCTTGCTTCTGAAGGTTGGCATGGAGTCTACTAAAAGGTAAATTTACACCGCTGATAATCGCAAATAAATTATTTAGATTGGTTGGTTAGTGATTCGAGACCTAATAAATAATATAATAATTGGATGCAAGCCATTAGGAATGAGTCTTGCTAAAATAATTAAATTAAAATTCTTTGAATTTCATGTGCTTTTTCTTTATTAGCACGATATAAAAGAGGACTAGAACCCTCTTGACGTTCAACTAGACCTTCATCTACTAAACGATTTAAATTTGTTTGGATAGTTGATATACCAATCGGTTCTTTTAAAAAAACTTCGTATAATTCCTTAACTTCAGGGGCATTGAAATAGTTAGGATGAGATTTATTATTCATAATATATAGGATTCTCTTCTTTTTTGTGTCTAGTCTTCTGAGCTGATTCTCCGTAAAGTTAGCAAACGATGCGTCAGAAACAAATGGTTCAGAATATTTAACCAGATTTTCATTTTGTTGCAATAATGATTCCATAACATCTTCAAGTTGACGTTGTTGATCTCTATTTAATTCTAGATAACCTTCAATGATATTATGTAAAGGTCCGAGCCTCATTTTTTCACTAAAGGAAATAGTGATTTTATCCTTCGATGCTGTGACCTTTGGTTCATTTTCACGCATAATTGCAACCCTGAATTTTAAGTATATAAAATTTAATAATCAAAACTATCATAGGATTTAATAGCCATTTCACAAATTAACATTAACTATTCACTCTAATAAATTTTCATCAATACCCGTATAGTACCGATATCTAGCATTTCTACCTTTTTCAAAATTCTTGATTAATTTGAGAATATCCATTCACATGAGAATAGTATGAAAAAAATCTTTGTGTGAATCCGAAGAGAAGCCTTGATTCTATTTAAACTATTCATAAATTGGTAAAAAATGCAAACAAAGTCATAATCCGCCGATATTTACCCTTCTAGCGCAAATGATCAAAGATTTCGAAACTTGTATTTATTAACTTGTGAAACATCACTGAAGAAAAAGCTAGGATTCGTTTTAAAATTTCCAATGGAAATAATCCGGTTCACCCTAGTTTGTGAAAGTATATTTATTATTAATTTATAAGAAGAAAATCAATATATAACAATTTTTGTTTAATTTTTTTCATTAAAATGCTAAAAAAAATCATTAGATTCCATTATTTTAATTAAATTTGACGTAAATGAGACTTTAACCTTCACTTCCTGTGAAAAGAAAATCGAAAAACTCAACTCACCAAACATTGATGGGTAAATAGCAAAACTTCCTCACCTTTAGCGTGTGAATTATAGTCTGCGCTAGCTCTCTTTCAGTGATATTTACTTTAAAAATTATTTTGTTTTCTCTGTGCTCTCTAATCATGTTTCTATTGGTTATTCGATAGATTGAATACTGAAAATCTTAAATATGGCCCTATTATAGATATAGTTAGAACACTGAAATGAAACTAGGTTGAAACTATGACTCAATACCTCCATGAAAGTCTGATTTCAGAGAAAGAGAGGGAATTTGATTCACCAGAAAGAATGATTGTCAACAAAACTGACATTACAGTCTTAAATGCTCTAGTTGAAAACCAACCTGCAACTCGAATGGACCTGTGTGAAAAAACAGGCCTTCCACGAACAACTATCTATGATGCATTAACACGATTAATTTTAAAAAGAATTGTAGTGAAATATTCAAAGTCTAGCAAAACTAGGGGAAGGCCAAAAGTATTTTACAGAGTAATATAAGCTCAAAGTTTAACTCTTTTGATAAGTTCACTATTCTTTTATAAAATCCTCTTTTTATGTCACTCCATCGATTTTGAAATCTTTCTTTTCAATTTCTCCAAACGGAAATGAAATCAAATAACAAAGAGTATATGTAATAAAGACGAAGATTCTATATTATATGAAATGATGACTAAAGAAATTAACTATGTAAATTTATTCTGGAAATAATGGTTTGAAATTTTCCATTTTTGCACGTTTGATTATTTCTTCTTGTTCAGAATCTTCCAGGAGTTTGAATCTCTTTATAGAACTCATTACAAGAGGCCAAAGGCGAAGATCGCAAGGTAATGAATATGTTGTAACGCCACTTTGGGAGAGAGTATACCAAACAGTATCGTCAATCCATTTTTGTTCATCTAAAGGTTGATACCAGGTACCATATTTCTTCGCATAACTCCATCTTCTTCTGGAGATGGCCTTAATAGCAATAACACCGATGTCGTCTTTTTGAGCGATATCTAACAGCTGGTGAAAAGCATTGGTTGGATGAGGATTAACCATTGCAGCAACATAAATAGGTAAAAGGATTGTGGAAAACCCGTTATACATCTCTAGGGCTTTTATTAGAATTCTCATATCATTATGACAAGTAATGCCAATATGATTGATAAGACCTGATTCTTGAGCTTCTTTAAACGCCTCTATTGCTCCCCTTTTACCGAATATTTGATTTAATTCATCTAATGTTGAAACAGCATGGAATTGATATAAATCAAAATAAGAGGTTCCTAATCGATCTAATGACCGATTTAACTCGTTCCAGGCACCAGTTTTAGTTCTTTCCATCGTTTTTTCTGCTAAGAATACTTTACTGCGAAACTTTTTTATCCACGGTTTAAGTCTAACTTCTGCTTCCCCATACGAAGGAGCTACATCAACTATATTTATCTTCTGGTTAAAAATTTCCTCAATTGATCTATCAGCTATTTTCTGTGCATCTAAGGGGTTTTGTTCATGTATCCAACCCAAAGCGCATCCTCCAAGCGTTAATACTGATGCACTGTAGCCAGTTTTACCCAATTGTCTAAATTCCAAGTAAATCACCAATCAGTAGTTATTTCTAGATTTTGTTTGTAAAAAGCTTTTGGAACTTCAAAGAAAAAAATTAAAACAAAATATAGTATTGAGTACAGGAATCTCAAAGGTTGGTAACAACTTTGGATTTTTTTAACAAAGACTTACGTACATATATCGATCCATCTGAAGAAATTAAATTGTATCGAGCAGCATATCCACTTCCACCTAAACTCATTTACTCTCCCTTTATTCGTCCAGAAATAGGAAAAAGACAAATGAAAGGAAAAATTAGGGAATTACCTAGAATACATAAAGGTACAAAACTTTATAGTTTAAATGACGAGGTCTTATTTTTCCAGGGATTAATTGGAGCCCCTATCACAGCAATTTTACTTGAACAGTTGATTGCACTGGGAATAAAGAAAATTATTTTTCTAGGATTAGCTGGAGGGATCCAATTCGTTTCGGTTGGAGAAAGAATTATCGTCTCTGAAGCGTTACGCCTAGAGGGGACAAGCTATCATTATTTACCAGCTAACGTTCAAAATTACCCATCAAAAGAATTAACTAACGATTTAGAACATTTTTGCACTAAAAAAAATATTTCTTATACTAAAGGAAAGATTTGTTCAACTGATGCGCGTTTCAGAGAGACTTTTAACTTAATTGAAAATTTACGAAGTAAAGGAGTTCTTGCTATTGAAATGGAAATATCTGCTGTTTTTGCAATCGCGACATTTCGTCAAGTGCAGGCTTCAGCTGTAGTAATCATTAGTGATGCGCTTAAAGAAGAGAAATGGTCAGTATTGGAACCTGATGTCTTCCTTAAATCGTATTTTACTAGTTTTGAATATTTAATAGAGTTTCTAACCCAACTAGATTAATGTGAAATGGATGAACTTCATATGGTAAGATAGCCTTTATTTTTCTAATAGTAGAAATTAAAATTCATTCACTGTATTTCTACTCTTCTAGAGGATTGACAATATTAGATAACAGGATCTAATTGACTATTAACAATTATTTGCATAAGAAGGAAAATATTTTTGATTTACTCTTTATTTCCAAATAATAAAATTAAATTATGTGAAATTTTTCAAATAATTGACCTGTTATTCAACAGGTCGAAAACAAACTATTTTTTAGTATTAAAATCGGATAGAAATGTCAAGAAAATATCAAAGAACTTTCACCCGTACCCTATTATTTCCGGTGGAACATCGACCGCTAGATCTCCCTAAAAAAATATTATTTTTATAAATAGGTTAACCCAACAAAAAGTATGATTTTGTTAGATTTCTAATTAGATCAGATTACACGAGGAATGATCCTTTTATATATGAAATTTCATAATTATTTCTTGTTTTCCAGTGGAAATCTCTCATGGTATGACGCTATATAAATTCATATGGTAAGATAATAAATTATTATTATAATCAGTTCGTTGAGTCGAAATCAAGGGGTGTGTGGCTATTTTTCTTACCATATGATAACATGACAGTTCACTAGAACCATATGGTAAGATAGATTACAGACAAGAAAAATTGAAATGTTAAAGTAACCCCTAATTTTTTACCTTTTCTTCATCCTACTATCTATGAATGAGGTGTCCTAAATGTGAGGGTGGTCTCGTTTTGCAATAATTGGCAAGATATCATTTTCATCTATGAAATCACTTTTTTAAGTCTGGAGTACTTTCATCAAATATCACGATGAATTAAAGGAATTTTCATATATCCATTCAGCCACGGGTGAATATCTATGAATGGGGGGATAATTGTCATTAAAAAACCATTTCAACGGATAAACAATATGATCACAAGGAAACTCTCTTTGTTCAATATCTATTTCAGACAATTCTTCTTCTGTAAATCTCATGCTTTCTGGTTCTATTAGGTTATCGAAAGTACTTATAGCATTCTGCCATTTAACTTTAGGGTTCAAGCAAGGTCGATGGTGATTCAATGAACTGATAAGGCTACTTGATTTAAGTACTTGAACAAATAATTGATTGAAGCTAATATAGTTCGTAATAAGACTCATCATATTCCAAATTTTGTCGCTCTTGAATTTATTCGTTCCATGATTAGGCACAGACAGAAGGGTAACTCCTCTCACAAATTCTTCAGCTTTTAAATGAGAATGATTAAAATGGGGGCATAAGAGAAATCTTACCATAATTCCCCCCACACTATGAGCGATAATATGAATTTGCGTTTCACTCCTCTTATATATGAAGTTTAATGAAGCATATAGATCCTCCTTCGCTAGAAGCTCAATATCGCCTCTTATAGCGTTTGATATTCCTAAACTCCAAACATCGATCTCCTCTTTCTCTAAAAAGAATTTTCCAAGACTATCATGATATTTAAACCAAATACTAGGTGAACTACCGAATCCATGGACGAAAAGAATAGGAAACCCTGTACGATCTATAGTTTTATTTATTAAGCGGGCTTTTCCGTGGGACGTTTTTATCTCATAAATTGCTTGCTCAATACTCATACACTTACAAGTGTGATGATGATTAAAAAATTTTTAGATATTTTCTGATTCAGAATATTCTTTTTTTATTGTTTTTCTAGACCCCTTTAACGATGTTATAGCTAATATACTCGCGATTTTTTCCCTTTCAAGCAAAATTATTATGCCAATTATTAGTAATACTAAAATAAAGTACATAATCTTTCCTGTAAACCAAAGAATGACAAATGGAGATAAGCATGCGATGATTGCGTTTGTTGAGAAATTGTCATATAATTTTCTTTTCAATATTAACCTCTTTAGGAGTTGGAGAAAAAGCATTAATACAATATATAAAACGACGAAGCTTTCCAATGATAGAAATAGTAGGATTCCTCCTAAAGGTGCACCCCCTTTTCCTCCATGCCAATCATGTTTTTCTAACCAAATCCATAGTGAATTAACATGGCCTAATACAACCCCTAAACTGCCAGTTATTAATAAAACATCAAAATAAGGGGAAAAAAACTGATAATTGAAAATGTAATTTAATATTCCAAGAGTAATTGTGGCTTTTAATATATCAAATAACCCAAGAATTACCATCACAGGCCATCCTAAGCTTCGACCGGCATTTGATGCGCCTAATTGCCCTGTTCCCTCTTTTGTTAAATCAATTCCATTCAGCTTTCCCCAATAGTAAGAAATGAATATTGATCCTGTACAGTAACCAAAGAATCCAGAGACTAGAACTTCAAACATTAATTTTCGTTCCTTCACTGGAATTATACGAAGAATCAGCGAAGTATGCAGCTAGTATTAATCCTGGTCCAGTATTAACAGCCACCATTGGATCTGCGTAACCTCTAATAATCATATGATTTGGCAATATTTCTTTTATCTTCTTTTCTACTATGTCTAATTCTTCCTCACATCCGAAGTGACTGATTCCGACAATTTTAGGATCAATTTGTCTATCAATTTTCTCAGAGAGAGAATAAAGTAGCTGATTAATAGCGATATTTCTATTTCGGGATTTTTTTATTAGAAATACATCAGAGGCTCTCATCAAGAGAACAGGTTTAACAGATATTGTGCTAGCAATCCATCCAGCAAGTTTAAGTCGAAATCTACCACTATGTTGAAGATATTTGAATGATTCAAGCGTACCTATTATCTGTATATTTGTACAATATTCTTGAACTAGATGAATCAATTCCTGCCTGTTTTTGATTTCTTGTGCTTTTATCGCTGCCGCTATTGCTGTAATCCCTAGACCAATAGTTGCCACTCCACATTCAAAGTGGATAACACGAAAAGGGTCTCTTAAGCGTCTTGCACCTGATTTTGCTGAGTTTAACACTCCAGAATGTTTGTTGGGGCAATGTAAACTCAATATAATATCCACACTATCATATAAGCTTTCATAAGCCCCGTAATAAGCAGCAGGAGACGGAGCTCCCGTTTTGATTTTTTTATTTTCCTCT
>JBHLKP010000179.1:0-8170 GCA_048886525.1 Candidatus Hodarchaeota archaeon | reverse complement strand
GACCCAGTTATTTAGGTCTTGTAGTTATCAATGGTTTTCTTTATCTAATTTTTCGAGATAATCTTAAATTGCATCAACAGAAAAACAATATTTTTTTTACTGCAGATGGAGAAGTTCTCATTTTAAATAAAGATGAACTAAATTACAAAGGAATTCGTGCTGAAAAAATAGATTTTGACACTAATCAGTTTATTAAAAACATTTTACAAGAAGATATTAAGTTTGACTATTATTACTCGGCTGTATCGAGTTTAGTTAATATATTAAATACACTTCAAGGATTTAAACAAGCGTTAGATTTTATAGAGAAGATCGTACAAATAGATAAAGAATTTATGGGCAATTTCATAAGCTTCGGGAAGCGTCTTTTTGCTATAGGAAAAGTGCAAGAAGCAGATGTATGTTTCACAAAGGTTCTTGAAATAGATTCAGAAAATAGAGAAGTAAGAGAAATTTCCAAATTAATTAAGCAACTCTGTAGATAACTAAATTGTCTACTTATAGGTCATAAAAGGCTGGTTTAGATTACAAAAGTATCCTCTATTGCATTATTTCATTTTATATCGTAAAATGCCATATTAACACTATTATAATAGACTCACAGATTCTTAAAAAAAATAATGGGGTAAAATGTCAATGATAATCAGTGTTATTAAAATTTGATTGATTATTAGAAGATAGAATTTTGCCTGTAAGAATTCATGTCTACCCTACCTTTATGTTCAAGCTAGTTTAATAGATTTCTCTTCTTCTCCTTCAAACCATTCTAATTCTATTTCTAATTGGATTTTTCTGGGTCTATTCTGCTTTATCTTTTCCTCAACCTTGATCTCAAGGGTTAATTCTTCTGGTATTGATAATTCCACACTTTCCTCGGCTTGAATAAGCTTAACATTCCCTTTATCAATTTTTTGAGCTATATCTGTCAGAAATTTAACAATTTCAGATCGAGACTTCTTTTCTTCAGACTTTAGAATTATTCTTTCCATATAGATTCACCAATTTGAATATTTTACATTATTTTGGAAAGCATTTTATCTTTTGCCAGTATTTTTTCAAAGTGAAGAAGTGTCAAAAATAGCTTGATATTGCATGATTGTTGAGGCAGGAATCGCTAGATCAGCTCAGTTAAACCGCTAGCGCTTTCAATTAAATCAACTAGATAAGCTGAAAAACGAGCAGCAGGACCCCCATCAATAATATCATGGTCAAGAGATATTGTGATCTGTAAACATTGTTCTTCCCTAATAGAATCACCAGATTTAACGAGTTTTTGAGTGATTCCACCAATTGCAAAATTGAGGGGAGTTATCCCACCAAATCCACCTACCCATCCACGAGTATTTGTAAACATACCAACCGAAGTAACCACAATTAATCCGCCCTGTTTCTTAATAGAAAAAGGATTTTTAATAATACGTCTTATCAGTCTTTGACGAATAAATGCTGGAATAAATGGATATAATTTAGTAAGTAATCTCTGATCAAGAAGCTGATTTTCCTCTGTTACTACCATACTTTGTGCAGCCCGAATCTCCCTAGAAATGGTTAATAAATCTTTCTTTGTGGTTTTCCGAATCGAGTAAGGAACTGGAATAACTTTATTTGGTATTTGCCGTTCCACCATAACAATAATATCGATATCATCAAACGTTACAAGCTTTCTTCTCCCTTTTCGATAAGAATTAAATTCCGGAAATCGAAGAACAGCATCACTGATACACTTAACAATCCAAGATGTGAAAGAAATTTTTTCCCCAGTCTTCTCTGAAAACTTGTTTATCAATTCTTTACCTTTAGACACAGTAACTTCAATGTAACCTATGGAATAATGCTTCTTCAAAAATTCATCATAAACATCACTAAGAATTTGCCGATTGGTGGGAAAATTTGTAAGATGGTAATTTCCAAGTTTATCTTCAGACTTTATTGGTGATGACATTTAAAAAACTCCATATAATAACTTTGGATTCTTTAATCTAAAGAAATTTATAAATGAAATTCCAGAACAGAGTTTTTCAGACTGAAATTCTCCTCTTTTTTTGACAATTATTGTATGGTGAATTTCGGTAAAAATAGATTATCATAGACATTATTGCTTGTAACTTCGTAAAAGACTGGTTTAGATCATAAAAAGTATACTTTATTTCAGCTATATCTTTATAAGGAGCTCAACTTGCTGGTTAAAATGGTTTTCATTTATTTAGGATTTGATTTTATAGGCTAGTTTTACAATTGTACAGTTTTATCTTTTATTATTGATTTTTATTCATTTTAAATGTTAGAATTTTATTATTGAGAACAAAAGCAGAAATTTCTGGTTCTACTGCGTGAAAACTAAACAATTAAATCTGAGTGAGAATTATGAGTTTTGGAAATTCATACAATCGTGGACCACGAGAAATGCACAAAGTAACCTGTGCTGATTGTGGAGTAGAAACTGAAGTTCCCTTCAAACCTGATGGAACTAGGCCAGTCTACTGCCAGGAATGTTATAGAAAACGTAGACCAAGAAGGTACTAGGTATCCAAAGATTATCTGAGGATATTCTTCATTTTCTCTTTTTTTTATTAAAAAATAATCATCCTCATACTGTTTAATATACAAATCGTTGCATTGCTCGGGATAAAACCCAACTCCGTCAAAGGCTGGTTTAGACTACAAAAGTATATATCACTGTATATATTATTCCAGAAATAAATTAGTAGTTAAGAAATCCTTATTTGAATTAATTGGATAGGTTAAATCCATATCAAAATCTTAAAATGTTTTTTCACAATTTTCTTTAGAAATTAATTTTTAAAATAATTAGTCAAGTTTTATTTTAAATAAGTGGGCTAATGCAACTTCTAACGACATCATCCCTAGCTTATGATGAAGTCACCTTGGTACATCGCATCAGGGGAGCCAAGCAAATGATTTCTGAATCTAATTACTTTTAGAAACCCATACAACTCAGAGATCTTTCCAGCCTAAAGAAAGCTAAAGCAATATTCTGATTTCATTCGCTTTTTTTCTGTATTAATATGATTATTGCTAAGAAAATTCCAAAGAAGGAGAAAGGAGAACTTTTGGGATGAGTGAAAAATTGGATAGTTGCTAGATTCTTATGGGACGGTAAGAAATTTTGCTTTGATACTGTGATATTTATCAGGTCAAAACAACTAGTGTCATTCGGAAGTGTAATCTTTCCTTCTGAATTAGTAATACCTCTCCAATAATAAGTAGAATTAGTTAAGGTAACCCATGTGTTATCTACGGGTTTATTGTTTGAAACCACAATTAATTGGTCATTATTATTTATTTTAAAAGTCTCTAGTTTAGAGGGAATTTTTGTCCATATTGGAACTTCTGGATCCCCCATTAAATTATACTGGGCAAGAGTTCTTAAATCTCGATCCCCATTTCTTAGATTCAACTTACAATCTTCTGCGTATGCATTTTTTGCTAATGCTAAAGCTTGTCCAGGATGATGAGAATTTTCAGCAAAAATTCTTAACCAAAACCGATATAATAAACCTTGGGTAACCCAACACTTGTAATTACTTGTATAAATCTTATTATCATAATAAGCTGATTTTGAGCTTCCTATACATCCAATTCCACAATTTCTAACAATATATTCAGTTAAAGAAGTTCCTTCATTAAAAGTTCCAGTTGCACAGGCAGCTAGAAAATATAAACCATTTTTTCCGTTAGTTTCAAATTCAGTTAAAGTTGAAATGAAAACTTCCGATTCTAAACTATCTTCTTCCCAATCAAATAAATTATCACCGTCTACATCTTCAGTGAAAATACTTCTATACATTCCCTCTTTTGATCCATGAGCATCTATCTGTACTACCCCCGCACCTGAATTAATAAACCTAATTAAATTTTTTTCAGATATCGGATAATCATAGTCATAATCAGTTGTTTTTACTCCTTCGGTTTCCCCAAGCATCACTGAATTCCAATGAGAAGGTATAACATTAGTCTTTAGCCAATTATGATTTCTGTTAGTATCAAATTCTTTCACATCCTCACTATCTAACCTATTATTATTGTTAGAGTCATAATTAAAATTCGCAAAAGTACCACCAAACAATGCTGTATTCATCCATGAACCAAGTGGAGGATTTTTTTCATAATCTATTATTCGTTTAACTAAATTATTCATTTGATACTCGTTATCGGCAGGTAATCTTCCAACATAAACCTCTGGTTCCCATTCTGTACCATTTACAATACTCCCAATTTCTGAATCACTATTCAACCAATCATTGTCTAAATTCCCATAATAATTATCACAACTGACAGTTGTACCATCTACTAACAAATTTTTAGTAGGAATGATATTTTCCCCACCAGCCAATACTGCCCAGATCGTTTTGTTATTAAGATAATAATCTTGTATACATCTTCTAATCTGTTCTGCTAAAGAGTTCCCCTCATAATTAATAGAAATAACCTCAATTGTTTCTACATTAACCGTTAATCCACGTTGAGATTTCCAATTGACTAATGGTTGTAGTTCATCTAAGAACTGATCTATAGAAATTATCAGGTAATCAATTGTATTTGGAATAATTAAGGATTCATCATTTAGAAAAACTCCACTTCCTTGGGTCGTTGGAATATTCAGAAATAACGTTGATTGATAAATAATGAATAATAATAACAAAGATTTTAAAAATTTTGATTTTCCATTTTCTACTTTCATTTTAAAAACCATTTAGATGAGAAACGCTTATAATATATATAAACATTAAGTAGTTTCTATTATGAAAATAAAGTCCTTTGTGTTTAATGCAATCAGTAACCATTCCTGGTTTATTACAGTTCAAATCTATAATAGACTCACAGATTCTTAAAAAAAATTATGGGGTAAAATGTCAATGATTAATCAGAGTTATTAAAATTTGATTGATTATTAGAAGATAGAATTTTGCCTGTAAGAATTCATGCCGACCCTCCCTTTATGTTCAAGCTAGTTTAATAGATTCCTCTTTTACTCCCTCAAACCATTCTAATTACCAATCGAAAATGATTAATACCACACCGTTCCTTTATCATTGTAATGATAGTATTCTCGTTCTATAGAAAAGATAAGAGGAAGAAATAATTTTCACTTCCAAAATCTAACATTTTCATGAACTCCGTCAAAGGCTGGTTTAGATTACAAAAGTATATTCTTGGGTATATGCATACCTCCAAAATAATACGAATATTCCTTCGATTTATACGAATATTCCTCCTATTTGTAGAACAACATTTTTCATTCAGATTATAGAAGATAATGATTATATTGAAGGAATGACTTTTAATGCCCCCAATGAATCACGAAGGGCTGTCAATTATCCAAACAAGCACTTTGAGAATTGCATGAGAAAGAGCAGTGATACAAATTGTATATTGAAAGTTTGCGGATAAGTCCTAAAAATCCTGGAGTGACTTTTTGACCAAACAGCATTTATTATACATATAAGTATGAGGAAAAAAAAGAGATGAAGGTTTTTTTGACCTTCAGTTTCAAGTAAGAGATTCTTTTTATTTTCTGTTGGGATAATCTAGCTCAGGAGGGTGTAAACTACCTCACAAGGGTAGAAGTGAATAAAGCTGACAGCATCATTGTTGTTTAGTTGATCGAGGATGGGTTGCCAGTAGTAGTCATCAGCAGGATCAGAGGTTGACCATGCGGCAATGGCAGCATCAATAACGCTTTGGGCAGTAACCCAAGAACCATCAGGCAACTGAATCGTCGCACCTGGATCATCAAGGCGGTGTAGAGTGTTGAAGATGAATGCAAGTAATTGTTGAGCTAACTGTTCTCGGGGATCACCACCAGCATTGGCATCAATTAAGAAGTGGGAGACCTCAGCTTGCCATGTTCCTGTTCCCCAAATCAGCGAATTATCATCGTTATTGTATGCAGCGTCAACTGGAGTGTTATCAGAGAAATACCCATCGAAAGGTTCATCACCATTACTAAAGTAGTCGGATGCCACGGCATAGGGAGCAAGCTGATTGACATAAACTTTGTCTTCATCTGTTAACTCTTGTAGGCCGTTCTTATTATGCCAGTACCCTTTGGTGTCAAAGTCAGCGGTTCCAACACAGAAGTTGGTAAAGAATACTGTGAATTCGGATCCATATACAGTAGAACCCGTCAGGGAGGATTCAATTGTAACAGTGTATGATGTCGGTCCTGTTGATATCCACCCACCAATCACGGGTATCAGCTCCGTGATGGTATAAGTTCCTGGAAGGAGATTGGAAAAAGTAGTAGAACCATCGACACCAGTGAATTGCTCAACTGGGCCAACTATTAACCCATTTATGGTTATACCAGAAAGTTCCATTTTCCAACCAGGGACTCCAGGTTCATCTGTATCAGCAACCCCATTTCCATTCCTATCATAGATTTTAGTTGCAGTGATCGCGCCCAATCCGACATTCCCATAAACTACTTCATGGGTCTCTTCAGATTCCCCATTAACTGGAACTAGGACGGTTGGATCTGCAATTGGATATAGGGATACAATAATCCAATCTAAATAACTAACCGTTTGTAGAGTAGCGGATGGTGTATCCTCAACAAATGTATATATACCTGGTTCTGAAGCATCCACCATGGCGGTAGTATAAACAGTATTGGTTACACCTAAGGTATCTGTAACATCAACTGCCCATCCTTCAATGGTTTCTTCATCAACATCTTGGATGCCATTTATGTTTTTGTCATGGAACTTTCGCACAGTGATCATTGGAGGCACATAGGGTTTTCCGTGTTTTTTAACTTTGTAATTGTCAGTTTTTGACCAAGCAGGGATAAAGCCGTGGAAGTTTCCAGCAGCGTAACCTTCATTGTTAACATCTTGATGTTTGTCCTCGTCAGTGGGATCGAATACATTGATAGGAGCATATTTTTCAATTGGAGTGATCCATACTTTGTAGACACCACCACGATTGGGAGTATCATCATAGGGGAAAAGCTGGACGGTGATTGCACCCAGTTCTGCATGATCTACATCAATACCAGAGTTATGTTGGCACACCACCTCGATCCATCCTGAGTTTTGACCGTTCTGATATTCATAATTGACCCCAGGATAGACAAAATCGATGACTCCATACGCGTTAACATGGATCATACGACAGGAAATGTGGTCAGTCGAAAGCAGGACTTTACCGCTCGGATCCGTCACTTGGAAATAGTAGTCACCCTCAGGTAAACCTGCGGCCGACGACGGTGCATTCGGGCCTGGTCCACCATCAAGGTAGACATCCTCTTTAGCTTCATAGTGTACGTTCTCATTAACGATTGTCCCGTCCACAGTTGTCGTAAAGATGGCCCCAGATAAGGGAACTGCTTGGGCAACCGTCACTACGGGCAAGATCAGAAGAGAGAGAAACGCCATACTTACGAATATTTTTTTTGTATTCATTTACGTTGTTTCCTTTGCGAGAAGATCTCGTTTCAGTTTGGGAATTTATGTCATCGCGCCCCTCCTTGGCGCTCGGAAGGTAAGAACCAATTTTTTCAACGTTCTTCCCTATACGAGAGTAAATCTTTCGTACTCAATCAGTGATCCATTTATGTTTATAAACCCGATTTTGCGATAATCTTACCGCTAGAATAAAGATAATTTTTGAATACAAAACCAATTCGAATTATCGAATAAAAAAAATGAAAAAAAGATTCTTCCTTCAAGATTTTTGTCGGAATTGTTAGCTAATAGAATCGTCAAATGCTGGTTTGATAGTTTAAAACCTTCGGATTTTTACAATATTGACTACCCTGTTAAATTCATCGTCAAATGTAACAAGATATTCAATATTTTCTGAGATTCTTCTCCTCAAAATATTAAGAAAATTACTTCTCCTTGTAGTGCTGTTCTTACATGATGAGAGTCCAAAAAGGTAAGGTTATAATCGTTACGTAATGTTATGGCTAATAATATAACCTCAGGAGTTAAAGGAACAGGATTTAGCCCTTTTAACGCCAAAATATTAACCACGTGCCGTGTCAACTCTCCTTTTCTTCCCTCAGATTATTTTCTAAGAATTCATTTACTGAGGAATTGACCAATAAATGATATCTGCATATTCCACCTTCTATAGAATTATAAGAAGGAATTCTCAGCTTCATCCACACTGAATTTTGAGAGAAAAATAACCGTGACCCCAC
>JBHLKP010000178.1:0-8189 GCA_048886525.1 Candidatus Hodarchaeota archaeon | reverse complement strand
CTAACTGCTGTAGAGAATGTGGAAACCCCATTACTCTTAAAGGATTTAAAGTCTGGTGTTGCACGAGAACAAGCCAAGATGCTGCTACGAGATCTTGGTATGGGAGATAGATTATATCATTATCCATTAGAGCTATCTGGAGGCCAACAACAGAGAGTTGCAATCGCTCGTGCCTTGATTAATCAACCTGCTATTATTCTAGGTGATGAACCCACAGGCGACCTAGATAGTACCACAAGTGCTGTAATAATGTCACTTTTTAGACGGATAAACACATTGAATAAACAAACATTCATTCTTGTTACACACAATAGGTGGATAGCAGAGAAATGTGATTATATTGTCCATATGACTGATGGAAAGATTTCTGATGTTGAATATGGACCTTTTATGGAGGAGTAAGCATGGTTAAAGTATACACAGCAGCACTAATTAATAAACCCTTACGATCAATTAATAGGAATTTACAGAAAAAAGTAACCTCAGATCTGAGAAAATCTCTAAAAATTCAGAATAACGCTGTAACTAGTCAGGAATTGAACACATTTCTTTTAGCTTCTGGCCGAAATGGAAAAGGTGGATTTTATCCAGAATTAATTGATAAGATAGAAAAAGGTTCAATTCAAAAAAGATTTTCACAATACTACAACAAGAATGAGTCAAAATTTAGAAACTATATGAGAAACAACCAAGAATTATATGAAACTGCTCAAATCGTTAAAGATTTTATTCGAGAGATTGATTCATCTCTTCCCAAAATGTTTGATCAGCAATTAAAGAAAATTAATTCTGATTTACCCAAAACTTTTTGCCAGGTTAGTATGAAGAGTTTTATTACGGCATGGGATATTGAGGAGCAGGATGAATTTAGATTTAATCTATCCGGTTTTGATTTTCCTATCTTTTCAGGAAAAACTACTGAGACCCCAATTGATGTTGGAAGTTTAGTAGATAAACTATTAATAGTAAATTTCTTTGAAACATTTTTAAAATCTACGCTTATTAGACTAGACCAAATGAACCATGTTCTAGAGCAACTAGAACAAGAAATTGATAAACAACATTATAGAATAGCCGATGAAAAACTCCAGTCGAAGTTTACACTTTTTCTTCGTATTTTGGTAGCAAAATTAAGTGCATTACAGGAATTAGAGAATTTAATCCTACGGATCTTCAACTTGTTTGATATTCCTTACATGATCCTTACTCAATATCATTTTAAAAGTGATTTTTCGGATTTAAATACAGAAATTGCTAGGATTTGCGAAGATATTAAAATAGGGAAGGATAAACTTCACGAGGTAGGGAAAAAAATCGATCGTTGTCAATTATGCCTTCGTGATTATCTCGATGACGGTGTTAATGGAATAATCACAGCTAATTCAGCGCAAATCTTTAAAGATGCCTTAAAACCATTAGCTGAATTAAGCATTGAATTATTTATAGAAGCTGAAATGTTAAAACTTTGGTCCGATTTTTTTGGTTCAGATATTCCTTATTTCAGTTTTAATGTTCAATTAGATGACGATACTGCAGCTACAGAAACCATTGAAATCGATGATGATGTAATTCTAGCAGTGAGAGGACTATACAAGAATTATAATCTTGGTCGTACGACCGTTTACGCAGTACGAGGAGTGAATCTCGATATCAAAGCTGGTGAATTTGTAGCAATAATTGGTAGTTCAGGTGCTGGTAAAACAACACTATTAAACTGTATGGCTAGTTTAGACACACCAGATCATGGAGTAGTATACTTTCGGGGTAAAAATCTACATAAAATGAGAGATTCGGAAAAAGCTGAAGTAAGATTACACGATATGGGATTCATTTTTCAGAGCTATGCACTGCTACCTCATTTTGACACCCGAGAAAATATCGCCCTACCTGCGAATCTAGCTGGAGGATTAAGTAAAGACATTAGGAACCGTATTGAAAATCTTTTAGAAGGAGTAGGGATTAAAGAACAAGCAAAACAATATCCAGCCCAATTAAGTGGTGGTCAGATGCAACGGGTTGCGATTGCACGAGCTCTAACAAATCAACCTTCAGTAATTTTCGCGGATGAACCAACAGGTGACCTTGATTCAGTTACTGGCATACAAGTGATGGAATTATTAAAGAAATTCCATGAAGAGACAAAAACAACAATTATTGTCATAACTCATGAGGAAAGTATTGCTGCTTATGCTGACCGACAGATAATGATGGAAGATGGAGTAATCACAAAAAGGAAGCAAACTACTGATTATGCTGGAAGACCAATTTTAATGGAAAAAGTTTCAGTACGGCAATCTGAAAAAGATTTAGTTGATTTGAAAACCATACTTGAGGAGTTTAAACAAGAATTAAAAGAAGTTAAATCGAATATAGAAGATCTAGGGCTAGATACAACTAATAAAATACTGGATCTAAACACGAGATTCGAAAAATTAGCTACAAATTCGAGTAATTGGGCTTTTGCTATTAATGAACAGATGCAAACATTTCGTACTCAATATGTCAGTGTCCTTGGAGAACTCAGGAAATCTAGAGCAACGGCCGTTGAAAAAGAAAAGGCTATGTCCTTAAAATATCTAGAATTAGTTGATCAGCTGAAAGAAAAAGAAAGACTTGCTGTTGAAAAAGAAAACTTAAACAAAAATTGGATCAATTCATTAAGAGAGGAGATAGGGAGGAAAGAAAAAGATGTCGAAAAATATAAATCGCTTTTATTAGAGCTTGAAACTGAAATTAAGGAGAAAATGCATCATTTTGAGGAATCGAGCAAAATTAGAGCAAAAATAAAAGTATTAGAAAACAATTACAGTAGATTAAAAGAAGCATATGATATTAAAAACAATGAAGTTGAACGATTACAGGCTAAAATTACAATAATGACTGAAGATACAAAGAAAATTGTTGGTACAACTAAAGCTATAAAAACATTCCTTGATGAAACTGAACAAGGCCGAATTCTAAACCAGCTTCTTAATCTGGAACAAGCAACTCTTGATGAATTATCTACTAGGACTGGAATTGCTACCTATTCTGTTCTTCAAGCGATTCAGCATTTTAAAAACTTAGGTATCATCCAGTATGATGAATCTACACGTAAAGCGAAACTATTGAGTAAATAATTACTATAATGTTTATTCTTCTTGGTTTACAATCTAGATAAAACCAAATCTCCGTTGATAATAAGACAAGATAAGGAAACTATTATAGAAGAATTATTAATCCAAGATAAGATCAAAATCCCTGATTTACAGTGTTTCATCTATTCAATGTTATTACATATTTATTATGACTTATCACTTTATTCTATTAAAGTCGGGTGTGTTCTATAATACCATGATAACACGCTTCAAAGTATTTAAACATCGTTAGCTTTAACTTAGATTATCGAAAAGCTTGAGATAAATACTCTAAACAACTTTGTAATTGTCTAAAGAACGAAGAAAGCAAACTTCTCTATCATTTTAATTATAGAAATTCATCTATTTAATTATTAATCATATCCTAGTGCATAACTTGTTATAATGCCTGCTATATCATATACCCAATCAAAAGGTATGTCAAAAAGTTCCTTGTAAATTTGTTCCTGGCTAGATTGTTTAATTATAAATGTAAAAAGTTCGAAAGGTTCCCAAATAAGCGCATAAAGAAATAAGGCTATTAATGAAGCTTTTATAGCAAGTTTCTTTTGCAAATTAGAATTGGAATTGCTTGAATCATTCAGTATAGGATTATTATTAGAATTCTTTTGCTTAAAAAGCCAAAATAATGTACGTACTATGAGAATTGATGCTAGTAAATGTAAAATCTTATCATAAGAAAAAAAGCTATATTGAACTGGTTCAATTCCAAAAAGAATCTTGTTTACAATGTTACTAGCAGTTAAAATTGAAATAACAATGAATGAAAACATTAAAATTTTATCTTTTAACATATTGCTTATTAAAGTTCTTATTCCGTGAAAAAAGTGATACAATTCAATTGTTTCCTAATTTATTCTTGAATTACTCTTATTCATTATATTGTTTTAGCATTTTTGACATCTATCTCGCTCCTCCTCTTATCTACAAAAGCTAAGATTGCCCCTGCAGTAGCACCAATTGCATCCCAAACAAGGTCTTTAGGTGCATCTAATATTTCATCTTCAAAATGCCCAAGATTCAATACCCAATTAGTTATCCATTCGTAAATCTCCCACGCTAAACCAAGAGATATCATAAAAGAAATAGCAACGATCAAAGCGAAGAGAGTAGAAGCTGTTGTTTCAGCACCATACTTACTGAATTGATTTGTAACTATAGCTACGAAGAGCATAGTAATTGCCATTGAAGTAAAACAATGAGCTATCTTATCAAAGGCTATCCAAGCTTCAATTGTATTAAATCCAGAACCCCATTGCCCCCTACCATATAATTCAAAAGGTAGATGGCCAATAGCATGATATAAAGATGTAACCATTAAAACAATAAGAAATAATGTGCGATCTAACGCAAAATTAACAAAATCCTCCCCTAGTTGTTTTCCAGGTCTTAATCGGACGTAAATTATATACAGAAAAATGATAAGTATTACGGTATCCTGTATCACAGCGAAAGCACCATACGTAGAGAGTGAAGGAAGAACATCAGCTTGTATTTCAGGGAAATAAATCTGTAAAAAAGGTTTTCTTAAAAAATATAATGGACCAGAGGGAGGATATGTTAATATATTGAATAACCACATTAATGCAAAAATAATTGTGCAAATTGTAACTAATGCAAAATTCTTATCTTTTCCAAGTGTAATAAAGAAACTTTCAATTAGTGTTTCTTTAAATCTTTTTCTAGGAATGCGTTTATCAAGTATTCGGTTAATAAGGCCGTATAATGCCAAACAAAGTCCAATTAATAGAACAAACCAGCTGAAAATAATACCGAAGTCTCCCACAAATGCCATTGTATCAACTAGATTCTGATCCTGAGTCCATGCAGGCTTAATTTCATCAGGGAATTTTAATTCAGGTGGATATCTAAGTTGTATGAAGAATTGAAACAATAAAAAAGCAATACCTATAATTATTAGACCAAATGCTAGAATTCGAACCTTAATAACGTCGAATCTGCTACTCTTCGAATAATCTGAAACGGAATTCACTGATTCTGACATTTTACTCACATGAAATGATTAAATTTCTTTTTATCTAGGATTAGATAAGCGAACGTTTTATGCTTTTGTCTTTTCTTAAGTTGGAATTTTTCATTCTCTTTCTTCTTTATAAAATACAATTAAAAATATTAACTTGATCTAATCTAGAGTAATAAAAAATGGTTGAAAATAATGAACTTTACTCCAGCAGTTATTGCCCAAAGGGTGAAGGAAGCAGAAAACAGAATTAGAAACTATATACGGGAAACACCAATTGAATTTTCTCATTACTTAAGTGAAATAGGCGGATGTAATGTTTATCTTAAATTAGAGAATCAACAAATAACAGGATCATTTAAAATTCGAGGAGCATTAAATAAATTGTTAAGTATCCCGAAAAATAAAGCTGTAACCACAGCTTCATCAGGAAATCATGGTTTAGCAGTAGCGTATGCTTTAAGTATAACTGGAGGATTAGGAACGATTTACTTACCCAAAACAACTACTCAAACGAAAATTGACGCTCTTCGAAAACAGAAAACAAAAATCATATTTTATGGAGCTGATTGTCAAAAAACAGAAATTTTTGCAAGAAAAGTTGCCAAAGAAGAAGGAAAAGAATTTATATCTCCATATAATGATATAGAAATTATCAGTGGACAAGGAACTATTGGAGTGGAATTAGTAAGGCAAATAGACCATATTGATTCGTTATTAGTTTCAGTTGGAGGTGGGGGATTGATTTCTGGCATTGCAGGCTTGTTAAAGGACTATAATCCAGGAATTGAAATCATTGGTTGTCTTCCAGAGAATTCACCAGTAATGTACGAATCAGTGAAAAGCGGTAAAATAATTGAAATGGAAAGTAAACCTACTCTTTCCGATGGTACTGCTGGAGGAATTGAACCAAACGCTATCACTTTCGATTTGTGTCAGCGATTTATTGATAAATTTATAATTGTAAATGAAGAAGAAATTAAAGATGGAATTCGTTTTATTCTTGCTAAACATCATATGATCATTGAGGGTGCAGCAGGAGTGACTGTTGCGTCATTTCTGAAGGAAAAAAATAATTTTAAAGGAAAAAATGTCGTGATAATAATTTGTGGAGCGAATATAGGTCTAGATCAATTAAAAAGTATTTTATGTTTAAAGTCATAATAGATTTTAAATTTAATCTGAATGATTATTTATAGTAAGGCCTCTCTTCCAATACAAGAATATAATTCATAACATTTTCACTAATATCACGTGAATACTGCTGTAATCTTCTAATACTATCAACAATATTATCTAAAGGTATCGCCATAATTGATTCTTGTTTAAAAGTGTAACTCATTATTTCTGTACAAATTTTGTCTAGGGGTTTAGCTGATTCAATATTAGCATTTGCTTTAATGATATCGTGCTGGAATAGAGCTTCAATACTATTTTGAAAAACTTTTAATCCAATATCTACAGCTTTCTCAATTAATGCAACGATATTCTTATTAATTGACTGATCAATAAGCAATTCTACGTTTTCACTTAACCGAACTGCATGATCTGCGATACGTTCAATCATTCTCCCTATTAAGAAAAAATTTGCAGCAGTTCCAGATGTGATTCCAATCTTTTCCGATAGAGTGATATCACGCATGATCATATTGGTTAATCGCGCAACAAGCCAGTATAACCGATCTACATCATTATCACGTTGAGCAATTGTGTCCAACAATGCTCTATCATTATTTTTAAAAGCATAGATAGCATCACGATGCATATTTCGAGCTGTCATATGCATTCGATCAATGATATTATGAAAAGGCATTTCTTCAGGATTAAAAAGATCTTTAATCAATATATACTGATCTTTTTCTTCGATAATTTCCTGATAACGAACAGTTTGAATAAAATGTCGGATAGCAGCCCGAAATGGTTGAGTAATGGTCTTTTTTGATTGAATTTCGATTTCTGTAAATCCAGCGATATAAGTTGAGATCAGGTACCGAAAAAAATAATTAGGATCTTCAATCTGTTCAATTAAAATTACTTTCTTGCGTGAAAATCGTCTTTTTGAGAGTTCAGGTGTGACCAGAAGAGTATTATCAGCTTGTATTATCATTCCTAATGCTGTTCCTTTGATTTCTTCTTCATCCTCAATGAACGACTCAAGCCATTTCTTAGGTAAAGTGATCACATATGATGATCCACCGGTTTTTTGGACTCTCCGAGTTGAAATCTTACCAATTAAAGTATTATAGTCAAACATTGCTCTACACACAAAACTAATAATATAGAATATATTTTTTGGATCTGTTAACATCTTTTAGTAACAACTATATATATCCATATAGTAAATTTATTTACCAATATATTGGTAGATTTCTCGCTACAAACATATTTTGAGTTTAAACACTCAATTAAATGATTTATTTGACTTTTAAAGTTGATTTTTTAGATAGATTCATTTATTCTTGAATGGTGTTAAACTCTTGATCAATCCATTTACTTAATTCCTCACGAATCCCTCTTATTCTATTTAATATTTCTTCTTCAGTTCCAGTAAAACGAGATGGGTCTGGAAAATTCTTATGGTCATACTGTTTAGCGCCAGGAAAGAAGGGACAACTTTCTTTTGCTGAATCACATAAAGTAACCACTAAGTCAATTTCTTCACCTAAAAATAGATTAACGTGTTTAGACTCATACCCAGAAATGTCGATTCCTATCTCATTCATGACCCTTTTTATATAAGGATTTATATTAGAAGGTTCAGTCCCTGCGCTAAAAACTTGATATCTATCACTAAATTTGGACCGTAATAATGCTTCAGCCATCTGAGATCTAGCTGAATTATGTGTACATATGAATAACACTTTTTGCATACAAACACCTTATGAACGTTTTATGATTCAATATACATTTACAATTTGGTCTTTCTTATGTAAATTCAATAATCAATCTTTAGCTGCTTGTTGGAGTTTAGAAATTAGAGATTCATCTCGATTTAGAGGACTTCTTGAGGCTCCAAAGATGATTTCATCTTTGAAATATCTTGGGATAACATGAAAATGAGTGTGCATAAT
>JBHLKP010000177.1:4100-8200 GCA_048886525.1 Candidatus Hodarchaeota archaeon | reverse complement strand
AACCTGAATGAGTGATTGTCATTATTGAAGATAATCAAAGAGGAATTGAATTTTTCCAAAATAAGGAGATAAATGTTGGAGTTGTTCCTCAGTCTTTAGATCCACGAACAATGATTCAGCGAGCTGATGTTTCGTTCAAAGTAATTCCTGGAAATTATGTAGATGTTTTCCTTCTTCAAAAAAACCGTAATTGATATTTTCTTCATTTTTTCAGTTTTCGATAAATTTCTGTTGCCTTTACTTTATATTGTTGTACTGCTGGTTGATCAAAGGGATTAGATCCTTTTATCTGACATAACCGAATGGTTACAGCATGAAGGAATCCAACTACGTTTGCTGTTTCAGAAACAGTATCCTTTTCTAGTACAAGTTTAAATACTGGCCCTGGAAAAGTATCTTCAACTGCTTTTGAGGTAATATTGAGATGATCACCTGCTTTCGCTCGTGATCCAGGAACAAGTTTTCGTACTTCAGGAGGAACATCTAATGGTTGATCATCGTCAATATAATCAGTACAACTCAAACTGAAGATAAATGAATCTTTTTCCCCTCCGTACCATCTTTGTAGATCTGAATGAGCTCCCCGTGGCATAACATGGAGCGAAGCATCGATTTTATCTTTCGAACTCTTCGGTACGGATTCATTAATGAGCTGAGTTAAAAGAATACCAAGTCCTTGAGTGTACATTCCCGAAGGAAGGATTCTTAGTTTAGTGATTCCCGATTGTTCTAAATTAAAAACTGCAATAGCTACCTGTTCTGCCTGTGATCCCTCTTTAAAGAACTTTTTATAACTGATTTTTAAACTTGATAAAAACTCAATTGAATCAATCCCCATTGCAATCATCGGCATTACCCCAAGTTCATTTTGAATTGCAAATCTCCCCGAAATATCATGACTGACTGAGATCATCGTCCAACCTAATTGATTAGCAATGTCTCTCAAAGGTCCCCTATTTGTTACCACGATTGACGGATAGTCCATAAGAAATGGAATGAAACTTAGGACTTCTTTAGTCGTTCCCGAACGGGATAGATAAAGAATTTTTGTCTTTTTAATTTCTTTTTTTCGGAAATCATTAAGGATATAAGGATCTGGTACTTCTAAGTGAGTAACCGAGACTTTAGAATGAGGTTTAAACACATAAGGTTGAACCTGAGAACCCCCTATCCCGACTATCCCTAGATGATCATAAGATCCAATAATCTTGGGAGCATTTTTTTCGAGCTGCTTGGCTCGATCTATAAACTCTTTCATCTTATTAACAAATTCAGGTACGTTAAATGAAGGAAGAGCGAAACTAGAATCTTTATATTCATCAGCGATCGAAACTTTCATAATTATCCTCTCACTTGTATTAACTTTTTGTGATTAGAAAGTTCTTAATTAGTGTATTATTCTTAATAGATGATCTTTAAGTACCAAACTGGAGTTCAGTCTTGATGTAATACAATTCCTAGAAAAAATTCCATTTAAGTATTGCTAAGTAGGTTTTTAAAATACATAAAAGTGTATTCAATTTCATTTACACAAGGTCATCAACGAGCGAGTTGACCCAGCTAACCTCCATCATGTGTGATGTTAACAGACAATTCCTATCCCATAAGCGCCAACAGCGGTCATGAATGTCAAAAAAACCCTATTATACCATTTATAAACAGTTTAATGCTTCTTGTTCAGATAAATTATGAAAGAACGCATTTACACACATAATTGTAGTAAGTTTCTTCTTAAAACTAAAATTGTCTATATTTTGTTTACAAATCTGTATTGGTTGCACGATAAAAATAGGTTCTTTTATGAATTTTTCTTGGAAGAGATAATATTCCCTCAGATCGATCGAAAGCCACAATATTATAGCCTTCTTTTGCAATATCTTTTTCTTCATCAGGAATCAAAAAAGAAATTAGCAAACAGTATTTTCATTTCCTTATTAGGATTGAAAATAAATTAGATTTGGTATAGAAAACATATCCAATTTACTTAATTGTTTTCAAATTAAAATAATAACAAAGACTTCATCCTTTTATTCGCTAGTTTGATGTAGTTTGAATTTAACTCTGTTGCAATAAACTTACGATTTTGAATTTTACATGCAATACATTCTGATCCAGAACCAGCAAAAGGAATTAAGACCAGATCATTAATTTCAGAGAAGTGCTTAATGATTTTATTGCAGAGCTTCAAGGGCTTCTGAGTCGGATGATCTACCCTTTCTTTTTCAAAACGCTTTCCAGCCAATGTGGGTATTTTCCATACATCACCTCCATGTCTACCCTCAGGATTTGGTTTCCAAACCTTCCCGTTCTTTATGATTTTGTTTTTTAGGCGTTCTTTGCTCTGATAGGGTTCTCGAATCTTGTGATAAGTATAGTTATCACTTTTTGAGAACCATAGAATGGACTCATACATCGCTCTTGGAGCTCGAGAGTAAGTGGAGAAGCTATTTTCATAATACCATATTATTTGTCTTCGATATTTCATCTCGATTTCATATAAATAGACCTGAAGGAAACAAATGTAGTGATGTATTCCATAAAGAAATATAGATCCAGTTGGTTTTAAGACTCTTTTACATTCTATTAACCATGTTTTACACCAATCAAACCATTTTTTGAAATCTGTCCATATTTTAGTGGTACCAAAATTTTTTCCGAGGTTATAAGGAGGATCAGCTACTATCAGGTCAAATGTGTCATTTGGTAATTTTTTCACAAACTCTAAAAAATCTCCATGTATGATCTTATCAGTTAACTGAATTAATTCATCTTTAGCGAATTTGGTTTTATTAAACAAAACTAGATGGTCAATATTTGTTGGATTCAATTGTATTTCACTTTCTCTTTAGATTTTGAAAAACCAAAATATATTGATGATGAATATTTTCAACATATGCGAATGGATACCCGTAGGGATATAATTTTTTGGCACCTTGAACTAAAATTATTATTCCCTCTAAACTAAAATCAGATTTACCAAGTAGTAGAGAGTAGATATCTGAATGAAAAGGCGTAAAATCTCTTTTGTTCCTAAAATCACTTACAATCACGCACATATATTTTTTTAGCTTTAATACTCTTTGACACTTTACTAGTATCTCAGTTAAGCGTTCAAGAAACTCGTTATAGTCTTTATAATTCCCAAGGTCTCGAGGATCTTCAGAATAATCGGTAGCAAGATTATTTTTCAATCGTTCTTCCCTCACTTTATGATCTGCTTTTTTCTTTAATATATTATAATATGGAGGGGAAGTAACAACAAAGTCAATCGAATTTGTTTCTAAATCATCTAATCTTTCAAAAGCATCACCTTGAATTATTGTTTGCTTTGAATCAGTATCTAGGGGAGTAATTTCTTTTTTTAATCTCTCTTTAGATATTTTTACCCATTTTTTTGTCAATTCAATACCAATACCGTTACGATTACAAAGAGCTGCTGCTTTTAAGGTACTAGATACCCCTGAAAACGGATCTAAGACAGTTTGGCCCTCTTTAGTAAAAAAAAGGATCAGCCTCTTGACATTTGTGAAACTGAATGGAGCAGGATGCATTCTTTCATATTTGGTCTCAGAATGGTTTTTTCCTAAACCTTTTTGATACCAAATAGATGTTGTTTCCTGAATCCATTCCTTTCCAGTTAAATTATTCAAAGTATTTCTAGGATCATATTTACTTTCTTTTTTATTTGATCTTGGATCCTTATTTTCTTTATTTCGTCTTTTATTTACTTCATCAAGCTCAGGAACTAATGTTGATTGTCTTTTTTTTTTCATTAACACTACCTATTGATCATTGTTTAAAATTGAATTCATTTACTTCTCCTCCAAAGAAATAACAATGGTAAGTTACCTAGTCTTCCTCCGAAACATTTGTAGTTTTAATTTCTTCTTCGATCTCGTCTCTTAATCTAGATACTTTCCCACCGATTTTCATTGTGTGTTTAAGAGATGAGATTCTGATATTTGTATTTTTCCATTTTTCAAATGGAAAATGGGATATTTTAAGAATAGAAATCTCAATGTTAGTTTATCGGAAGCCCCTCGTACTACTAGTTTCTACTCGGAGATTTGGAAGAGCTTTTTTTGTGTTATGGGATAAAA
>JBHLKP010000177.1:0-4000 GCA_048886525.1 Candidatus Hodarchaeota archaeon | reverse complement strand
TGGTTGAAAAAATGATGGCTAAACCTCGTTCGGGTGTTAAATATAAAGCTCATTTCCCTGATTCAGTGCAAGGATTTCTGTCCTCATAGGTAATAAGTATGCAATTCGATTTTTTGCCAATACCGAGGATCTATTTTGGTCTTCATAAGTTTCAAGACATTGGATCTTTTATTTTGGAATTTGGATCTCGAGTATTTCTTGTAGCAAGTGAAAGTGCCTTAAAAAGTAATGCTGAATTGAAAAAGATTCTCAATGATTCAACATCAGAGCTGGGTTATGAAATTTCAACTTATTTTATTAAAGGAGAACCTACAATTGAAATTATAGATTCAGGGGTTGAAGAAGCAAAAGGATTTAATAGTGATGTTATTTTAGGACTTGGAGGAGGAAGTGTACTAGACAGCTCTAAAGCTATCGCAGCGCTAGTTACTAATGGGGGTTCCGCACTAGATTACATGGAAGTAATTGGTAAAGGGATTTTAATTTCTAAACCTCCTTTACCTATTATAGTAGCACCTACCACAGCGGGTACTGGAAGCGAGGTAACTAAAAATACTGTAATATTTGCGAAAGATGATAAATTAAAGGCAAGTATTCGGAGTCTATTACTGATTCCTAAAATTGCAATTATTGATCCTAATTTAATGCTTAGCTTACCTCCTAATGTTACTGCTACTTGTGGAATGGATGCTTTAACCCAATTGATAGAATCATATACTTCAAATAAGAGTCATCCAATTACAGATACTTTAGCCATCCTCGGAATTCAAAGAGTTCTGAAATCACTTCCCATTGCATATCAAAATGGACAATCATATGAAGCAAGAGAAGATATGGCCCTTGCAGCATTATTAAGTGGGATTTGTTTAGCAAATGTTGGATTGGGAGCAGTTCATGGTTTTGCATCTCCAATGGGAGGTTTAAATATCCCTCATGGTGTTATTTGTTCAGCATTACTCGCTCCTACCATCGAAGTAAACATTAAGGAATTACAAAATAAATCCCCGAATAGCTCTATCCTTGTAAAATATTCCAATATAGGTAGGTTAATTAGCGGAAAATCGTCTTCAACACAAGTCGAAGATCACGAAGTATTGATAGAATATTTAAGAAAATTAACACAGGATTTGAAAATCCCTTCCCTTTCAAAATATGGGATGATTGAATCAGATATCCCACTTATTGTTGAGAAAGCAAAACAAGCTTCAAGTATGAGATACAACCCAATTACACTAAGCGATTCGGCGTTAACCAGCATTCTAGAACAAGTGATCGGTTAATCGGCCTTTTCTTTTAGAAAAGAAGATTTGTGCCTTGTTGCCAAGATATTCTTAAGAAGCTTAGTTAATAATCCTACAAACACCTGGCAATCTCTATTTTTAGAGACATTATTGATGAGAAAAGATGCTACGTATAAGATCTTATAAATCACAACTTTTTGTTCTTTTATTAGCACGAATAGCTCTCGATCTCGATTTTCAGGCCATTACATTATTTTTTACTTCCTTTAGTGAATCTTTTAATGTCGAGATATGGCTCATGGGGTTTATCATTTCAGTTTATTCAATCTGTGTACTTTTAAGCCCTATCTTCGGTAATCTATCTGATCAATATGGTCGGAGAATCTTTTTGGTACTAGGTTTAATCATTTTTGCAATAAGTTCTGGATTTATGGTTATTGCACAAGACTGGATTCAAATCCTAATTTCACGAGCACTTGCAGGATTAGGGAAGGCTATCTTCTTGCCTTCATTATTAGCAGAACTAGCTGAAAGTTATGCTTATGAAAAGAGAACACGCGTAATGGGTTTTGTCCGATTATCATGGCCTCTCACCTTTATTGTAGGTGTTCCTTTAGTGGGTTATTCGATAGAACATTTGGATTGGCGTTTACCTTTCATGGTGTTAGCACTTTTTGCATTAGCTACTGGATTATTAATCATTCTTATTGATTCTTCTAGTTATGAAAATCAAACCCAGAGAGCTATTGCTAAAAAAGGTCTCGAATTATTCAAAACAGTGGTTTCAGATCGTAGTGCTCTTTCTGGACTGCTTTTAACTTTATTTGCTGTTGGTTCAATTCAGGGTATCTTTGCATTCTTTCCAGTGTGGATGGAAACTGATTTTCACATTAAAGAAACCGCAATTAGTGTTATTCTTTCCTTTATGGGAGCTGGTACACTAATTGGTACTCTTTTTGCCACATGGATTGGTGATAAATTTGGTTCAAAGAATAGTGTTGTTCTAGGTTTAGGTATAGCGGCATGTTGTATGATTTTGTTATCTCATTTTTCGTTTAGCAATCCAGTGTTTGTAGTCTTCTGGTTATTGTTATTAGGTACAGCCTTTGATTTTTCCATGACTGTGGTTCCAGTTCTACTTACACAGATCACTTCTGAAGCGAAAGGAACTATTCTATCTCTGAACCAGGCTTTAAATGCAGGTGCATCAGCTCTTGGATCCGCAATAAGTGGCATTTTTTGGTATAATTTTGGATATTCAATAATTGGTTTATTCTTTGGTTGTTCAGCGTTTTTTGGAGCTTTAATAGGTCTTTTTAATATTAGAATTATAGTACTAGATCACTCTGATGATAGAAATATAACAGAGTTGAGTTGATATTACTATATTATTGCATTTGTGTTCAAATTACAATATTCCACGATAATAGATTTTATAAATAGCTTTTTTAGTTGATTTTTTGGAGGTTTCCAATAATTGAATGCTTATAACACTACAACTTCTAGCTCATCACAAAATAATAGCTCTTATTGTTTAAAATTCCGCAGAGAGGAATTTTTAGAACTTGTTCAAATAGCACAGTTAAAGATCATTTATCATGTAAAAAGGATGTATTTTTTTCTTTTGATGGTTTCGTGATGTATACCTTTGAATGTACATCCCAAGATTTTTCTCAGTTGATCATGAATGCTTTGAGTTTACAAATTATCAATGGAAAGAATCATAATCAATAGGATTAGTGTGTTGATTTTTTCTTATTTTTGCTGAAGTTTGTACCTGAAAATGAAATTAAGATATTAAAAATGAAGACGAGAATGAGTATGAGGTTGAAGAAGAAACTAAGACTTAGGACATTTTTAATTAGAAGATGACGTAAAACTAATTTCATTATCCAAAATGGAAGACGAAGTTGAAGAACTATTTCGATGAGTCCCTTATTTTGGTTTTATGGAGTTCGACACATGATTGATCATTTTAAACTTGTGATTTTTGACATGGATGGTGTCCTTGTAGATATCAAGAGTAGCTGGCATTATGTACATAAGAAATTGGGTGTCGACTCCTCCAAAAATTTCCAGAAATATTTAAACAAAGAGATTAATTACACTGAATTTATGAGGAGGGATATTCGATTATGGGGGAAGTGTCATATTGATACTATCAATAGAATCTTTGATAGTGTACCATTGATGACAGGAGCTAAACAAACTGTCTTTGAGCTTAGAAATAGAGGCTATAAACGAGCGATTTTAAGTGCAGGTATCTCATTACTTGCTGATAAGGTCAATAGGAAATTAAAATTTGATTACGTATGTGCTAATAAATTGTGTATTGATGAAAACGGATTTTTAACTGGTGAAGGGGTAGTAATGGTTGAATTATTATCAAAAGAAGCTGCATTGAATGAATTAATTGAATTTATTGATATTTCAGCAGATCAATGTATAGCAATCGGAGATTCAGTATTTGACATTCCTGTGTTCAAAAAAGTTGGATTGTCAATTGCCTTTAATACCTCTAATAATTCTGTTAAACAGGCTGCTGATAAGATTATTGAGATTAAAGACTTAAGAGCGATAATCACACTTCTAAACTAATATATTTATCCAATATTAATCTTATCTCAAAATCATCTCGACATAGAGGTCCTTATAGTTTCAAAAAACATGCCGACTTTATTTTTCTTTTTTTATCATAAAATCAAAAGGATTTTCGTTGAATAGTAACGGTTATATAGACATGCTTATCATAACTTTAA
>JBHLKP010000176.1:0-8223 GCA_048886525.1 Candidatus Hodarchaeota archaeon | reverse complement strand
GAATCAAAAAACTTTGCAGATTTACTTGAAGAAACACAGTTGCAAAAAAGCGCGTTAGGTAACCATCTAAATATTCTGATTGAGCAGAGATTAGTTATAAAAGTCGTACGAGGATTATACCAGTTATCTTCTGATGGTGAAGAGATGGTTGACCTTCTAGCACATGCTTATCTTGCACGTACTGTTCGAGAGCAGGAAAGGTTGTTGAAAATTAAGAAATTAATTGGTAGATATACAAAGCTAGGAGATGAAACTGTGAATATAATAAATGAAGGAGATTTAGAAGTAAAAATCATCAGGCTTGCTCCAATGAAAGTTGTGAAATTTCATGTTGTGAGTAAAACACCTGAAGAGGATGTTTGGAAAGTTATGAAAGAATGGGCTGATCCCCAAAAATTACTGGATAGTCCTGAAAAGTGGCCAGTGTATGGATTTAATAACCCAGATCCAAGTGATGACCGGGAAGAGTATGGGTACGAATTATGGATACGAATAACTCCTGAGGTCCAAGTGGGTGCAGATATCTCTACTCTAGAATTTTCTGGAGGTCTTTATGCCGTCACAAACACAAGACTCTTTCCAGTCGAAGATGATATAATCCCATCATGGAAAAAACTTGCAGAATGGGTAAAAAACTCTAAGGAATATGACTTTGACCACCATCCAATGTTAGAAAAGCACCTTAATCCTAAAGCTACTCCAGAGAACCTTATTTTGGAGCTTTATTGTCCTATTAAGGAAATATAGCTATATTTAGGAGGAATTATAAATGAATTTGGTATATGAAGTCGCTACAAAAGAGGATATTCCCATTCTAACCGATATAATGACCCGAACTTTTGATGACGATACTCAAAAGCACTTAGGGGAACCTAAAGGAGGTCCTCCTGGATACGACACTGGAGAATTCTTTCATCAGTGGATGGTTGGCCACAAAGAGTCAACTGGGTACAAAATCATCTTAGATGAAAAAGTCATAGGAGCCTTTATCGTTTTTATCTTTGATCACGGAAATAATTGTCTAGGTACTATTTTTATTGATCCAGAGTACCAAGATAAAGGTATTGGTTCAAAAACATGGAGATATATTGAAGAAAATTATCCTGAAACGAAGTCTTGGATATTAGACACCCCTGAATGGGCTAAACGAAATCATCACTTTTATGAGAAAAAATGCGGTTTTAAAAAGATAAATGAGCGCCCTGAGGAAGGTGTTGGGAAATTATTCATCTTTAAGAAGGAATATTAGGGGGATAACTCTTTTTTCTTTTTTTTTATAGTGATAATGATATCACTCTTGATATTTGGTTCTCTTGAGACACAAAATTAGTATATGATTATTTTCTTCTTGTGAGTATCTTTTACTTCTTCCATTATCAATACATTCTTTAAATAAAATTATGATTCAATTCTAGATAATATAATTTATATTAACTTAAATGAAAACTGGCCTTCTTTTCATCATTCTTGGATGTCTTTGGCTAATTAATATCGTAATATTATATAAATGGTTTATACAAAAAAAGTGACTGACTAAATTAATTAACACCATTTAATAAGTGACATTTAAGCTATAATCACATTCTTTCTTAGGAGTTTTAATCTTTTCATTGTTTAATGTCATATTACGTTGGTTAAGTTATGAAAAGGATATATTGTGGTATATACTGTAAAATATACCCCGCAATTTTCTTAAACTTGTTTCTCAGAAATTTTGCTTGCAGTAGTACAAAAATCTAAAATTCTTGATTTTCTATATTGGTATATTTAGTAATTAATTTGCTGAATATTTGCAATTAAAACTCTGTTTTTTCCTTAAGACAATTTACACACAGTCTACCTTCCAAAGTTAGAATATTATTTTGAGAAAATTCAACTAAAGTAAAAAGGAGTTAGATAATTTCTTTATTGAGTTTGACCATTTTAGACATACCTGATCGTTCTCTAGTAAGGAGTCGCTTTATTTCAAGTCGGTTTATAATCCGTGACATTTTCATTTCTGACATTTGTAACTGTTTAGCAATAGTTTTCTGATTTACTACTCCTTGAAAGAATAAAATTTTCAGGACTTGTAGCTCTTGATCAGGAAGCACAGATTCCCATCGAGTTTCTATTGCTTCCCAATTATTTTCCTCTAAAAGAGTGGTACTTTTCTCTTGAGGATTTATTAGAATGTTAACATTCGGTTTTAACAACTCTTTTCCTCCTAGATAACCTTTGAAATAATTAATTATTGACTCTCTTTGGATAATACCAAAAATGAGCATTATGATTCCTATGAAAGCTAATATACCAATTAGAAGAATAAACCCAAGGTCGATAGGTGCTGGATAAGCGATAATGACTGGGATAATTATTGTTTCTAAAGGGTCTACAATCACAAGTTGTATTGCTCCATTCTCTCCGATGTTGACCGAGGATTTAATTGTTAATAACGCAGTTACTGTTTGGTTTGGCTCAATTTCAAATATTGTAGTGTTACTTATCATCCATTCTGGGGTGATGATCCAACCGCGGAGATCGAAAGTTCCATTATTCCTCATGGTTAATTCGGCTGTTTGACCAATCGTCGCTTCCCATGACTGCATATTAATGAAGAAAAACGTATTGACTAAAGGTTTCTTATATAATTCTAAAATCGCCTCAAAATTATCAACTAACATTTTATTCCATTCTAATTTCATTACATTCAATGATTCATCTTCAATAATATGTGGAGTTGGTTGCACAGAGAGCATTGTGAATTTATTTTTATTAATTTGAATAACAGTATTTTGAAAAGCCACATCTGTTCCCCAAGAAATACCTAGATTAAATGTGTAAATGTCAGTATGATTGGAGATAAATTTTCCGTAAAATCGACCTTGAATTGAGAAACGATGGCCTATTGGATATAACTTGAATGTAGAAAATGTAATGGTCGAAAAATTTCCATAACTTATCTTATTTACCTCGACTAGAGTATCTGAGATAGTTAAAATACAATCTTTGATATTTGGATCCGAGATATTAAAAATACATTGCACAATTTCTGTTTTAGTATGATTATTTCCAAGAGCGTCTAGTATGAAATTACACTGATATTCTCCATCTGTATAGAATTTATAGATTAGCTGAACAGTACTTATATTTAATCCAGTATTTGAAGTGGAATGACATGTATTGCCAGTTGATTTAGTTTTATAAACTGTTGTAGGGATATTTATTGGAACGAGAAGTAAAATCGATAGTAAAATTACTGTACAACTTTTTCGTCGTCTATCCAATCCTAACCATCCATGTACTGGAGTATTATTTCGTAATGAGATAGCTCATTTAAATCTATACCGCTGTTTCCTGATTTGTACTAGCAACAGAAAAGTCGCTACAACTGAAGATATTATGATACTAGGAACAGGATTGGTAGAGCTATTGTGACTGATCGAACTCTCATAGGCAATGATGGTAAACTGATCATCACTGGTGTCTTGGACTGTTAATCCTTCAGTACAAGTTGCTATAATTTTTACTAAGTAAAAAGAACTTGGAACAAGTCCACTTATTTTCCAGGTATATTTTGTTCCTGATCCATTATTAGTAATTAAACTCCAAGTTTTTCCTACGTCTGATGAGTAATATAGCGAATAGCTAATATCATGTAATTGTGTATCGATGGCTCGAATCCAAGTAATTGTGATAAACTTACTGAGAATTTCTTTTCCGTTTGGAAATATTATTCGTGGAGGAAAAAGGAAATGAAGATTTGTTTGGTTGATGGGTGAACTAAGGGGATTAGGATCCTCATTTTGTGAAGGGCCCTCAATTAGATAGGGGTTATCTATGATTCCATCCATATCATTATCTGGTTCTGTCCATTCATTCCAATAATTTTGGTTGAAGGTATTATTTAATCCCATATCACATGCCTGAGATCCGTTTCCTTCCTTATTGCTATATAGAGAGTTAAATAAGAGCTGATTATGTTCTGAAGATACACTCACAAAGATACCGAAGTAGACATTACTAGCAATTACATTCCCAGCGATAAAGCTTTGAATTGCATAATTAAGTTGAATTCCTGTTGTAGCAGATTGGATAATGTAGTTAGACATAATCATTGAATTGTAAACGGGATCATAATGCCCAAGGCAATCCCAAGAAGGGCACGGTGCGAAACCTCCTATAGTAATTCCTGCATCTTTTGATCTAATTATCCAGTTATTTTTAATTTCACAACTTCCCGAACTTCGTAGTGTAATTCCCTCTTTAATAGTATCAGTTAAGGTATTATTCGATACAAAGCAGTCATTAGAGTAAGAAAGATGGATTCCGTTCCCGCTCAACTCAACCATACTCCATGGAGCTAACACATTTCCATCCACAATTGTATTATTTGTGATGATACAAGCTGATGAGTGGGACAGAAAGATTCCAGAGTTACTAATACTATTTCCTCTTACTATACTATTTGGAGAGTATTGTAGTCGAATTCCAAACTTACCAGTAATAAAGGTAGAACTAACTGTTAGGTTAGGACAAATAATTGAATCAATTCCAAAAAGAATTTGGTCAAAAATTTTAATTGCGCTACAATTTACCAGGATTACTTGTCCTGTCTCTTCAGGTACGGTTCTTCCTGTTTCATTTTGCCAAAAAATAAGTTTCTTTCCGTTTATTGTGTTGTTCAAGACACTTTCCTGTAGACAATCGCTGAAATGAGCCGGTACTCCACCAGGATAAGGATGGACGGTCAAACCATTATCTATGAAGATATTATGCTCTATTATATTGCCTTTTGAATAAAGATAAATTCCGTCTCCTTTATTATAGGAGATTCTATTTCTTTTTAGAACACTTGGCAGAGTTCTAATGAATTCAATCCCCTGTTCGCTATTATTGTTTATCGTGTTCTGTGAGACATCTACGATATATTGACGGACAAAAACTCCAGTTCCAGTATTGTTTGCGATGACATTTTCAGTAATGTAATTAACCTGTGGAATTCCAAAATCCCAGTTCCAAGCAGCATCAAAAATGATTCCAGAATTATTATTGTTGATTATGATATTGTTCGTAATTTTACAATTCATTGCCTGATAAATATAGATGCCATTAAAGCCTTGGTTTAATTTACAACCATTAATTTGAAAATGGACATTTGTATTCCTAATATCTATTAAATTGGAGTTAAAATATCCTTCAATTTGAAATCCATTTAGAAGGTATGGATCTATTTGACTTCCACTTCCTTCCCAATTCTCATCATTAGCCATTTGTGCAAATTCCGTGTCTCCATTAATTAAAATTGGTATGTGATTGGTATATTCTTGACCTACGGATGGAATATGAGAAGAGGGAGATACTTCTAGTTCTGTAATTGATGATTTATCAAGATTAGAATACAAAAAAACAGTAGATAGTAAAAATATTGTTATTATTTGAATGACTTTCATCTTATCACACATCAAGGGCTTGATAACAGATCTAACCGCAGAATTTTTGATCCAATTCATTGATAATAAGATACTTCGAAATGTGATAACCTTTAAGTTTTAACTTGCAATTAAGTGATAGTCCTTCTAAAGAAGCACAAAATTTCTTATTTTGATTCATTTAACACTTTATCGAAAAATATCAAAGTCCCAAGGGCTAATCGTGTGGACGCCTAAATCAAAAAGAAATAAATAGAGAGGAAGCAGATAATCTCTGGATCATCATTGAAACAGATATTAGGCAATTAGTAGGAAAAAAAAGTATTAATCTCCATCCAGTAAAAGAGGATCAGGTTAATTATGCGTATAACGTTGGATAGGTCAATGAAAATATGTATATATACGTATAATGTTGTCTAACTACAGTTAAATGACTTATTTCACCTGTTTTCAAGGGTGCTTTATAAAAGACTAACAGGAGAGATTTTTGAAGACCACTAATATCTTAAAAGAAATAAAGCAAACATTATTTAATCTTTGAAACAACAGAGTTTACTAATTAAAACTATCCATTCGTGTGAAAGATCACAAGAGGGCGAACTACAATTGGAAAGGGAAGAACTGCAACAAGTAAAAGAGCTACTAACCCAAATGAAATATAACCAAGCACTGCCAATCATTGAAAGCATTGAGAAAAAGGAAACTCTAACGCAAGACACCTTCCTGACGTATCAAATCCTTAAGAGTCAAATACTGACAGGAAAAGGAGTTTATGAAGAAGGGAGACGACTAGCAGAAGCGGCGTTAACAGAAAGTCAAAGACAGAGGAAAACTTTACATGAAGTTGATGCTCGTATCGCGTTGGCAGCTGCATTAGAAGCATTAGATAAATATGAGGAAAGCCTGAAACAGATACACTACTGTGAGCAAACACTGTTTGTACTTAAGGAAGACCCAGTATCGCTGACCAGAAGAAAAGCTGCATTGTTATTCCAGAAAGGTAGAAGTTTATGGCGGAATTTTGATCCAGAAAGAGCTCTAGTACCCCTCCAACAAAGCTTAACTCTGTACGAAGAAGACGACAATAAACATGCCATTGCAGAATGTCTGAGGAACATTGGTTGTTGTTATAAGTTAATGGGCGATCTTGATCGGGATTTCGAGTACCATCAGCGAAGTCTAGCGCTGAGCAAGGAGATCAATAATAAACGGCTGATGGCTTCCTGTCTCAACAATATCGGTCTTTATTATCGGGATGAGAAAAACGATGCCGCGAAAGGGTTGGAGTACTTGCAGCAGGGCTTAGCAATAGAGAAAGAGCTGGACGAAAAATCAACATTTATTCTCCATAGTATTGGGGAAACTTATCTTTTACTGGGAGATTTAGAGGACGCAAATGCCTCCTTTCAAAAACTACTAGCTATCGTGGAGGAGATTGGGAATAAAGAAAGATTGGCTAATTCCCTCCAACTCATCGGTTGGACTTACCTAACGCAGGGAACTGGAATAAATCAAGCACTGGAGTACTTCCAGAAAAGTTTAACGCTATTTAAAGATTTGGAAGATAAATTTGGCATTGCTCATTCCTATAATTGGATAGGGTGGGGATATAGATTAAAGGGGGAGTTGGAGCTGGCTCTTGAATACAGTCACAAGAGCGTGTCTAAACATGAGGAAATTGATGAACCAATGTGGAGAGTGATTCCACTGAACAATCTTGCAACAATCTATCACGCAAAAGGGGAGCTCGAGGCAGCTTATAAGTATTCCACAAAAGCACTGTCTCTCAGTGAGGAAAGTGGAAACGAAAGGGCAGCAGCATATGCACTCTACTCCCTGGTCAGCTTGTCTCTCGAAACAAACCAAATAGAAGAAGCCAAGAGCTATTCGAAGCAATTACAGACACTTCATACCCAGGGATATCAAGCAGAGAAAATGAGAAGAGGATTATATCGCCCCATAACAACAATAGGCCAGTATGCTAAATTAGCAGAGGCATTGATCCTGAAAACAAGCCCACGACTGAAAGATAAAGGGAAAGCACAGGAAATCTTAGAGCAGATAGCCGAGGAAACAAGTGTACTCTTCGAAATAGTGTCCACAGCAATGCTCAATCTGTGTGACCTCCACATCTTTGAACTAAAAGCATCAGGTGAAAAAACGGTGCTACAGGAAACGAAAACCCTATTACGACGACTCACAGCACAAGCACGACAAGAACACTCATTCTCGTCAGTTGTAGATACGCTCATTCTACAAGCAAAATTGGCAATGGTGGAAGGAGATTTAACAGTAGCAACACAGTTATTGGATCAAGCAAAAATGACAGCAGTGGAGAAAGGATTAACACGACTAAGAGAGAAAGCAACAATGGAAAGTCAACAACTAAAAGAACAATATGATAAATGGCAACACCTCATCGAGAGTAATGCCCCCTATACTACCCGATTGAACCAAGCACGAGTTGAAGATTATCTCTCTGAGGCATTAAAAATGGCACGAGCGGGGATCACCACAACCAGAATAACAAATGAATAATCGTTTCTTCAGCAGATATCCTCATGAGCTAGGGACGTTTACTCTTTGTTCAGAATTTACAGATTACATTTGGTAATTTATCAAAGGTTAAACGACATTTAGATTATATAAAGAAAATATAAAGATTTTCGTGGAATTAACTTAGGATAAATGACATTCAGACTATATAAAGAAAATATAAAGATTTTCGTGAGCATAACGTTGGTTATACGAGATTTGTGAAAAACGTCTCAATTCAACTCCCTCCCTGAGCCAATCTAGCCGCAACAGAAAA
>JBHLKP010000175.1:0-8283 GCA_048886525.1 Candidatus Hodarchaeota archaeon | reverse complement strand
TGAACGAAAACCAACAATTAGAAAATAGACCAGAGGACTGATTCCACCAAGTCCAACCAAAAATAATAATGGATTAAGGAGTAAGAACGAATCGATAGGAAAGTCCTCGAAGGCATTTACTAATATCCCAGGTAAAATTAGGATACTCCGCCACAATGTATCGAAAGGATTCAAACCTCTAATAACAATTTTTGAATCAAAAATGTAGTTAAATGTTACAATTGCCATCAGTAAGAGAAAAATTGTCTGAATCTCGAATTTTCTGGTTTTAATGAATTGCCATAATGTAATTGATTCAGTAGTTGAATGATCTCTCAGTAGTTTTCCAGGAATTAAAAATTCTGATTCTTGCTGATAAGGTTTCATTTCAGGCCAATATCGACTTTTAACAGGTGGAAGAGGTTTTTCAAAATACATCTTTGCCATTGGCCTTCCTGAAATTGTAGCAACAATATTCTTTTGACTTGACCTATAAGAGGGCAAAATTGTACTTGCAATCGTAATTAGAAAAGACGCAAAAACCCAAATTATTATTCTATCAATAGGAAAACTGATAGAAATTGGAATGCTTAAGGAAATATACCATGCGAGAAGGACAGATCCTATCAAGCCATCTATTAAACCAACAACCAAAGCAGAGAATCCCAGAGCAGTTGACTCTGACATAAAAATGCCTAATACTCCACGTTTATGGAGTCCCATACTTCTCATTACTCCCATTTCTCTTTCCATTCTCAATGTGGAAACAAGAATGCAAATAAATTGAGCAATTGCTGCTAAGATGAATGATTCAATAAAAAGCAATTGGAATAGTGCTGCCTGAAATCTAAGACTTTGCTCCATGAGTTCTGTGAAATACTCCACTCCAATGACGTCAATAAATAGAGCCTCATATTGCCGATCTATTGCAGTCTGAGCTCTTTTAATGCTTCCTTCAACTTTACATACGAAATACTTCGCTAAGGTTGAATTGTAATATTGTTGGTATTTTACAGATGAAATGTACAAGTACTCTCCATTCCCTAGGAAAACATTTCCTCTTATTACCGCTGCGAGTGTGATATTTGCAGTTTGATTATTTCCAATATTCAATGTTAAATTATTTCCTAGGGGAATATGTGGATAAAGACGTTGATAAAGACGGTGCGAAATCAAGCCATAGGTTACATTCACAGTTGTTATATTTCCAGTAGTTGTGTTAAGATACGATCTGGTGCTTTCATTCAAATATAAAAATGCAGATGGAGCTCTTAGTGGATCTAGGGATTCAATGGTAGGTTCTGCAAAAAAAGCATGCTGCAATGGATCCACCCCATAAACGTATGCATTATAACCTTGAAATTCTGCTCGGGTTTCTTGTATGAAAGAACATTCAATAATATCTGTCCGTCCTAAGAGAGTAGACGCAAAATTAATATCAGGGGGATTTGTGTCCCGTGCCACGGTAACAAGGTCGATATTTCCCCATTGACTATTAAAATAATCAGGTACTCCAGCTACGACAGCTGCAGAGGTAAGACCTACAACAATTATAAAAGTAAGTGAGAGTGCTGCAGTCATTATTGTGAATAACGATTTCTGAAATTCACGTGCGATATTCCTGCTAGAAATCGTGCGAGTGATTAATCCAAACCAAAAAAGAACTTTCATTGATATTTTAGGAAGGAAAACAAGAATCCCAATTTCGAGAAGAATCGTGCCAAAGAATATTAGAACTATAACAATAAAATGAATTGAGAGAATTTCAAATTCTAAAAAGCGAGAAGGGCCAATAAATATTTGCAATAAAAAGCCTGTACTCGCGAGAATAAGACCCATAACTACAGCAAGACGCCAATTCTTGATAATATCAGAAGTTTTTCCTGTTCGCATTCTTGAGTGTATATTTTGAATAACAGGAGTTTTTAACGCTAAAAAAATAGGATAAAGACCTGAAACTAAAGCAACAACAAGACCAGAGAGAAATGTTGCAAATATTGATGAAAAATGAATAGATAATGCTTCGAATTTCAATCCAGTATAAAAAATATCTAATATTGAAACCAAAACATTAGAGAAACCAATTCCTACAAAAACACCTATAGTGCTTCCTATTATCGAATAGATTAAGATTTCAGCTGTGATTATCCCAATAAGTTGAAATGAGTCTGTACCAACAGCACGAAATATTCCAAATTCCTTCTGTCTATCACGTATTGCTATGGCAAGAATGTTAGTAATAAAAAGAAATTCAACGATGAAAGATGAAAGAATGACTAAATTCATGGCTGCTTGATAAGCTCGAATTCCAGTCGCTTCAATATCTGAAATATCTTTCTCTAAATACACCCAATATTCATTACCTATTTCATTAATAAAATCTATAATTTTTTCTCCTGTTTGTCTTATATTTAAGAGATTAGTGACTTCTATATCAATCTCAGCAAAAGCTAAGCTGTGATATTCTACTGGAATCGTATTTAACAATGTTTCAATGTCAATAAGTACAAATGAACTCAAAAATTTGTTCCCAAATGCCGAATTACTGCTAAAAACACCACTTATTGTTACTATTACATTACCAAATCTTGGATCAGCTTCAGCAAGATTATATGATTCCCCAACAGCAAGACCAATTTCCTCCTGAATTTTCTGAGAGATCATTACTGTGTTACCAGAGACTACTCGTTTTCCCTCAGTTACATTTAGGTGAGGAAAATCAGGGTGAGTTTTTGAATCAATGCCATATAATATAGTTTTTGTGGCAACACCGACATCTACGAATTGATCGACAGAAATATAATATGTAGGACCAGCTTTTGCCACCCCTGGAACTTTTCGAATTTGATTGGCCGTTGAAGTTAATGTAGGGAGATCCACCCAAGTTTTAGGACTTACAGTTATATCAGTATAATTTTTCTGACGATTATCCAATATAAAATCATCGTAAAGGGTATCTACGCTTACAGCTATTCCTGTTTCTAAAGCTACCGTGAGAATCATTCCGAAAATTAATAAAAATGTTCTATATTTTGATCTCCTTGCATTTTTCCATGCAATCATAATCGAAAGCTTAGCCTGTGTTCCTCCAATTCTTAATATCTCCCCGATTTTTATCTTAGCCTTTGAAATATTAATAATTAAAATTTCTTTTATAACATCCTTACTAAATTCTTTTTTCATAAAGGTAGTTCACAGCCTAGCACAGGATATGTATTTTATTTAATCCCCCTTTTATATTAATTTAGTTTGAGGGATATTTTCCGTGGACTATTAATTATTAAATAAATATACACTTCACTTTAAAACCTGCTTGTCTGTGCATTTTGAAATACTTACAAACTAAATCGTTCCAAAAGCTAATCTCTTTTCCTATAGTATATTGAATATCAAAATGAGGCCAGTAAATACTATCTTCTTATGATTTATCTTAATTTTACTTGGATTATACTCTGAAAAAGTTTTATTTAAAGCTATTGAACTTAAAACAAGTAGTAAAAGTCTATTAAAAAGTGGGATGAATGGAAACTAATAAACCATTACTAATTGAAAAGATCAAAATTAGTCCAAAACGGTTAATATACTTAAAATTATGGGGACCATCATCTCATTCTAAGTATGGTATGACTAAATCCTCAATTGAAATTCAAGAGATAAAATTTTTGAATGAAAATGAGATTTCGTATAGCGAACCACTACGAATTCCATGCAATGGAGCTGCTGCTCTCCTTCAAACCCTTATCGGACATTATATATTTGAAGGAAGACAATTAGATTCTAATTTCAAAAAAAATCAAGATATTACAGAATATCCAACTCGAATCATAAATCAGGGTCAAATTGACCTTCAGAAACAAGAAAATGCGGGTTTAAATCTAGAATCTCTTTTATTAATCGAGTTTAAAGGAAAAAAGCTTTCGAAAACAAGAATTCTCAACACTCTTCAAGAAAAAAAAGGGATAGAAATTGAAAATCAGAGACTCACACAAACACTGGAATCACTAGCAACTAATTCAAAAATTACTAAGGAACCAGCAATCCATTCAGCCTCTGGTACAAGATACAATCTATGGGTTTTTCCAAACTAATGTAAAGAACTACAGACTCTCACTAATGTCTGATATCTCTAAAGCTATGTATTAATTTGGGAATACCTAAAGGCCTTTGATTATTAGTTAAAGTACGATATTTTTTATAAAAAATGCATATCTTCTATTTTTTGTTTAATTTTCGTTTAATAAAGTCTAATATTCCTAGGAAGGAATATATATAGGATGGAAGAGAATTCATCTAAAATCGATTGTACCTACGTATTGTAGTTTATACATTATTTACGAGGTATGTTTAATTGGATGAAACTACAAAAGATGAAATTCGTTCTATTTTAAACGAAATTTTTCAAAATAACTCTCAAGTTCTTATGATTTCTCTAGCAGACGAAACTGGGTTACCGATATTAACTTTTAATCGTGAATCTAACAATATTATTTCAGAGATAACCGATTCAGGTATTACAAATAGGTATGCGGCATTAGCGGGAGCTAGTGCTACTTTAGGTGATCGAACACTCTCAACATTATCTCAAGAACGTGTTCGTTTAATTCATGTCCAAGGGAAGGAGAGAGATATAGCCATTGCAGTATCACAGAATTTAATATGTTTAGTTGTAACAGTTCCAAGTGGTAGTCCAAATCTTGTTGCAGAAAAATTGAATACTCAACTAAAGGCAAAAATCTAAATTAGAGAGTGAGGAGTAGTATGGAATCAGTTCAATGGTTTGAAATAATGAAGAGAGCTCTCACTCAAACAGAATTTGAATTAGATATACCTCAAATTGAACAGATGCTTCTCATAAATACACAAAACGAAGTAGATCCTTTTTCTAGGACTCCAGAAAGAGAGGATTTAATTTCATCATCACTCCTCGGACAAGCATGGTATATTCTCTCTCGAATACTAGCAAATGAACTTCAGCTTGAAGTTTGGAATTCTCTAAATATAAAAGGACGAAAAAAAGCAGTTACACTGTATTCTCTCGGATTTAATGTAATTCTTATTATATATTATGAAGCTATTATTGATCCCATGGATGTTTTAAAAACCTTAATGAAGAACGTTTTTAATCTTGCATATAAAGAAAAATATAATACAGTTGGACTTATTGCTTCAGAAGGTTATCCTGTATGGGTAGTATTCCCAGAAGATAAAGAAATGGATGAATTCTTATTTGCAATTTCTATTACTTCACTTTTGACTCTCGTTGAACGTATAGATATGGAAGTATCAGCAGGTGGGATAAAAAATTGCATTATTCAAGGAACAGACAACCTATTGTTAAATGTTTCATTCAATCCTTCTCAAGATTTAGCATTGGCGGTGACTCAAAAAAGTGAAAACTTAAACGACGTTCTTCTAGAGACAGAACTTGAATCCTTCTTTGGGAAGATAGTTGATCCCATCATCTACACAGCGATTGTACCTGAAATTACTGATGAAGATAGAGTAAAGATGTTAAAACAAATTTTAGAGGATGTAACAGGAGAAGCAACGGAAGAAGAAATCCAAACATTAAATATTTTTGATAGTTTGACTCTTCAAGCTCTTGAAAATGAGATTAAAATGGTTCAGAAACGATATGGAGCAAATGAAATCTCCATTGGTTATCTTCGAAGACGAATGAGACTTCCTAGCGAAGTTCTTTCAATGTCATTGGAATATCTCATAGCTAATGGAAATATTAATGGTAAAATAGGTAAAGCACGCCAAACTGGTCAAGAAATTCTAGTTCTTGACCCATTCCTTAAGAGAAGTGAAAAAGACATAAAAGAGTTAGAAATAATCCAAACTCAAATAAGAGATTTATTTATTCCTTTAGAACCATTCCTGACTAAGCTTCCCAAGCTTGAACAACCAATTGCGGCGCAAGAGGTATTAACTGAAGCTTTATCTGAATTTCAGGTAATGCTGACCCTATCGGATACAGATTCAATATTTTTACTAGCAAATGATATTAGATTTAATGGAAGTCAACTTGAAAATGCTGTAAAGACAGCCCTGATGTTACAAAAACAAATTATGGAGTCAAATGAAGAAGATATTATACTTACTGAATTAAAGAGAAGATATGAAGGAGTAAAAGAAAAGATTCTAAATTTAAAATCAACTGTAATTGGTCAAGTAACAAAATTCCAGGAAGATTTAATTAATTCATATCGTTTACTATCGAGATTATTACCAATACCCATCGAATTCAAAAATGGGAAAGATCCGAATGAAATTCGCGTCATTATTAAATGTCATGCACTTAACTGTAATGTAGAAGCAGAAGTAGTGGGAAATATCGAAACTTGGGTAAAAATTAGTGTTTTATCAACATTTATAGGAATATCGGATGATTTTCCGGAGGGATTATCTTCTTATATCGAAAAATATAGAAAAAAAATAGACACACAAATACTCCAGCTTAAATTGCTGTTAAATAGCAAAAATCAAGAATCCAAATTTGAATCTTTACCTTTTCTGGAGAATATAGAAGAGTTATTGATCAGTAACGCTCAACGAGATGAGATGATAACTAATCTCCGTAATTGTAAAATTAATAACGACATTAAGGATTTTTTTACCTCATTTAAGCAGTGTACTTCATGTCATCACTGGTTTTGTGAAGATAAACATATATCCCCTATTTCAAATAAATGCAATTACTGTTAGCATCAATTAAAATATAAGAGAAGATGAGAAATTTGGTTTTCGCGGTTGGTATCGACATTGGCTCTTTAACTGGCAAAATTGTTGTGCTTTTTGTTGAAGAAAAGGGAATAATACAGAAATATTCACTTATCAAACGAGTTGGCTACAATCCAACAAGTATAGCAGATGAACTATTGCATTCTGCTAATTCCTTTCTAAATATCGAGCTAAGGGACATAAGCTATATCATTTCTACAGGATATGGTCGAAAATTAGTGTCTTTTGCTAATAGAGCTATAACAGAAATCACATGTCATGCTTCTGGAGCTTATTTCATAAATCCAGCTATTCGTACAATAATTGATATAGGTGGACAAGACTCAAAAGTGATACGAATTAATGATCAAGGACAGGTACAAGATTTCGAGATGAATGATAAGTGTTCGGCTGGTACAGGTCGTTTCTTAGAAGTTATGGCTGATGCTCTTGAAGTAGAATTAAGCGATTTTGGTAGATTAGCTTTAGATTCTACAAATCCTGCCTCAATTTCAAGCACATGTACCGTATTTGCGGAATCAGAAGTAATTTCACGCTTAAATCAAGGTGCTAATCGAATCGATATAATTGCAGGTATTCATAGGACAATCAGTCAAAAAATAGCAACGCTTATAGCACGCGTAGGAGTGCAGAAATCAGTTGCATTGACTGGGGGAGTAGCGTTAAACCCTGGAGTCAAAGTAATGCTTGAAGAACAAATTAATATGCCAATTGAGGTTCCTTCTGAACCTCAATGCATTGGAGCTCTTGGAGCTGCTCTTATTGCTTCTAAATTTGAAGAATGAGTTACTTTTGGAGACATGAGGTAGCTTTTATGTCCAGTGTGTTCAAAGGATTAACAGTTTGGGAAGTAAAAGAAACATTAAGTATGATACGCCCTTATATACTAAAAACACCAATCATAAGATCATATTATCTTGAAAAAATTATAAATAAGGAAATCTATTTCAAATTAGAACTATTACAACCAACAAGATCGTTTAAAGTGAGAGGTGCGTGTTCTAAAGCTCTTTCACTAGATAAAAAAGAACTAGAACGAGGATTGGTAACTGCATCGGGAGGAAATCATGGGTTAGGTGTATGTTACGCAGGTAAAGAGCTGAATTCACCTGTTACTGTGTTTTTACCAAAAAATACGGCACAAGAGAAAATTAAGAAAATTAAGCAATGGGGTGGAAAAGTTAGATTAATTCCAGGCGCTTGGGATGAAGCTAATCTTGTAGGAAAGGAGTATGCAGAAACCAACAATTTGACTTACATCCATCCTTTTGACGACATATATGTTGTGAGAGGTCAAGGAACAATTGCTCTCGAATTACTTGAAGAAAAACACGACCTTGACATGTTAATTGCCTCAGTTGGAGGTGGAGGACTTATATCTGGTGTTGGAACGGTCGCAAGCCAAATGAAACCAGAGATAAAGATAGTTGGAGTCGAAACAATAGGATGCGATGCAGTAACTCAGAGTTTTCGAGCAGGATATCCTGTGACACTCCCGGCAATCACCAGTATAGCAGATACTCTAGGAGCGAAAAGAACTACAGAGAAGACTCTTGA
>JBHLKP010000174.1:0-8293 GCA_048886525.1 Candidatus Hodarchaeota archaeon | reverse complement strand
TTATCAAGCGTATTGGCCAAATTTTTGGTGCCTGTGCTGTTGGAATTACAGATATTGATGAATCGTTCATATATTCTCATAATAGAAAAGGAGAACCAATTAATATACCAGAGGAAATTCAATACGCGATCGTTATGTTGATTGAAATGGATTATGAGGGAATAGGGACTTCTCCTGCACTTCCAGGAGGAATAGTAACTGGTAATGGTTACTCAAGAATGGCTTTTGCTATTGCTTGTATGGCTGAGTTCATACGAAATCTAGGATTTCAAGCAATTCCTTGTGGGAATGATACAGGGATATCGGTACCCCTAGCTGTGCAAGCAGGTCTAGGACAGTTCGGACGAAATGGTCTTTTGATTACACAGAAATATGGCCAAAGAGTAAGAATTTGCAAAGTTTTAACTGATTTTCCAATGAAAATTGATAAACCACTTGACTTCGGTGTAACTGAGTTTTGTCGTGTTTGTAAAAAATGTGCGCAATTTTGTCCCTCTCAATCTATACCATATGACGAAGATCCCTCTTGGGAGAGTCCATGGGATATCGACTCAAATAATTCTGGAACGTATAAATGGTATGTGAATGCCGATACATGTTACGAATTTTGGGTTAAAAATTCAGGCGATTGTTCAAATTGTATACGTGTTTGTCCATTTACAAAACCTATAGGGTTAATACATGATATAGCTCGTTTTTTCATTAAAAATTTTCGATTCTTGGACCGAATGTGGGTATTGATAGATGATTTCATGGGAAAAATCCCAATATGGAGCTATGGTAAAAAACGAGATCCCGAAAAATTCTGGTTCTCAAATAAATATCTAGGAAAAAAATCAATAAAATAAATAAGAATCTACTTTGTATTTAAAAGAATCTTCTAAATGGAGATTAAGTCCTCAAAATAAACTCGATCTTAGTTAAAAACTATTCGAATGGAATCTAACAGGGAATATTGAACTATAGAGGAGGTAGGGATTCTATTCTTAAAAGACGTTCAAATCTATGTTATTCTTGACTAAATTTTCAAGTATATCGATTTTTTCAATTTCATCCTTTGTAAATAGAATTTCCATATCATCAATTAACTTCGCAGTAGCGAATGTATCACCTGGAACTAGAATTAAAGGAATATTTGCTAAGTTTGCTTTTGAGGTTAATATTGGGTCATCAGGTATAATGTTATTTGTTAACACTATGCCAGCAGTATTTGATTCCAATGCAGCTAATATCATATCACGTCTGTCCCCAGGGGTAATAATTAACTTCTTTTCTAATTTCCAAAGGGCAGTATTTACTACATTAGCAGCTGACATTGCACCTACGAAAACATGATTTACTACATTTTGTAAGCCTTTTTCTCCAGCAAGAATTTTGCCAAGTAGAGTTTGGTTTAAATAATCCATCGTAAAATAGGACAACTCAACTCTATAAGGCATGAAACCTAAAATATTTACCCCCAACTCATTAAGTGTATCCATATATGTTAATTTAAAATCTTCTACATCTTTTACTTGTGTAATAACGACTCCTAGAAAATCTATGTCTTTTGTAAGTATACATTTTTTGATAAATGAGATATCATCTATGATAGCCTCATTTTGAACTCCACCAATTACTAAAATTAATTTTCCTCCTATAGTTCTAGCAATTGTGAGAGGGTCTAAAAATACAGAATAACCAAATGAAAGGCTTTTACTTCCTTCAATTAAAATAATGTCCTTCTCTTTACTTATTTTATTGACAATCTCATTTAATTTCTCTTTTGTAGACGATTCATCATAAATAAATCGAATTTTAGAATGATTGAAACCAATCGATATATCCTCTGGATTTTCATCAAGATTCAAGATATTTGATACTAGTGCTGAATCGTAATCCCAAAGACGCTTCTTTTGGTAAAGAAGACGATCACCTAGGGGTTTCATATAACCGATTTTCTTCTTGTTAGTTAGTGTTTTTGCTAAACCAATAATAAAACTAGTTTTACCTGCTTCTTTACGTGTTGATGCAATTACTATCTTTTCAACCATTTAATGCACCTCTTTTTCAGGAAGATTAAGTAAAATACGGGCGTCTACACATAAGACACCTTTTCCCTGTTCAAATACTAGACAGGGATTAATTTCAATATCAGAAATCTCAGGAACAGACTTAATAATCTTCGCAAGTCTTAATATAACATCAACAGCTCCCTCTATATCTTTTCGTTCTTCTCCTCTTACTCCAAGTAATAATGGGTATGAACGAATTTGTTTCACCATATCTACAGCATCGTAACGAGTAAGTGGAACAGCTCTAAATGTAACATCTTTGAGAACTTCAACATATATCCCACCTAATCCGAACATCACTGTAGGTCCAAAAATATTGTCTTTACGGGCACCAATAATTGTTTCCATAGCTTGATCCATTTTGATCATTGTTACTATTTCCACTCCTGTTATAACTGCTTCAGGTTTATATTTCCGAGCTGAGCTTAAAATGGCTTCATACGCGTCAATAACTTCTTCCCTGTTTTGCAAATCAAGTGCTACTCCGCCTGCGTCGCTTTTATGGATAATATCTTTTGAAGCGATTTTCATTACAACAGGGTAACCAATTTGTTCTGCAAATGTTATTGCTTCTTCAAGATTTTTTGCTATGTAACTCTTTGGCATTGGTATGCCAGCTGCTTCCATAACCACCATTGCTTCTTTGACTAACATGAATTGACGATTTTCTTGAATAACTGTACTTACCATTTTTTGAATTTTCGATACATCAATCTCAATTTCAGGTTCTTCATACTCTGCTAATTCTTTTGCATGTGTAACTGTACGAAAGTTTCCATACAATGCTCCCAAGCAAGAAACTGCTTCATAAACATCAGGAAAAATAGGAACTCCTAAATTTTTAAGTGAAAAAAGGCCTCTTTCAAAATCTGAGCCTCCAAAGAAAGAAAAAACTAATGGTTTTTTTGGTTTATTTGAGATAAATTTTTTCTCAACGACTGCAGTTAGCTGGCTAGCATCGAAAATCGCGGTTTCACATCCTAAACAAATTATTGAATGGATATTTTCATTATCTAAAGCTGCTTGCAAAGCTTGTTCATAATATTCATTAGAAGCTCCCCCAGTTATGTCAACGGGATTTTTTGTGGATCCAAATGAAGGAGTAACTGGTTCAAAGACTTCTTTTAGTATTTCCAAATTATCATAGAGGTTAACTCCGTACATTTCACATGCGTCTGTAGCAAGTACACCAATTCCTCCACCATTTGTAACTATTACAGCATTTTCTCCTTTAGGCATTTCTGTTTGAATAGATAAAAATTTTGACCAATTTAAAGCTTCTTTTACACTTAAAGCTCTAAGAGCGCCAACCTGATTCATAATATCAGAAAATACATTATCAGCTCCTGCTAAAGAACCAGTATGAGAAGCTGCTGCCATAGCTCCTCTTTTAGACCTTCCAGATTTGATGATGATAATAGGTTTCTTCTTAGTTGCTACTCTAAGAACCTGTACTAATTTTTCCCCGTTTTTTAATCCTTCAATGTATAGCATAATGACTCTAGTTTGTTCATCATCCATTAAGTATTCAATTAGGTCTGCTTCATCGAGATCAGACTTATTCCCAACAGACACAATCGCACTTAATCCAATGCCTTCAGTTTCAGTTTTACCTATCATAGCTACTCCTAAAGCTCCACTTTGAGTAACAATTGCTACTCTACCTGCTTGAATATCTTTTGTAGCGAATGTAGCATTAACAGGAGCTTTTGATGAGTAGGTTCCAAAAATATTGGGGCCTAACACTCGCATACCATTCGATCGAGCAAAATTAGCAATTTTGTTTTCTTCCTCTATCTCTCCTATCTCTGAAAACCCAGATGTAATGATTGAGAGGAATTTAGCTCTTTTCAAAGCTAATTCTTGGACTGCTTCAAAAACGAATTTTGCAGGAATACAAATTACAGCAAGATCAATTTCACCATCAATTTCCTCAATAGATCTGTAAAGATTGTGTCCAAGTATTTCTCCTCCCTTAGGATTTACAGGATAAACTTTTCCTTTATAACCACTATATAGTATGTTGTCTACTACCTTATAACCAATTTTTTTTGGGTTAGTTGATACTCCTATCACTGCAATGGAGCGAGGTTCAAACAAGTATTGAATTGCTGGTTCCTTAATTTCTGACAATTTATTTAGAACCCACCAGTGACACTGCTAATACGAGTACAAAACTAAAATTATACATCATTGAAGCCCTTTTAATGTTATTGCATTTTAATAAAAACAATCAAAATGCAATTCGAAGTTCATAAACTCCCTCTGATATCTTTTTTTCGAGGTTTGGGAAATTTTTCTCAAATAAATGAAGCATTCCTCGATTATCATACAAAATTTCTGCTGTAAACCCTAGAAGACCTTGTTGTTTGGCTAAATAGGTTAAATAAGTCATTAATTCTGTTCCTATTCCCATATTCTGGAAATCATCACTAACGACGAATGCGGCTTCAGCAATATGAATTGCTGATGAGTGTATTCCATATTGAGCTACACCAATGATTCTTTCATGCTTTTCTTTTTTTAATACCGCGACAATGACCATTTCTTTAGAAAAATCTATTATACAAAAATCCTGTAACTGTGAATGGGGGATATGTTTTCTTACACTAATGAATCTACGGTATAATGATTGATCTGACAAGTCATAGAAGAAATCTTTTAGAAGTGGTTCATCACTGATTTTAACAGCTCGGAGTAGAATTTCAAGACCTTTCTTTGTAGTTCTCCAGGTTTCGAGATGTTCAGGATATTCACCTTTCTTGCCAGGAATGAATGCTTGGTCTTTATATATCAAATTAGCTGCCTTAGCTTCCTCAATTAACCAGGATCTAAATTTCGGGTGTGATATTGAAATTAATTGCATAACCCGTTCTCGAATGTTTTTTCCATGAAGATAGGCAATTCCATATTCTGTGACTAAGTAATGAATATCTCCTCTATTCAAAGTAACACCAGCACCTTCAGTTAAGAAGGGGACAATACGAGATACAGTTCCATTTTCTGCTGTAGATTGTAAAGTTAAGATCGTTTTCCCACCCTTTGCTAGAACAGCTCCACGCATGAAGTCAGCTTGTCCACCTATACCTGAATAGAAGATTTTTCCTATGGACTCTGAAGAAGCTTGACCAGTTAAATCGACCTGTAGTGCACTATTTATAGCTGTCATATTATCATGTTGTGCAATAACTAAAGGATTATTTGTATACTCAATCCTTTTGAACTCGATTGAGGGATTATCATGGATATATTCGTAAGTTTGCTTACTCCCCATACAAAACGAGGCAACAGATTTTCCTGGATTTATTGTTTTCCTAGAATTATTGATTACTCCTTTCTTCATGAGTTCGATTAATCCATCGCTTATAAGCTCTGTATGAACACCTAGATTTTTCTTTTCTCTTAAATTAGCCATAACTGCGTCAGGTATACTTCCATATCCTACTTGAATAGTATCTCCATCTTGTACGAGCCGGGAAACATAGTTTCCAATTTTTTCTGCTATTTCCCAATATGATTTATCATTTGTTGGTTCTGGATTATATTCAAGTATTAGTTCGTCATAAGGAATGAAATAATCTATGTCATTAATGTGAATGAACCCGTCTCCATGAACCCTTGGCATAAATGAATTTAATTGAGCAATAATTACAGAAGAAATTTCTACTGCTGCTTTCACAATATCAACTGAAACTCCTAGACTCACATAGCCATGACTATCAGGAGGAGATACTTGTATTAATGCTATATCAATCGGAACGAGTCCATGATAAAATAAATTAGGCGTATTGGAAAGAAAAATCGGAGTATAATCAGCTAATCCCCTATTTACTGAATCACGAGTAGGATTCGCTACAAAAAAAGAATTATGACGAAAATTCATCTGATAATGTGGATCTGCATAAGGAGCAACTCCTAATGTCCACCAAGAGAGTACTTCTGCGTCAAAAAAAGCACTAGGATGTTGGGTAATATACTCTGCTAATGCTTTAACAAGATATTGGGGTTCACCACAACCCGTATGAAGGAAAATTCGATCTCCTCGGTGAATATTTTCAAAAATTTTTCTTTCAGGAGCAAATTTTTTTGGATATGCTTTCTTTAGCTCATCTAAATTGATACTTTTCTCGCCTAGGGTCATTAAATTCTCACCATTAAACCCATTGGTTTGCCTAGCCTAATTCGATTCTAAAGAAATGCACAAAATAAAGATTAATAAAATCAATTCAGTTTTTAAAATTCATTAAACTAGTTTAAGGCATTTAAGAAGAGCCAGGGAAGTATGTCATTTTACTTCCACAGAAAAGACAGTTTATCATACCTTGTTCCTTCATTTCAAGGTGACATTTTTCACATACAGTCCTAAAGCAGTTAGAACATTGATAATGTGTTTTTGTAATCTTTAATGGGTCGACATGTGATTCATCATGGATCTCACAGTAAAATTTATCTGATCCGAGGATTAGAACATCATCTATGATTGTATCATACGTTCCTACAGCTTCTATAAATCCATTTATAGTTTGTTGTCCGATCAATCGTTTAATAATTTCATGAGTTAAAGCGATTTCAAGTTTAGCTATCGATGCAATCCTTTGAATAGGGATTTGATTTGTATCTTCAATTTCATATAATGCTGAAATTGTATCAATAACTGTTTTCTCGTGTTTAGTAATTTCATTCTCTGTTTTCCGATAACCCCAATAGTTTTTTACTTTCTCGCTTAATGTGCTAAAAGACCAGTTTTTATCTTTAGTAAATCCCTTTAAATCATTATATACGCCTTGTGAGACTTCTTTAATTCCTTGGTGGGACACTTTCTTTCTTTGGGTTTGGTAGTATTCACTTATAGATGATTTCACTTTATTCGGACTAATTGCGTTTATTGGTGTGCTTTCAACATCATTTTGTTTAAAAATCCTTGGAACTGGTATAAAACTGCCATTACAGTACGGACAAGTATTAGTATTGCCTTTTTGGTAACATTCCATGCAAATAAAGCGCAAACAGCTAGAACATTGAAAATGCAGTTCAAAAATCGTGTGTTTCATTTGATCTATTTGACAAAAATAGTAATCTTGTCGTAAAATCAGAATATCATCACTTAATTCTTCAACGGTCTCGTTTTCTTCGATATACCCATCAATAAGACGTTGATCAATGAATTCCTGAAGAATAAAAATAACATCATCAATAGAAAGTTGAGCTTCTTTAGCGATTTCAGCGATGCCGATTTTCCCCTTATGAATTTGATTCAATTCAGATATGGATAGAAAAGTCCTTTTAAGAGGATGAGATGAAACCTTATATTCCTGATCAAATCTCTGGAAAGACCAAACTTCCTTTTCAAGCATCTTACGCATGGAATCTTTCAATCTATCAGTGAAGCTACTATTCTGATTAGCCAACTTAAGGAATTCCTAAAGAGAGGTCATTTATTGATGGTTGAACGTGGATATTTAAATATTACAATGTAGCAACTAATTAATATCAAGAATTTATTGAGATATATAGAAAATCAGGTGGAATATCCAGATCTGCAATTTATTATATCATCTGTGATATTATAGAGAAAGATTGATTTATTTAGTAGTTCAGATCAGTCTAGTTAAGAACTAACACAATTCAAATTCTTAATTAAGGATTCGTATTAGGATTACTAGTATCTATTGGGCGTTTAAACTTCAAATGAAAGATAAAAATTCCATAAAATTCATAGTAGATGCCATGCTTGTAAAACTGGGAAAATTTATGCGAATCTTAGGCTTAGATACTGATATCGTTAATAATTTAATATCTGATGAAGGAATTATCCAGCATGCTCTAGAGACCGATCGAATTTTGATAACAATGGATAAATCTCTTTATGAACAGCTACAAAAGCAGACGAAAAAGGTTATTTTTCTTAATACTGCAATTCTTGAAGAACAACTAGTAAGTGTAATCATTAATTCAAGCGCCAGGTTCTCTCCTCGTGATATTAATGACCCGCTATCTTATAATTCTCGTTGTTCCCGTTGTAATTCATTGATAGAATCAGTTTCTAAGGATAGGGTTAAAAATCAGATTCCAAAACAAAGCTTTGATTCATTTGATCATTTTTGGATTTGTAGTAACAAAAATTGTGAAAAAATTTATTGGAGAGGGAGTCATTGGAATAGAATTTGTAGGACAATCGATATTGTAAGAAATGACTTGAATAAACTGATCGGATGATAGGTCGATGATTTTTCCTAAAA
>JBHLKP010000173.1:0-8303 GCA_048886525.1 Candidatus Hodarchaeota archaeon | reverse complement strand
GTAGTGATGCCATAATAAAGTCATCTTTTTAATTTTACAAATTTAAATCGATGAAAGATTGTATTTTAATTTTTATTTTAATTTATTTGCAATATGAATTTCTAGACGATCAATCCCAACTTCAACTTACATTAAAAACCAAATTTAGAAAGCCTCAATTAAGTATTAAAATATAAAATCCTAAACTTCTGGATTTTTTTTATTGAAATGAACTAGACCTTCTATTAATCCTGTTAAATTTAAGGTGAAAAAAATTATTAAAAAAAATTGAGAAAAAAAAAGTGGGAGAAAACGACTTACCTATTTAAGTTAAGATGTTTTCACGTTCAAAAACCTTGGATGCAATGAATAGGAAAACAAAGATCAATATTATCAAGTACCCAAAATGAACTACTAAGTCCAATGGAATACTTCCTGTTAGAGCACTTGAGGCAAATGTTTGAGGATATAAGCCTTTAGATAAAATAGCTAAAGCATGGGCCCATGGAATGATGTAAAGGATTACTCCAGCCCCTCCGAAAGCTTGTTCAGGTACTCCTCCAAATAATGCCATCATGCCAACAGCAAGACTTGGAATCATTAATACCATATTATACATCGATTCCGCCGAACGGACGTCCTTTGTTAGACTAGCTATTGAAATCCCAATGCCAATTGCAACAAAAGCTGAGAGAAGCATCATCGTACTTGATAAAAAGATTAATTCTAATGACGGTTCAAGATTGAAGACAGAAGAATATGCCTCTGCACCTTGATTTCCCCCAATTGTACTAATTGATCCAATTAACGCCGAAAAGAAAAATAATCCAACAAGATTCATTGCAGTAAAGATCCCAACTAGAACCATTCCTGCTAGAAGTTTTGAGAAGAGGATATTAAATCTAGATATTGGTAACGCAAGAAGAGATTCCATTGTTTTTTTCTCTCGTTCTCCTGCAAAAGACGTACTGACAAATGGCGCAGGAGCCATAACAGCTACCATGATTGAGATCATACCTACAAAACCTATTCCAAATCCTGATGCTGCTCCTTCTTCTCCTTCAAAAACCACTGTTGTAGCATCTAAAGTTATATATTTATGAACGGTAACCAATGTAAAAGGAGGTTGAGATAATATTGAATACACGGCTGCTTCTAACATACTTGATCCAATTAAACCTCCAGGCATTGTGTACATTTCAATCTGTGAATAATTTACTAAATTGTAGTTAACAGTAAAGGTCTCTGGAATAATAATTAATGGGGTGTATGCACTCGCAGATTTAGAATCATCTAATTTAATCATCAAATCTGCGTACGACATGTCAGAATAAGCAGTAGAATTGATAATTGCTCCTGATAAAAGTGAATCATTTTGGGTAGATGCATTAACAAGACGTTCTATGAATATTTCTCCTAAATTAAATTCACCACTCCCAGAATCCAAATTAACGACATAAATAGTCTCACCAGCTTGGCTTTGAGTAACAGATAAACCTACAATCACCTGTACACCTCCTTGTAACCCCCACATGGCAATTGGCATTAATACAAATGTAAAAATGACATATCGGGTTCTTCTAGCACTTTGTAACTCTTGCTTGACTAATGAGAATATTTGTTTAAGTGTACTCATCTTTTCAATTCCTCCTTAGAATTCGAGATAGCAATGTCTTTCTTGATTTTGGCGTAATAACGCTTTCTTCTAATACGCCTTCTCCCGTCGCTAATCCAATAAACACATCTTCAATACCTGCTTTCTCAAATTTTTCTTCCAGCTCATCTGGAGATCCAAGAGCAACTAGTTTCCCTTTAACCATAATTCCTACTCTATCACACAGTTCGGAAACTTCTGATAAATCATGTGTAGTTAAAATAATCGTTTTATGCAGCTCTTTTGATAGTTTTCTTATTAGATTTCTAACAGTTCGGGCACCAAGAATATCTATACCTGTTGTAGGTTCATCGAGGAAAATGAGCTCTGGATCCATTACAAGCGCACGGGCAACAAGTACCTTTCTTTTCATTCCTCCAGAAAATTCTTTGGTTTTATCGTTTTCACGTCCACGTAAACCAATCATATCTATTAATTCTTCCGTTCTTTGTTTAACTTCGCCATTAGGGGTGCCGAAAATCTGTCCATAATAAAGAATATTTTCTTTCGCTGTAAGATTTTCATATACTTCAGCCTCTTGGGGTAGAAGACTTGCTTTTTTCCTGATGTTCATCATATCATTCTTAATATCATAGATTTTACCATTATAATTAATACGTGCTGTTCCTGAAGATGGTTTTATTAATCCAATTAACAATCTGATAAGAGTAGTCTTACCAGCACCATTTGGTCCTAGTAATCCAAACACTTCTCCTTTTCTGATACGTAGAGAGACATTATCAAGAGCAATGTTATTTTTAAATCGTTTAGTTAAATTTTCTACTTCAATAATATCCAAAATTTTATCACCGATTTTTATAATAATTTTATTAGCTGGTTTCAGGTTTATAACTGATTTCTTCATTTTAGGGTTATTAGATTGTCAAAATATTGCCAAAGAATCCCATAAGTGCCACTTATCTTACACCTTTTAAGACGCATTTTAGCGGAATTTCTGCAAATAACTCTTAGAAAGATCGAGGAAATCACGATTTTAACTTAATATAATAAAGGAGATTATTTAGAGAGAATCTCCTTAATTTCCTTTAGTTCTGATAATAAATCTTTGTAGAACTGGTTCTCTGAAGGAAAATACTCAACAGGAGGATGTTCAACCTCAGTTGTTGTTGTATAGCTTCCTCTAAATTTCCTTATTCTCTTCAGAATTATATCTCTTACTTCAAAGAAGTTTTGTATTCCTTCAATTTTTGATTCGGGACCTGTTTGTTGGCCAGATTTTCCAGCAGTTTCAATTTCTACAGTCCCAATTCCGAATAACCTGTCATAAACTCCGTATCGTGAACTAACATTTGTTATTGTTCTAAAAGGAATATGTTTCTCCATTTTATTGATAATTCCCTTTTTAACAATAATTTCAGTTTCTTCGATTCGAAATTCCATATTCTGGACATAATAAATTGTTAATAGAACAATTGGAATAACCAAAAATAAGCTAAAAACAAAATAATATCCAGTTAGAGTCGATGCATGTGCCTGTATCCATTCTCCAAATTGAGAATCAGATGGATCATCATCAATGGATACCATTAATGCGATAAAACCAAAAAAACCAAAGATAGAGATAGTTATTACTACCCACACAGTAAACCACACAATAAGTAGTTTATTGCGAAATGCTGATAATGGATAGAAAGGAACACCTTCTTCAATATTAGTATCATAATACTGTTTTTCATACAATATTCTTTTCACCTTGTCTTTTTATTTAGAAGTTTTTTAATTTCTTTTAATTCATTGATCGTTTCTTGTTGTAAAGCTTGTAAATCATATGCAACAGTTAATCCTTCCCTTAACTTTGATGGATCGTAACTACGAAGTTGTTTTAGAATATAATCGCGAATTTCATGAAATAGAAGTAATCCTTCAAGTACCTCTTCAGGTGTACTAGAGGTACTACTTTTCCCAGCTGTTTCAATATTCACGCAGCCAATCCCAAATAGTCTATCAAATGGGCCTGCTCTCGTAGAAATGTTTGTTACCGTACGAAAAGGACAATATTTTATAGTTTTATTTAATAATCCTTTCTTTACTACAACCTCGTTACCATGTACAATATATTCCATACTATTGACATAAATAGGACAAAGGACAATTATCAAACTAAAAGCTACAAAGCTACCTATCAAGAATAATAAAACAAACGCATTAATAATAAATGAAGGAAGTGGTGGTTCAGAAGAGGGACCATCTATTTCATTTACAAATGAGATAAACATTGCTAAGCTCAATATACTCAAAGCAATGATACACCATATAACAAATGAAGTAAGATAGTATTTGAATAACAATCTCCGTGAGGGATATATTCGTCTAATTTCTGGTATAGGATAGACTCCTTCACCTTCCTCGGGTTTGATGATTGTAATGGGGTTCATTTTTTTTACTCCTTTTTCATTTGGATTAATTCTATTACTTTTAAGAACTGCTCTCTAGTAGACAAATTTCCTTCCTCTGGAGTCAATTGGATATTTCTTTCACTACAGATTAAATCAAGAGTTTCACGATTACGTTTACGACATTCATCAGTCTTACAATCATGTTCCCACCAAGCAATAATACCATGTGTAAATGTAAAAATTAGGAAGACCTTGGTGTTGTGAATCCAATCGAATCCAATTAATAGCCCAGCATCCTTTGGCATATTGGAAATATCGAGATCTAACCGAAGACTTCGAGCAGTTTTTTGTAATTCCTTTTCGATTTTCTTACGTACAACAACTTTTGTTTTTCTGATGTTTCCCTCTTTTTTCCCAAGCTGAGAAGCGATATCTTTGACTTTAAAACCCTCATTATATAAACGGAGGACACCAAACTCATAATCCGTTAAAAAATCAGGTTTTTGATACATCATGTCTTCAACCTCGGGTAATAGCTACGAATAATTTTGTAATATTACCAAATAAAGGTAACAATTACTAATATAAAAAACCTTCGATTGAGGAATAAATAAAAATTAGGGTTATAGTAAACCTTCTATGTATGTTGTATTACTTGTGCTCTTTTATTATTTTCTTAATTTCATAGAGCAGAATACTCGTTACTCTTTTTCAATTCTTACATTACTAAACCCAAATAAATTCAGATCCAATTATTCTAGTATACTAATTAATCAGAAAGAAAAATTAGATGTTTTAGATCGTTCTTGAACCCTTTTTATTAATATCATTTTCTTGAGGATTACTAATTTTTTTTTACACTAAAATTAAAGGTTGAATATTTGGTTTAAAACACTTCCAATCATAAAAGAAAGAATTGCACCTGAAATTCCTACTAAGGCATAAATTAAGCCCATTTTTAATTGATCTCTCTTACTTACTTTTGCCACATAAGTTCCTAAGAGAAATAAAGCCATTATACCAAGGATGAAAGTGAGAAACATCGCAATGTAAAATTCACTGATAATTAAATACGGCCCAATTAGTAATACCAAAGCGACGAGTGTGGCTAAAAATGAATAAATGCCACTATAAATTATTTCTTTTTGACTATGAATACGAACTTCTTGGTCAAGATTCTCTTTTTGATGTATTTGAATGCTTTGTTCAGTTAATTGGGAAATAAAAAATCCTATCGAGTTACCAAAAGCATCTGCAATACCACCCACAATCCCAGCAATGATCACCATCATAGGATCCCTTGTTGCTTGTGCAACACCAATTATAATTCCAAGAAAGCATATAATGCCATCTGTCATTCCAAAGGCAAATCCTTCCAAGTGTACTCCTTCATTTTCTTTTGTTTCAAACATTAAATTGTCCAACATCCCTTGATGGAAATTATTTATTAAGAAGAAGGTAAAAGAATAGCTAATTTAAAACTTTCGTACATTAATTCAATGTTCACAAGTGTAAAGTTCACAGAGTTGAACATAGGAAAGATTTAGGGTGGTATTAGTTTTTAACTTTTATAATAGAGTATTAAGACATAAATATATTACTTTTTGATATCACAATTAACATTGATAACACTTATGGGATTAAAATGGAATATATCATGTTTTCTAGTTCTAATGTTTCAAATAAATTATGAAACTGGACGATATTTAATCTCTTTTTTAAGAGAGGACGAAATCCTAAAATCAGGGATTCATACTCTTTGAATGAAAATCATATAGGGGTTTTCCAATTTGCACTACTATCTAATATTCGAATTTATAAATTTCTTCGGTTCTGCAACGAATAAAGTATTTTTTGTTTCTGTTTAAGATCAAGGTATTGGGATTGATGATGAATGCATGAAGACCATTTTTGATCCATTTAAAGATCATAATTTAACTACAATACATGTTAAAGTATTAGGATTGGGATTTTTTATCTAAAAGAAAATAACAGAAGGACATAATGGTACAATTGAGGTAATTTCAAAGGGATAAGGAAGCAGATTTTTAATACTCTTCCTAAAGAAAGAAAAAGAGATTAATAAGAGTTTGATGCTTTTATAGCATTACGAATTTTAAAGTATCTGAACAATCCAGCCATAAGGATCATGTGTACGGCTATATTGTATATCATTCAACTTACTGTATAAGACTTTTGAAACCTCTCCGATTTGAAAATTATTTACGATATGTTCTTGATTTTGATAATATAAACTTCCAATGGGTGCGATTGATGCAGCGGTGCCACTTCCAAAGATATCACTGACCTTACCATTATTGATTCCATTTATTATAACATCTATTGCTAAAGCTTCCTCTTTAACAGTAAAACCTAAATCTTTTGCGAGTTGAATCGTACTTGCACGAGTTACTCCTGGTAGAATTGTCCCAGTTGTTAAAGGAGCAGTGTATATAACGTTATCGTAGACAAAAAATATGTTCATTAAACCAACTTCTTCAACATATTTTCTGTGGATAGCATCCAACCACAATACTTGTTTACAACCATATCGGAGCGCTTCATTGCCAACAAAAAGACTTGCGGCATAATTACCACTAGTTTTAACATTACCAGTTCCACCTGGCGCAGCACGAATGTAATATTCAGAAACAAAGATTTTGATTGCATTAAAACCTTCAGGAAAAAAAGAACCTGAAGGAGAAAGAATGATATAAAACAAATAATCAGTTGAAGGACGTAATCCTAATCCTGGTTCAGTTCCAATCATTGTTGGACGAATATAAAGGGATGATCCAAGTGATCTTGGTACCCAGTCCTTTTCAAGCTTTATAAGTTCTTTTATTCCGTTTAAATAAATTTCAGGATCAATTTCAGGCATCATCATTCGACGGGCTGAAGTGTTAAAACGAATAGCGTTTTTTTCTGGGCGAAAAAGGTTAATGTGACCTTCCTTGGTCCTATATGCTTTCATACCTTCGAAAATAGTTTGTCCATAATGAAGACAAATAGCTGACGGATCAAGATATAGTGGTTCATATTTCTTTATGACTGGTTCATTCCAGTTACCACCTCTATAACTCATAATAAGCATTCTATCAGTAAAAATTCTACCAAATTTTAAATTTGATTCATCTTCAGGAGCAATTTTTTGCTTTAGTTCAGCATTAGGAATATTTTCAATCTTTATTGCCATATTAATTTCCTTCCATTTGATCTACTGATTGTATAAAAATCATAGCTTAGGTAAAAATTCGGTATATATTTTAACAGGAATCCAGGTCAATTTCGTAAAAGAATTCTCAAATTAGCTGTATAATATGCTTGGTTTATAAAAGATTTTTTCCTTAGCGAACACTAATTTGAAATAATATTGCATCCTATAATTAAAAACACTATGTCTTGTGACCATGAATAAGCAGAAAAAATGATAAATCATATTTTAAAGCAAAGATAATTCCTCATACTGCTTACTTATCAATTTATGCAACAATAAAGAGTTGATTATGGAGACATCATTATGAAGGAAGAACTTGCTCATTCCTATGATCATCATACTTTAGAAGAAGAAATTTATAAATGGTGGGAAAAAGAGGGGTATTTCAGGCCTGAAAAACAGATTGAATTAGGTTTGGTTGATAAAACAAAAGAACCAAATAAATTTTGTATAACTATACCTCTACCAAATGTTACAGGTCAACTTCATCTTGGTCATGCTATTACTATTTCTCTTGAGGACTTAATGACAAGATACGAACGTATGAAACAGAGAGAAACACTATTTATCCCTGGAACTGATCATGCTGGTATTGCAACTCAGGCTGTTGTTGAACGAGAATTATTAAAACAGGGTATAAAGAAAAAAGAGCTTGGACGGAAAAAATTTGTTGAGAAAATTTGGGAATGGAAAGACAGATACCATACACGAATAACTGAACAATCAAAAAGAATGGGTATGAGCAGTGATTGGTTGCGAGAACGATTTACATTAGATGAAGTATGTACACGAGCGGTTCGGGAAGCTTTCTACCGATTATATAAGAAGGGATTAATATATCGAGGCGAATATATGGTTAACTGGTGTCCTCGTTGCGAATCAGCTATTTCAGACCTAGAAACGGATTCTGAGGAACGACCAAGTCATCTATGGTACATCAAATATCCAATAATTACGCCAGATTGGCGGAAACCAAAATATGAATGGGGTACAGGAAAATGGGCCGAAGGGGCAACGGAATTCATATCAGTTGCTACAACTCGTCCTGAAACTCTACTTGGAGATACTGCTGTAGCTACAACACCTAAACATGCAA
>JBHLKP010000172.1:0-8584 GCA_048886525.1 Candidatus Hodarchaeota archaeon | reverse complement strand
CAGAATTTAGCTTGAGATGGGTTCTCTCTCCCACATTTTGGGCATTCTATTTTTTTGACCATCCTATTTATTTTAAAGAGTTAAATAAAATCTATACTTAATTAATCGTAATTATAATAATATTGGAATACTTTTTTCTTTAAAATTTTAAACTGTTACCATTGGCGAACAAACAGGAATAGATCTGATTATAACCTTTTTATATTTTCCAAAAACAAACAATAAAAGATGATTGTTTTTAAAACAACAGGTATAAAAGTTATTCCAAAGATCATTGAGTTAATCCAGTTATCAGAAAAGAGTTTATAAAAGAAAATTTACTCTTCTTAGCTATTTTCGATAATATGATGGTATTTCTATGAGCAAGATTGATTTTAATTTTATTTCAAAGTCTTCAATAATAGTTCTCCTCTGGTCAACTCCTCCACTAGTCTCAAAACTTTGGGTTGGGACAAAAGAGGCTTTTCCTGGATTATTTTTCGGATTTTTACGTTATTCTTTTGGTTTCACTGCCTTAATTTTTATTATTCTCTTTCATCAAGGAAATTTCAATTCTTTAAAGGTAATTTTAAGAAAACAACCAAAAACTATCATATTTTGCGCAATGTGGTTGGTTCTTATGATCATTGGCCAGAATTTTTCTGTTTCTTTTATACTTGGAAGTAGTAGCTCAGTTCTCCTGAATTTTAATCCATGTATTATCTACCTCTTCGCTCCAATCTTATTCACAGACGAGAGTTACACTAAAAATAAAACGATTGGATTTATAATATCCTCAATAGGAATATTAATTGTTTTTTTAGCATCACTTGAAGCAACATCATTATTTAATTTCTTTATTGGAAATTTCTTAGGGTTTCTCTCTGGAATTGCTTGGGCTGGATATTCACTTACATTAAAACTGTATTTTCAGGAAAAAGGTTCAGAGGAGGTTACAGCTCTTAATTTGCTTAGCGCTGCTTTTATTCTGTTTTTACTTTCTCTAGTTATGGAACATCATCCTCCAGTTGAAAGTTTTACTCTTGAAAGTATTTGGGGTCTTATAATCATCGGTTTTGGTGCTGCTGCTATCGCATTTACCCTATATTTACAGCTTGTACAAAAATATGGATCAATTAAAGCAGGAAATATACAATTCTTAATACCTTTGGTCTCCCTTTTGATTGCTTGGATTTTGTTAGGTGAATATTCTTTTCTTACACTTATAGGGGGTATTTTTTGCGCTGTTGGAGTTGCTTTAGTGAATTATGGATTTAATAATGAGAGTAAAAACACATTATAAATTTAGTTATACAAATGTCAAGGTTATACGATTGCGATGTATATAACCAATATCTGAAAAATTATTAGACATATCAATTTGATACCTTGTATGATAGACTGTTCAATTGCGAGAGAAATAAATATGAAACTTGCTATAATTGGTTCAGGAATTGCAGGTTGTGCTTCAGCATATTTTTCAAGAAAACATGTACCAGATTTAGAAAAAATTACTATTTATGAAAAATCTGAACGTTATGGGGGAAGACTATACTTTATAAAAGTTGATTCTATAATAAATGAGATTGGAGCTACATTTTTTCATACGATAAATCTTAATATGCAATTTTTTGTGAATAAATTTGGCCTAGAAGTTGATGAATATGCTTTCCCTACTTTAGGTGTATGGAATGGTAATAATTTCATATTTAAATCAGGATTTCTAAATGATTTACGCCTTTTAGTCCGATATAGATTAAGCGCTTGGCGATTGTTAAGATTGATTAAAAAGGCGAAAAAAGAAGTTTTATTGATCTATGATAATTCTAGACTTGAAAAAGCTTACACAACAGTCGAGGAATTACTCGGAATTCCATATATAAAACAGTTAATTTCTAAATCATTATACGATGTTCTTAGAGAAGCTGGAATTTCAGATAAGCTAATCTATGAACTCCTAGAACCAGGAGTTCGTTATATATATTGTCAAAATATTAATATTGGAGGATTTGCTGGCATTGCTACCATTGTCGCGAGCGATCGAACTCCGATTCATAAATTAAAGATGGGAAATGTAACTCTCTTGGAAAAATTAGTTGATGAAGCACAAGCTCAAATTAAACTGAATCATAAGGTTACTAAAATATCAAAAACTGAAAATAAATCTTATATTATTGAAGGAGATTCATTTAAGGACGAATACGATGCAGTTATACTTGCTGCACCAATTGAACAGCTTTGTATAACATTTAGTGGGTTAAATCTTCCTGTAATGGAATATCGTGAATTTCAGAGAGTTTACGTTAATATTTTAACTGGAGAGATAAATTCAAGTTATTTTGGAATGCAAAAACCAGAGGAAGTTCCAGAGATGTTAATGACTGTATCTGACTTCAAGGGTTCTTTCAATAACATAGAGATGTTAGGTAAGACTAAAGATGGTGAGAATATCTACAATTTAATAGCAGTAGAACCAATTCCTAATGAGCTTATGGATCAACTATTCTTTCAGAAAAAACTTCTGAAAGAACACGTTTGGGAATATGCATATCCAAAGTCGAAACCAATAAAGAAATTTCAACCAATCGTACTAAATAAAAGGCTTTACTATGTTAACGCGGTCGAATCTGCAGCATCAACAATGGAAGCATCAATTCTCGGAGCAAAAAATATTGCTTTATTACTCAAGAAATCATTAGGCTAAACAAAATTTAATCAACACAATAAACATCGCACTTACTCCCTTCAACTTGTTCAAGCTTTTAGAGTTTATTGAAAAAAAGATTAATTTTATTAAAAAATGTCTTTTCTAGCCGCTAGAATAAATTTAAACAACGAGTGAGAAAAGCAGATAAATATTCTAATGAGAAAAAGAATGAATCAATATCATTTTTATTATATGTGAGATGGTTTGTATAATGATAGATTTAACAATGAACGAAGAAGTTTTAGAACATGCGGTACAAAGAGCAAGAGAACGAAATATTATCATTCCAACCTTTGAACAACAAAATAATCCAAAAAGAAATGTTCCACATTCTATTATAGATGAATTATCCAACTTAAGTCTATGGGATGTATCTCCACGTAATTTGTTTCGAATTACTTGGAAAAATGAACCAGTTGATCACGGTGGTGGTTTTCAGGATGTTAGTAATTATATTGAACTTCCTCCTGAGTTGACAGGAGTAGAAGCGAGAATAATTGCTCTGGTGGGAAAATGGTTTCCGACTGGTGCTCATAAAGTAGGAGCCGCATTCGGTTGTTTAGTACCACGTCTTGTTACGGGTCAATTTAACCCTGTAACTCAAAAAGCTGTCTGGCCTTCAACAGGTAATTACTGTCGTGGTGGAGCTTTTGACTCTTCTCTATTGGCATGTGAATCTATTGCCATTTTACCTGAAGAAATGAGCAAAGAGCGTTTTGATTGGTTGAAGACGGTAAGTGGAGAAATAATTAAAACTCCTGGTGGAGAAAGTAATGTCAAGGAAATTTTTGATAAATGCTGGGAGCTTCGTGCTGAACGTGGGGAAGAAAGTATTGTGATATTCAATCAATTTGACGAGTTTGGAAATTATTTGTGGCATTATGAAATAACAGGGAATGCTATGAAAGAAGTCTTAGATAAAGAACTCAACAGAGCTAACTACAGGGGCCTTTGTTTAACTACTGGATCTGCAGGTACCCTTGGATGTGGTGATTTATTAAAAAGGCTTTATCCCAAGAGTAAGATCTCGGCTGGAGAATCAATTCAATGTCCTACTTTACTTCTTAATGGATATGGTTACCACCGTATTGAAGGCATTGGGGACAAACACGTACCATGGATTCATAATGTCAAAAATACTGATCTTATAATTGCGATTGATGACCAGGATTGTATGAATTTATTGCGTTTATTCAATGAACCAGCTGGTCATATGTATCTAAAGGAACAAGGAGTTTCAGAAGAAATAATTGATCAATTACCTCTCCTAGGAATATCAAGTATTGCTAACACCCTTATGGCAATTAAAATGGCAAAGTACTACGAAATGACTAGTAATGATTTGATCCTGACTGTTTTTACAGATTCCACAGAACAGATGTATCAGTCAAGGTTGAGAGAATTAAAAGCTCAATTTGGTGACTATAAAGATCGTAATGCTGCTATTGATTATCATAGGTCATTATGTGGGATAAAAACAGACAGTATGATTGAATTACGATATCCTGAAAAACTGAGGATTCATCATTTAAAATATTACACTTGGATTGAACAACAAAGTAAGAAAATTGAAGAATTAAATAACCAGTGGTATGATTACGAAAATTATTGGAGAAAAATTCAAGAAATAACTCCCTTAATTGATGAATTGATAATTCAGTTTAATGAGAAGGTTGGATTACTTTAATATAAGGCATTCTCAGTTTTTTACATTCCTAGAGCTTTTTCAAGCTCGTTCAATCGTGGTTTTATTGCCTTTTGAACCGTTATCGATTCAGAAATAACTTTAAGATCTTTAAAACCAGTTCCTGTTATCGGAATTACAACAGTATCGTTCGGATCTATTGTTCCATCTTCAATTAAGTATTTGAGTCCCGCTAATGCCGCTGTTCCAGATGGTTCTCCAAAAATTCCTTCATCTTTCGCTAACCATCTTTGTGTCTTTAAAATATCCATTTCTTTAACTGCTATTCCTGTACCATTACTTTTGTAGATTGCTTCAATTGCTGAATCTGCATCCCATGGATGGGGATCAGCTAAACCACTTGCAACGGTATTTGGGGTTTTCGTCCAGTCTTGAAACTCAAGAGGAGCTATCCTATTAAATATAGCATGAACTACCGGAGCACATTCTTCGGGCTGGACTGCTACCATTTTTGGTATTCTATCAATGAAATCTAGTTTATAGAACTCTTCAAAACCTTTGTAAGTTCCAGCTAATAATCCTCCACTTCCAGTATTGCATAAGATCCAATCAGGGACTTCCCATTTAAACTGTTCACACAATTCGAATCCTAGACTCTTTGTACCTTCATATTGGAAAGGATTGAAAGGTCCAAAGCTCGGTGAAGGTGTCCAACCATATTTTTGAAAGGCCAATTTAAACAATGCAACCGAAGAATCTTCCCCCTCCCTTTCTATTGATACACGTATTACTTTTGCTCCTAGAAAGGATAATTGTGCAATTTTTCCTTGAGTAGCATGCTCAGGTACAAAAACTATAACTTCCATACCTGCTCGGGCACCGAAAGTAGCTAAAGAAGCTGCAGCATTACCAGAAGAGGCTGCTGTTAGGGTTTGGGCATTATGTTCTTTCGCTTTCGATACGCCAATAGATATTGGTCTATCTTTAAAACTACCAGAGGGATTACCGTTTTCTATTTTCAGGAATAATGATTTTGTTCCCAATTTTTTAGCTAGTCTATAACTTTTAATAAGGGGTGTTCCGCCAGTTCCTAACTTAATCAAATTATTTGGATTCTTTAGGGGGTAAAATTCAATGTACCTTTCATGATTGAAAGGTCTTAAATTAAGATTCTCTTTAGTTACCTTTTCTAGTAGATAATCATAATTGAAGTGAATTCTTAATCGAAAACCGCAATCGCAAACTTCCTCAATATACTTGTCTTCTAGAAATCTTTTCTTGCATCTTGGACATTCTAGCATTAAATCATAAAAAATTTTATTTATTGGGCTCATTTCAATGGTACACCTAAAATTTACTTATAAATTTTCTTTTTAGATGAAATAAACCAATCTACTACCAAACATTGTCTTAAACTGCAATGAATATTTGAATATTAAACCTCTTGTTTCATCATTATCCAAATATCATATTTTTTCTACATTATTAAATAACGTAGAATTTTTCTAGTAGATTGTTTTTTCTACTTATGGCAAATATAATGGCAACAATACTAATGGCTTTAGCTGAATCAAAAGCTCCAAGTAAATATGAATTGTTAATCAAATTTTTGACCTTAGGTAATCGTGGTAAGATCTATAGGTATATAAAAGATAATTATCTTGAAGATAATCAACTTATTCTTGATGTTGGTTGTGGAACTGGGAAATTTTTGCAGATAGCAGACTTAAAGTGGACTAAATCTGTTGGTCTCGATATTTCAGATAATATGCTGAACCAAGCTCTTAAGGAATCATATAGGAGAAGAATCTCTTTTCGTTTGATTAGAGCTTCAATGACAGCTCTTCCAATCAAAGTTGAATCATTTGATATTATTACTTCGTTCCTTGTATTATCAGAATTAACTCATACAAACGTAAATAAGGCTCTTCAGCAATTAATTTCAAGCCTTAAGAATGATGGTTTACTAATTCTAGCTACTGAATCGAAACCAAAAAGCCTGATAAAAAGAATTTTATTTAATATAATAAGGACTCCTGCGTATTTTATGACGTCCTTATTAGTGAAAGTTCCGAGACATCCAATTCATGATATAACTAAATTACTTCTATCTTATCAAGGTTCCATCATTGAAGAAAAAACATTCTTATGTGGACATTTAACACTTTATATTTTTAAAAAGCAGAAAATTACCAGAGCTAGAAATATTGAAAATAAATCTGAAATATTCTGAAACCTAGCGATATCTTGAAATGTTTGAGTTTTTAACTACTTTTTCTGCCTTTGATTTCTGATATTATGGTGTTAAATAATCAGAGTAATTCCTCTTTGTCATTTCTGTTTGGAAATATTCGTTACAGATTCTTCTATTTATTTTAGGAGGTTTTTGATCAAAAATATCTCGTACTTGGTTTTTCTTTCTAATGAACACAAAAAGAATATAGCCTCATATTTCGATAAGAGCTCAAATGAATTTTCTATCAATTTCTACATTCAGCAATGACAATATCAAAACCGTAATGTCAAATTCTATTTGCAATCTAATTAGATATTTTATTTTACGATTCTCCACTTTTAGAAGTTCAATTAATACAGGAAAGATTAAACAGAAATAAGCATATAGAAACCATTCTAATGGTTTTAAACTTAGATTCGTAAAAACTAAAAACATATTTTGAAATATTGGTTTAGAAGGGTTTTTTCCCCTTAATTGATTGTGAATGTGTTTTTAATGGATTTGATTAAAGATATAAGGGAAATAATTTCAATATTTATTGCAGGAATAGCCTTTCCTGGTTTTAATTTGCATATTAAACCTGGTTTATACCCTATAGGTAGTCCAAACGAGGAAGATCCCATCCTTGTGACTTCAAATTACTATGTAACTTACAAGAGAGTCATTACATCGTTGAAAGCACAATCCATCAAAGCCTGGATTTTAGTAGTAGATACTAAAGGAGTAAATGTTTGGTGTTCTGCTGCTGGCGGGATCTTTACTGCAGAAAAAATAATCTCTCAGATTGAAGCTACTAATCTCTCTGAGTTTATTTCTCATAAAAATTTAATTCTTCCCCAGCTCTCTGCGGCTGGGATTGATCATTTAATCTTACAAAAAGCAGGTTGGGATACTAAATTTGGTCCTATAGACATAAATGACTTAGGAGAATATTTATTGAATCAATATCAAAAAACTCCCAAAATGTCTCAGATAGAATTTCCTCTTCAAAAACGGATTGAAAATACTATTTCGCATAATTGCTTTATTTCATTGATTTTACTTCCATTAATACTACTCATCGATATATTAGCACATCCTATAGCATTTTTAAGGCCATGGGCAGATTGGCTTCTCCCCAATATACTTTTTCTACTCATTTATATATGGCTTTTTGGTTTTTTATATGGTATGATTTATCCAATTTTGCCTTTTAAGTCTGGATTTTTAAAGGGGATTATTATTTCAACGATAATTGTCCCTCTTTGCGCTCTTCTTTTCTTCAGCGACTCAACTCTCAATCTATTCATAGGTGTGAGTACACTCTTATTTTATAGTACAGCTATAAGCACAGATTTCGATGGATTCACACCGTTATATGGAATGGATTTTTTTGAAAAAGATTTGATAATTTTGGCAGTATTCTCATTCATAATCGTGCTAGGATTGATTATCGTACCATTATTGCTATAAACGGAGCTTTTATCAGTGGTAATACATTTAAATGAGAAACTTTGCAAATTATGCAAATTATGTATTGAAGTATGCCCAAGAGGTTGTTTTGAGCTCGATGTTAAAACGAATAAAATTAATATCTTTCTTCCTCTTCTCTGTCTCAATTGCAAAGCATGTGAGATTAATTGTGAAGGAAATGCAATCAAAATAGAAAAAGCTCTATTTAAAGATTTTTTTGCTCAATTAATTTAGGATATTATCTTTTTTTATCAAATATTAAGTAGAAGTCTTCTAGATTATATTTTGAGGAAAATATGTTATCAGTATATATCAGGAATGATTTTATGTCATTTAGCTAATACCTTAAAGAGATAGCTATTGGAACTTAAATTCAGGAGTTAATTGGACTACCCATCTTGTTATTTTATTAAAAATCTTAATTAAGATTAATGTATCTATATAAACCTATTATATGTCAAAAATAGATCATTTACTTTTTTATATATTTTCTCCAACACATTTAATTTTGTTATTTTTTTTCAATTAATTATTTTTCAAGAAGACATCTGTTTCAGCAAAGCTT
>JBHLKP010000171.1:0-8591 GCA_048886525.1 Candidatus Hodarchaeota archaeon | reverse complement strand
TGTATTTTACTTAGTGGATTATCCCTTCAAATCTACATTGTAGTTTTAATACCTTTAGCAATTTTTAGTGCTTTTATGATATTTCTTTCCATAGCAAATCTTAAAAATCCCTGTAGCCAAAGAACATTTAGGATATTTAAACTAGCTTCAATCTACATGGCTTTCGCTTTTCTATGGTTATTTTTCGGAATCATTTTCACTTCATTTCTTGCTTAAGGCTTAATAATTGTACATTTAGAATCGTTTGACAAAGAAAATATATTATTATCCCCCCAAAGCTTAAGTCCCCTTTTGATTCCAATCTATAAGAGAGAATGTTGCATCCCATCCAGAGGTATGTTGTTTTATTCTACCCTGTTGACTTAAGAGTAATAAAACATTCAAATAATCTGAAATTACTTCCTCTGATAAGTCTGGGATCCTATTTTTAATATTAGAAATGGTTTCATTTCCATCTTTCAGAGCATTTAATATTTTTACCGCGTCCTCAATTAATGTAAAACGATATGGCTTTTTCAAAGGGATTTTTCCCTTGTATTCAAGTTTCCATTTATCTTCATCTTTAATTACTCTTCCAAATGCGTGAAGATAGACTAAAAATCCTAATGAATAGTTAGTATCACTAACGCAAAGATCTGTGCCTGGAGAAACTTCATAAGGAGATGATACATCATTTAAATAGGCTAGTTTGTCAATTACTTGCAAAAAGGTTTTAAAAGGGAATGTATTAAATGGTTCTTTGTTAAAATACGCATTATCCTGCATTAAGAATATCTCCTCCTAAATTATGGTATTTAATTAGTATTATAAGATGTTACTGTCGTAAAGGATATGTATTCAGGAAGTTTTAATTTCATTCCGTTCCATATCTCGTAGTTATTCTATTAAACCGATGTACTCAGTTTGTATAATTTGTGTATTCACTATAGTTAACCTTTTGAATCCTATCTTAAACGAGGATTTAGAATCAATCAACTTATTTAGTGAATAAAAATGCCAGATGATATAATTCAAGAAGAAACTAAATTAAAAGTCGGAGATATTGCTCCAGATTTCAAGCTTCCTGCTCAAGATGGGAAAAAAATAAAGCTTTCAGATTATAGAGGGAAGAAAAACGTCATGCTTGCCTTCTATCCTCAAGATTTCACTCCAGTCTGTTCTCATCAGTTACCATCATATAGTAACCAGATAACGAAATTCGAGGATCTTGACACACAGGTTCTAGCAATCGGTGTTGCGTCAATTCCTGTACACATTGCATGGATAGACTCGCTTGGAGGTTTGAATTACCCTCTTTTGGCTGATTGGGTTCCATATGCAGAAGTTAGTAAAAAATATGACGCTTTCATACCAAGTATTGGATTTGGAAAACGAGCAATCTTCATCATTGACAAAGACGGGATTATTCGATATATTGATATTCCCCACGAGTTAAATGAGGGCCCTCCAGACGAAGAGAAGATATTCAACGTTCTTGAAGAGCTTCAAGATTAGATATTCCAGAAATGAAATGCCAATCATGTCACAAAAAGTCCTAAATGAATCTACAAAAATTTCTGAATTATTGAAAGAATTCCCGACGTTACTAGAAAGCCTGATTAAATATGATCAAAAGCTTAAAAAGCTCGGGAATCCTATTCTACGTAAAACAGTAGGAAGAACAGCTACTGTATTAGATATTTCGAATACGATTGGTATTTCTGCTGAAAAACTAATAGCTTTTCTCTCTGATGAGATTAAAAGGACTTCTAGCTTAGTTGAGGTGAAAAAAGGTATGAACCTTGATATTGATAGAAAAAAAGCCCTGAAGCAGCTTATTCTAGATTTACACGAAGGAAAAAAGTTGGAAGAGCTCAAAAAACGTTTTAACGAACTTTTAGGAGATGTTGGATCTTCCGAAATTGCTATGATAGAACAACAACTGATCGATGAGGGAGATTTATCTGTTGAAGAAATAACAAAGCTTTGTGATCTTCATGTAGGAATATTTGAGGATGCCTTAAATGTACAACAAGGATTAGAAACTGTTCCAGGCCATCCAGTTCATACCTACATAGAAGAAAACAGAATTGCGAAGATTTTAATCCGAAAAATGAGGAAGTACGCATCAGTTAAAGATTTAGAAGAATTATCTAAGATTATTATACACTATACTAGACTCGAAAATCAATTATTTCCTGTGTTGGAACAAAAGGGATTCAGTGGGCCTTCTAAAGTTATGTGGGCGAAACATGATGAAATTAGAGAGTTATTCAAATCCTCTGATTCAAAAAAAATTGAATCATTACTCAACAGTGTAGAAGATATGATTACAAAAGAAGAAAAGATCCTTTTTCCAACTGCTTTAGAAAAATTAAATGTTACAGATTGGATGAGAGTACGTGATGGAGAAGAGGAGATAGGTTATGCTTGGGTGGAAAATATAAACCCATGGAAACCTATAACACCTGCAGAGATTCATAAAATTGATACTAAGGGAAGCTTAGATGAAAATTTAAACCTAGATACTGGAATTCTTACTTTAAATCAAGTTAATTTACTTTTGAAACATTTACCAATAGATATTTCATTTGTTAACGAAAATGACACGCTTTTATATTATTCGAATGTAAAAGATAGAATTTTTCCAAGAAGTCCGGGTGTGATAGGTCGAAAAGTTCAAAATTGCCATCCTCCCAAAAGTATCCATATAGTTAACCAAATCCTAAATGCATTTAAAGAAGGAAGTAAGGATTCAGCTGAATTTTGGATTCAAAGTAATGGAAAATTCATACGCATTTGTTATTTTGCTGTGAGAAATGAATTAGGAGAGTATTGTGGGACGTTAGAAGTAAGTCAAGATATCACTGAAATTAAAAAACTAAAGGGAGAACAGCGATTATTAAGTTGGGGAACAGAAAATTGATCAAAAATGACAATAAATACATCTATGCTGACTTGTCCTAAGTGTGGGTTTGAAGAAACTCTAAAAATGCCATCTGATAGCTGCGTGATTTTTCATACCTGTTCTAATTGCAAAACAACATTGAAACCAAAGGAGGGGGATTGTTGTGTTTTTTGCTCGTATGGAACCGTAGAATGTCCCTCAAAGCAATGTTCTGAATATTAAACTGTCTTTTTTTACTAATCTTTCTTGAATATAACTTCATTGGAAGTATTTTCCTTTTGTATTACAAATGACATTATTTCCAGTAAGAATTGCGAAAATCAGAAGGGAATATCTATCAAATATTCTCTCTTTTATTTAATTGAGATTCAGGAGAATACAATGGAGAGTCCAACTAATAGTTATGATGTGATTGTTATTGGTGGTGGCCCTGCTGGCCTTTCTGCTGGCATTGTGGCCTCGATTAAGGGATTGAAAGCTGCTGTATTTGAAGGAGGAACATTTGGAGGACTTTTAAGCACTATTTATCCTAAGAAAAAAATTTTCAATTATCCTGGAACCCCTAGGATTCGTGCGGACCATCTTGTATCAGAATGGGTTAGACAGGCTGCTGATCATGATGTAATGTTGATAAGAGAGCGAATAACAAAGGTAAATCAGCAATTAAGAGTAGAAACTATAGATGGTAACATTTACCAAGCAAAAGCAATTATCATAGCAACAGGGATGACACCTAGTGAATTAGGAATTCCAGGGGAGTCTAAATTTTCAAAGAAAGATAGGGGTGTATATCCTTATGTAATCGAACCTGATGTTTTCCTAGACAAGCGTGTGATGGTCGCTGGTGGTGGTGATACTGCAATAGATGCTGTTATTGATCTGCATAACATTGCAAACAAGATTTATCTTGTACATCGCAGAGATGAATTTCGTGCATCTGAAACAAACTTAAATCTTATTAAAACGGAAAATATGGCTGAAATTCTTACTAATTTTCAAATAATAGACATTTTCGGAAAACAACAGGTCGAAGGGGTACATCTTGAAAATCTTAATACAGGAGAAAAATCAAAGTTATTAATTGATAAAATCGTTCTAGCAGTCGGACTTAAACCTAATACTGAGATCTTTGAAGATCTTGGAATTAATTTTAATGGGAAATTTATCATAACTGATGATTTGATGCGGACTAATGTTGAAGGGATATTTGCTGCTGGAGATATTGTAACCCCATACCAATTAGCGACAGTTGCAGCATCTCAAGGCGCACTTGCTGCTCATGGGGCTTATTTATACATTCGTGATCCATACTGGAAACAGGAACATTTGAAAAATGGAGTAGAAATAAGAAGACAAATAATCTAAATTCTGAAAAATTATGGATTAGTATTTAGATAGTTTTTCATGTCTTTTATGATACAAAGTTGTGATATTTTTATGATTATTCGAAATTTTAATTCTATATTCGAGAAACAGGATTATAAAAAAATATACGATATTTCAATAGGAACCAACTATGGGGATTCTTATTTCCCCCATGAATCATTTCCATTAGAGAATATGATAGGGGTTTTTGAAGAGGAAGAATTAATTTCCGCGCTGCACATAATCGAGTATCATTCAATAAAAATAAGAAACAGATATTTTAAAATGGGAGGTGTGGAAGGTGTGGTTACAAAACCAGGTTATAGAGGTAAAGGTTATCTGAGACAACTTTTTCAACATACTTTCAAAGAACTTAATAATAGAGGAGAATATTTTTCTGTAGTTTTTCCTATTTTCCATCCTGTATACGAACATATCGGTTATGGGCTTGCAGATGAACATATTTTTTATCAATTTAAATTAAATAATATTAAATCAAAAAAATATCCCAAGCGTATATTTAAAGGAGTAGAGGAAATCATAGATGACATAAAACAGGTTTATTCTATATCTTCTAATGATTTTAATTATATAGCCCAAAGATATGAATATCAATGGAATCTAAAAAATAACCAGGTAGATTATAAATATATCTGTTATGATGAAAATAAAAGACCAGTTGGTTATTGTCTACTTAAATTCTTAAACAATCATTACTTATTTAAAAACCCCTCGGAAACATTACACATAGTAGAAGCATTTTGGCTAGATAAAAAAACGAAGCATGCAATTTTCCAAGATTTTCTTTATTCGTTTCGTGATCAAAGAAAGTATGGCTCCATAGTATTGCCGGTGAATGAGAATTTAATCGAATTATTAAACGATCCAATTATTGAAACTCGTACAATTAAACCAAGTTCGAGGATTAGGATTGTTAATGCCAAAGAAGTTCTAAGTAGAATCCATTATTCAATGAAAGATTTTCATATTGTTATCAAAATCCATGATACTTATTGTGATTGGAATAATAAAACTTTAGAGTTAATTTCTGAACGAGGAGAAGTCAAGATACGTGAAAATTCCTCAAATAATCAATTTGATCTTGAAATAACGATCTCCGCGCTAGGTGAATTGCTTGTAGGAAGTAAATCAATTGATGATCTAGTTGAATTCGAAAATGTTGATGTAAATCTTGATTCGCTAGAATTAATAAATAAGATATTCCCTAAACAAATAAATTTCTTCAGAGATTTTTTCTAAACCACCCATTCTTTATAGAGTAAAAACCAAAAAAAAATCAGCTTTATTTCTCCAAATGGAAAATTATTATCAATAATGATATTCCTTAATGATTCGTAATTAATTAGGTGTGTAACAGTGGCTAAATGGGAATGCAGGATATGTGGTTTTATTTATGATGATGAAAAGAAAAATCGTCATTTCAAGGAGTTACCAGATGATTGGCGTTGCCCTGAATGTCATGCACCAAAAAGTTATTTCATTAAAATGGAATAAATACTGATCGTGGAGTACCAAATCTATATTTTTGGTTCGATTTTATCGCCAAATTTATTCCAAAAAGCGAATTCATTTAAATCCTTTCTTTTAGGACGTTCTAATTCACTTTTCTTTTGATGGTCACGAAAAAAGTCTGGTATAATGTCAGTTTTTTTACCAACAATGATTAAAGTAATTAGTTGAAACTCATTTGGAATTTGTAATAATTCCTTAGTCTTATCTGGGTCGTATCCTGCTATTGGATGTGCGACTAATCCAATATCAGTTAAATATAAAATCAAATATGCAGTAGCTAAACCTGTACCAAATAAATAGTATTCTCTATCTTTTATTACACAATCCAAATCAACTTTAGAAAATACCGCAATAATTAAACTTGAGGCTTTCGCCCATTGGTTCCCCCTTGTAAGACATTCGTTTTTTAAAGTGTTAAGAATTGATTCTTCGTGAACGAAGACAAATCTCCATGGTTGATTATTCATACATGAAGGAGCCAATTGAGCGATTTGTGCAGCCTCCTCAATTAATTCTTTTGAGATTTCCACGCGTTCTAAAGCTCTAAAAGCTCTTCTTCTCTTAGCTAGATCTTTAAACACCATGTTAACCCCTTAACAGATATTAAAAACAATCTCAACCTATATTCATCTTATTCTGAAAAATCTTAATATTCGATTAATCAAAGATTTACTTCCTCTTAATTTTTTAGAAATATCATCCATTGATTGGTTCCTTACGATATTAAGATCAAGTAAATCTTGCTCGAAATCGTTAAAAAACTCTTCATTGACAATAGGCCCAATTTTAGAACCAAATTTATCAAGAAATATCTTCATTGCTAGATCTAATTGGGATTCTACATCTTTCGTTCCCAAAGGATTAACAAATACCATTATGATTTCTTTTTCTTTATCTATCTTAAAATCTAATCTAATATCCCTAAATATAACTGATTTTAGGTCTTTTTGTCCAAAAGATTCTTGTGAGAAGGAATACATTGCTGCCAAAAATCCTGTTTGAAGAGCATGATCAGGATGAGATTTGCAAAAATCTCCACCGAAACATTTACCATATAGAGGGATACCTGAAGTTTGAAGTATAAAAACATCATCAGCCATATTTATCAACTCTTCTACCTTTGCATTTAGAAAAGTATAACTCTATTGATTTTATAAGTAAATTCCGCCTGTATTTAATATTCTTCCTCTTTCGAGGAGAAGAAATTTAAGAAAAAAGAACTGCGTTTTTATGAAAATAGAAAGAATTATTAGAATTAATATTCCTCACACATCTTTTGGTAATAACTCGATGGATGATCGCAGGCTGGACATTTCTCTGGAGGAGTTTTCCCTTCATGTAAATATCCACACTTTCTACAAACCCAAAAAACCTTCTTGTCCTTTTTAAAGACTGTTTTATTCTCTATTTCCGTTATTAACTTATTATATCTTGTTTTATGGTGTTTTTCTGCGATTGCTATCGCTCTTAGTCTACTCGCTATTTTTGTATAACCTTCTTTTTCTGCAACCTTGGCAAATTCTGGATACATTGTTTCGTATTCATAATGTTCTCCAGCCATTGCAGCATCTAAATTCTCAATAGTATTTCCCAAAGTTGTTGGTACAACTCCATCAACAGTAAATTCGGTAGTATCTTCTTTGAGGTCTGTCTTAAGTTGATTAATTAACCTTAAAAGCCATTTTGCATGTTCCCTTTCCTGTTCCGCAGTTTCTAGAAAAATTTCACTAATTTGCTCATAACCTTCATTTTTTGCTACTTTTGCATAGAAGGTATACCTATTTCGTGCTTGACTTTCACCTATAAATGCTTTTGCTAAATTTTTTATTGTTTCATTCATGTTTTTTTCACTTCTGCTATTGATTTTTTCATATAACTAATACTATAATTAATTATGCATCCAAATCTATTTTGATTTATGTATTTCTCTCGCAAATTTTTCACCTACTTCTTCCCCTTTCTTCAAATCTTCTTCTGATGGGCCCCCAATAAATTCAAATTCATCTAGAGTGGTCCATTTTAATTTATTAGCAATTTCTAAATAGTCTCTTTTTGCTCCATCATTCCAACCAAATGATCCAAAGAAAATAGCTTTCTTATTGAAGATTTTTTTACGAATAGCCATATCAAGAACATAAGCCATTGGTGGAAATAATTTAACTTCATATGTAGGTGTTCCAACTATTACTCCAATATATTTCCAAAGATAAGGCAAGATGTAAGATACATGAGTTCTCGAAACATCAAAGATTTTTAGGGGAATTCCTGATTTTCCCACCCCTTGAGCAATTGCATTCATCATCTTATTTGTATTTCCGTACATTGAAGCGTAAATCAATGTTATTCCTTTTTCTAATGTTGTTGGATCTTCAGCATATCCTGCCCATTTTGCATATAAGTCTACTATTCTTTTAGGATTTTTACGCCAAATTAATCCATGACTAGGTGCGATAATTGAAATATCTAAATCCGAAATGGAATTTATTGCCTTAATTACGAACCTAGAGAATTTTGCAACTATATTAGCATAATAGCGTAATGCTTCTTCTTCAAAAAACTCTATTTCATCCTCAGATACTTCATCATCAAATATTTTCCCGCCAAGTGCACCGTAACTACCAAAGGCATCACATGAAAAAAGAATTTTTGACCTTTTGTCATATGTTACCATAGTTTCAGGCCAATGAACATATGGAGCTTCATAAAAAGTCAGTTTATAATTACCACCTAAGTCTATTTCATCTCCGCTGGAAATAGTTTTCCATTTGATATTTTTAGGATCTTCTAATTGATAAAAATGTGCTAT
>JBHLKP010000170.1:0-8636 GCA_048886525.1 Candidatus Hodarchaeota archaeon | reverse complement strand
TCCTAAGATTAAAATGTTAACTAAAACTAGATAAAAAAAGAATGTAAGAAGCTACTTCCTTTTATTTGTCATATGGTGCTCTTTTTCCTTCTAGAAATTCTTTATGGTGATCTTTGATCAACATTAAGAACATTAAACCAATAATATAGATTACACCTAAAACAACGAATCCTACACGATAAGAAAAAGGAATATTACCGGTAGCTTCTTGTGTTAGAGAGAGTACACCTGCAAAAACCGAAAGGCCTATTGCACTACCACCTTTGCTTACTAGTTTACTGTACCCAAAATATTGACCTACTTTTTCTTCAGGAGCTAATTCGATTACCATTTGTCGATTAGCTACCCAAGTAGACCCCTGCGCTCCACCAATAACCAATGCAACAAAAAATAATAAAATAAACCAAATTACACCTAAAGATGGATCAGTGGTATCAGCTAATATAGCTATTACTAGTGCTAACAGGTAACCAATCCCTACTATTAAAAAAGCTATTTTAGGCCCTTTTTTATCACATACAGGCCCTATTCCAAGGGTTAATACACTAGCACCAACTACTCCTACAAAAATGAGTATTAATGGCATAGATCCTTCAAGACCCCATGCATCTTCAGCTGCGGGCAACATATAGGCAATAATTGTGTTCACAACATCTACAGTTAAAATCCATCCAATCATGAACATCAACATATCTCGATAACGAATTACTTCTTTAGTCGTTTGAATTATCTCCGTGAAAGCCTCATTAAATACCTGTTTTTTTGAAATAGTCCGTTTTTGAGTTCTTTCTCGAGTCCATAAGAATGGTATTGCGGTAATAAGAAATGCAATGGCACAAATTAACCACATCCAGAGGAAATCCCCGAGAACGATATCACTGGTAGAAATCACAGTTATTCCATCAGCAGCTAAAGGTTCTCCTGTATTTGAGAGCGTCGTATGTTTATCAACAAACAATGGTAAAATGAAAAGGATTGCAATCGCAATAAATGACCCCACATAACCAACCGCAACACCAAATGCAGATACGCTTCCAATTTCATCTTCGGCGCAAATATGAGGGATCATTGCGTCATAAAAAAGGTTACCCCACTGGTAGGTGATATTGGCTATAATGAATAAGAAGTATGCAATCCAAAAATTTGAGAAAATGAAAACTAGACCTGTAGTTAAGATACAAATTGATCCAAGGAGTACTACTTTGCTTTTTCGTTCACCAGATTTATCACTTAAAGCCCCCATAAAGGGAACCGTGATGGCTACTATAATTGTTGAGATTGATCCAGCCAATCCTGCAAGAAAATTGGCTTGACTCCAGTTCATACCTTGTTGCATTCCAAGTAGCGTAAAGAATTTGATAACAGTTAATGAAACAATACCCATGGAAAAGATGGTATTAGCTAGATCGTACATTGACCACAAAAGGTTATTTCTAAAGTTTGATCGTTTATCCATTGCGCTATTTGCCGTGTTCATGGTTATCACAACAGGATTTAGTGAATGATGTAAATTCTGTTAAAAGTTTTCGTGAAAATATTCAGTAAAAATCGCAAGGAGAAAATCCTGTCTTCTACAATTTTAATCTAATAAAAAATATCTATTCAATGGGTTGACGAATTATCGTCTTTAAACGCTCAGGTTTTGTTCTCCTTGGATCCGAAAGGTATATTTCATGATGTTTTCCACGAAGTTGATATCCTTGCTCCTTGACAAAGCCATGCAAACGCTCAATTGTTGGGCCTTCATCCGAATAAGAGCCGAAATAAAGAATTTGGGCTGATAAACCTTCATTATACTGCTCAAAACGAAGTTTCGGTAAAGCTACAGGATTTTTTTTCTTCTTTACTTCTTCAATTGCTTCTTGAACCATTTCCTCTGTAATAAAATCTGGTTGCATGACCATTGAAGTCCATTTCCACTCATCCTTTCTTTCCATAAACTCTGTTGTGAATACATCCATATCATCAGCCCACCATAAACCTTCAAGAGGCATAACAACGTAATCTTTTCCTTTCTCTTTCAACATGAATTTTAAGGTATATGATACGGGATAAAGTGTTTCCATTGCATCTTGATATTCTTGTGAAGTACCAGGGTATCCTTGCCCATCTATCATTAAAAAATTCAATGGAGGTACTGTTACTATAGAAAATTCCTTCGCAGAAACCCCTGCATAATATTCCTTCAATTTTAACTTAAAATCTATTTTTACCATTCTATTGTCCCCAAGAAATGTTCCATAGTTAATCTATTGGAAGAATATAAATATAATCTATTTATTTTCATTTCTCATTTCAATATTCGGTTAAAAATGATGTGTCAATGAAAATGCTGGATCTAATTTTCGACAAGCAGATTTGTATAACTTGTCCAACATGCGATTGTTTAGTGAAATGTCAATACATGGAGATTGAATCTAGAAGAGCTCATCAAGAAATATTAAAACTGATCAGGGGAGAAGATTCTTTCGTGCTACATGAATGTATAACTTGTTATGCCTGTGAAGAATATTGTAAGAGGGGAAATCATCCTTTTTATTTGATAACAGATTTGCAAGAACAGAAGGGTATTTTAGTTTCTCCAAAACCATTAACACGCCAATGGATTAACATGACACTACCAACAAAGAAAGACATACCTCAATTTTATGGCGCGACAGAACCTGCCATTTCTCTATGTGTGTTTCCGCAATATATTCCTGATATCAACGAAAGTAATTTCTTCGATGAGCTTTCAATTATTATTGGTCGTTATTTTTTTTGTCAGCTTGTATACTTACATTTGGGAAAACCATCAATTACTCGTGAGAGACTAACGAAAGTTATCAATGATATTGCCAATCATGAATTCAAGGAACTCATATGTTTCCATGATGAGTGCTATTCAACTTATACGTCATATGCTTCTGCATATGGTATCGAAGTACCATTTAAACCTATTCACCTTTTTGAATACCTCTACAATAAGTTAGATATTATTAAAGATAAGATAATACCAATAAATGCAAAGGTAGCCTATCAAAGATCTTGCTCTTCTCGTCTTAGTCCCGAAATGGAGCATTTTGTAGATGATATTTTTGAGTTAATAGGGGTAAAAAGAGTTTCTAGGGAATACGCAGGAGAAAACTCCCTTTGTTGTGGCGGTATTATAAGAGGGCAACAGAAATACGATCTTTTCGTAGAAACACAAAAAAAGAATATAGATGATATGGTTTCCGCTGGAGCAGAATACTGTGTCTTTAACTGTCCAATGTGTTATTCAACTCTCTCTGAAACAGTTTTAAAACGAGGAATAAAGCCTATTATGATGCACAAGCTTTGTCAAATGTCAGTAGGAGAGTAAAAATCGGATTGTGTGTTTATGCAAACAATATATGAATTATTAACTGAAATTGTAGGGGACGATTATGTCTCAAACAAGGAAGAGGACCTGTATATTTATTCCCAAGATCCTGGTATGATGGATCCACACAAACCTGATTACATTGTATTACCTAAAACTACAATAGAAGTAGAAAGAATAATTAAACTCGCTAATAAACAAAAAATTCCAGTAGTACCCGTCGGAGGGATGCTAAGTTTATCTGGTTTAGTCATTCCTCACCATGGGGGGATTGCGTTGGATATGAAAAGAATGGACAAAATCCTAGAAGTCAACGAACTAAGTCGATACGTTGTTCTAGAAGCAGGTGTTACAACTGGACAGTTAAAAGCATATTTAGAGAAATTTTATCCTACTCTTCGATTCTCAATTCCAGATGCTCCTCCTTCTGCCACTGTGGTTGGTAATATAGTTATTCATGGCCAAGGTCGTTTAACTCAACAATATGGATTCAATTCTGACATGGTAACTGGACTGGAAGTTGTTCTACCTACAGGTGAAACATGTACAATCGGTTCAGGGTCTGTTAGTCCATATTGGTTTGCTCTTGCGCCACTACCTAACTTAGCAGGACTTTTCATGGGTTGGTGTGGAACTACAGGAGTTATCACCAAACTAGGACTTCGACTTTATCCTAAGAAAAAAATGAGAGACATAGAAGTCTTTATGTTGGAAGATCCAGAATTAGTCCCTGATGTTATCCACAGAGTTACCTTTACTGAGATGTCGGAAGATATTTTTATTGCAGCTCAACCTTATCCTCTTGCATTCAAAGATATTATCCTAATCGGAATATGCCTCACTAGTGATACAGAGGGGGAACTTGAATTCAAACGGAGAATGATTTGGGATGCTTTACGAGTTCATATTGAAAGCAAAGAGGGTGGATTTATGGTAACAACTCCAGAAATAAAAAAAGATCTTTTAGAAATGCCTACTTCTAGTACAACCCGTTTCGCTGATGTTATGAAAGGTGGAGGGTTTGAATATTGCGGACCCATCATTCCAGTTGAAAAATACCCTCAAGCATATCAGAAATTGCTTGAAATATCTTCTAAATATGGAATTACATATGGTAGTGCTGGTCGTGTTATTGGAAGAAGTCACTGCATGATGTTTTCCTTTGGTTATCCTTTTAACAGAGCAGACCAGAATAATATCGATAATACTAAGAATGCATTGCATGAAACGAATCTTTCCAGTTTAGAAATGGGGGGAGTACCATGGAAACCTGAAGTCCCAGCTCAAAGACTGATTCTAGAAAGAATGGATAAGAATACTCTTGAATTAATGAGACGTATAAAATCATTACTAGATCCGAATGGTATTATGAATCCTGGTAATTGGGAGGTCGAATAATGGCAAATTATGTTGATCAAATCCATAGATGCTTTAGATGTGGATTTTGTAAGATGTCGAAGAATTTTGTTGATTATAATTGTCCCTCATATAATCGATTTCGCTTTGAATCTTATTCTACAGGAGGAAGACTATGGCTTATTGAAGCCTGGAGGAGTAAAAAAATTGAATGGTCAGAGTATTTAGCTGAAATAGTATTTTCCTGCGTAAATTGTAGGAATTGTGTTGAACAATGTCCAATGCGATTTAACACTGATATTCTTGATTGGATTAACGCAGCGAGAAGTGATATTATTGAACAAGGTCTTTCTCCTCGTCATGTGAATGAATTTTTGCAAAATATATATCGTTATGGAAATCCATGGGGATTACCACGTGATTCAAGAGGGAATTGGATGGAAAAAGTAAAAGGAATTGAGTATTACACAAATGAAAAGGAGTACCTATATTATATTGGCTGTGTAGGATCCTATGATCAACGTGGACAAAATATGGCAATCAATTATGCTAATTTACTAAATAAAGCTTATATCTCATTTGGAATTCTCGGTGTTGAAGAAGATTGCGATGGCAATGAGGTTTCTATACTCGGGGAAACAGAGTTATTCCGAGAATTGGCAACCAAAAACGTAGAGAAATTTAATACTTTGGGGGTGAGGAAAATCATAACTCTTTCTCCTCATGCTTACAATACAATGAAAAACAAATATCGAAAGTTAAATAAAATTGAGATTCTTCATTATACTCAAGTATTAGAAAAAATGATAGAAGAAGATAAGCTCGGTCCTTTACATTTCAATACAAACGTAACCTATCATGACCCTTGTTTCTTAGGAAGATATAATGCTATATATGAAACTCCCAGAATTATAATACAATCCATATCTGGAATAACTCTTATTGAGATGGATAGAAATAAAGAAAATGCATTCTGTTGTGGAGGAGGAAGCGGAAACTTTGTATTTGATCTTCTCGGGAATTCAGAGGAAAGTCCAAGCCGAACAAGAGTAAGAGAAGCTCATAAATTAGGAGTTGAACATCTAATTGTAGCATGTCCAAGCTGTCTGATAATGTTTGACGAGGCTATAAAAGCCGAGAATCTAGAAGACAAATTAACTGTTATAGATTTGGCAGAACTTGTGAAAAAATCTCTCAGATAAAAAATGATTATTCATCATATCTTGAAAGACCCAGATATAACCTTTGTCACTATAGATAAGTTCTGCTTCTTCAAAAAGATTTATACTTACAAAAATTCTAAAGGAATCTTCATCATAAAAATGTGATCCCCAACTTGCTTCCATCCATTTATGAATTATTTCAAAGTATCTAGCTTGTTCTGGGGCAAAAATACCAGAAATCTTTGGTTCTCCTATTACTAGGATTCCTTCATGGTTTAGTAATGAATAAATATCCACATATTATCGCCATATGAAACCACCCATCGAAATAATTCGATTTTCGATATGAATCAAACATTCTTTACTTATTGAATTTGAATTCTTCATAGAAAGAAATATCACAATCATTCGAAAGAAAAAATTCCGAAAATTTAATTAGAAATTTTCAGAATTCACTTCTAATCTACTAATTCAAAGATTAATAATTGGATTCTATAATGGATGATCTTATTCCTGTCGATAAAGCACTTCCTACCTCTGGAAATTCTTCTATGTACATCATGCATAAATATTTCGCCCGTAAACAAGAGGATGTCATTAGAGAATATATAAAAAGTCATACACGAGAGGGAGATCTGGTTTTAGATCCTTTTTGTGGGAGTGGTGTTATGATAGGGGAAGCTCTGCGTTTAAATAGAAGAATTATTGGAATAGACGTTAATCCAGTTGCTATTTTTATTAGTAGAAATACTGTACAATTCGTTGAAACAGAGAGAATTATTGAAGAGTTCACGAAAATAAAAGAGGACGTCGCTACTGATATAAACAAGCTATATAAAACAAAATGTAGAAAATGTGGTCGAACAATCCCCGCAATTTGTTATACATGGTCTAATGAATCCTTAATTGATGTACGTTATAAATGTCCTAAACATGGTAAAATGATAAGTCACATTACAGCAGAAGATTTATTACTTCAAAAAAAAATAACAGATAGAACACTAGCAGAATTTTTTGATGATACAGGTAGAATTCTTTATTGGTATCCAACAAATAGACTCTATTACAATGATGGTACCCCTTTTCTAAAAAAAGAACGATTTAATTCTGTAGATGAAATCTTTACGATCAGAAATCTGATTTCTCTAGCAAAATTATATTCTCGAATTGAAAAAATCACTAATATAGATCTTCGGGAGGCTTTTAAGTTTGCTTTTTCATCTATGAGCCATTTGGCTTCAAAAATGACTCCAGTTAGGCCTTCACGACCATTTAGTTCCGCATGGATTCAACAAAGTTATTGGTACTGCCCTCAAAATATGGAGTCTAATGTCTGGAATCTTTTTAAAAGATCGATTCACGGCAAACAAGGACTAATCAAAGCAAAATTAGACATACCTGAAAATTTAAGAGGGATGAAAGAAGCAAAGAATTTCCATCAGTTGATAATGGAAAATAAACATTATTTATTAGCAACTAAATCAACCATAAATTTTCTAGAAGACCTTGAGGAAAACAGTATTGATTATATTATAACAGATCCTCCTTATGGACATTCAATTCAGTATGGTGAGCTACTCTTCATGTGGGGAGCTTGGTTGAAACTAATGGATAATTTTGAGATAGTTGCGCAAAATGAAATTATCAAAAACCATAGACAACATAAAGATGATGATGATTACGAACGAATGTTATCACTAGCGTTCAAAAATATATTCAGAGTATTAAAACCAGGGGGATATTGCACAATTACCTTCCATAATCCAAGTTTGAAGTATAGAAACATTCTTTACAGGTCTGTAATTATGAGTGGGTTCAAACTAGAAAAAATAATTTATCAACCTCCGCCAAGACCTTCTGCTAAGAGTTTATTACAACCTTTTGGTTCACTAGAAGGAGATTACTTCTTTCGTTTTAAAAAAACTAAAGAGAAGAAGTTAAATGAATATGGACTTATCGATAAGATTCAACTCGAAGAACTAATCGTAAACATCGCTAAACAGATAATCATTGAACAAGGTAAACCAGTTCATTATACGTTCATACAAAACTCTATTGACCCTATATTGTATGGAGAACTAGACCGATCAAATAGACTGATGAACTTTCAACCTGAGGACATTGAAAAAACTTTGAAAAAATATATTGGGAAAATTTTTCAGTTAGAGAACATAGAAGAAAGAATAATTGGGAAAAAAAGAATTTGCTGCAAAGGATGGTCTTTAATAGATATCAACAAATGAATAATTTTTTATTTATAAGGATTATATAAAGATAACAAACTTTATAAATAATTTGGGAGATTATAAACTTAATAAAACTGGAGTGAAAATCTGTTGGTTTCCCCTATCAAACTCTTTAGACATTCATTAGAGATGAAACAACCTTCAATTGATGAATATAGTTCAGATGAGCAATTTGATATATGGTTCATAGGCTCACTTATGAGAAGTAAAAAGAAAGAGAGGAAATATGAAAGAATCACACTACTACATAATCGGATAAAACATGAAGAAACCAAATTTGATGAAAGTTACAAAGCTAATAACAGAATTGCAGCACTTTTATCTGAATTTTTCCCAAAACGATGGTTATTAGAAATTACGGCAATTTTTCGTAGGATTGACTCTAAAAAACTAGGAATCAAGTCAGAAGAAGACCGTATATGTTCATATTTAGGTTATATTGAATTATATCTCGCATTTAGAGGATTAACACTATTAAATTCAACCCTCCAAGAAATAAACGCTAGATTAAGTACTCATTTAACTAAG
>JBHLKP010000169.1:0-8700 GCA_048886525.1 Candidatus Hodarchaeota archaeon | reverse complement strand
TTCTATAAACTCCTTTATGGAATAAGGAATTAGTTGGCTTCCGTTAAAGAGCTTTATTTGCTGTTCTAGATTCGATACAGATATTGGGACTATATTTTGTTTGATAGTACGCCATCCTTCTACTGAGATAGACAGCTCTTCTCCTACGATTAGGTCGTATGGATATTCAATAGTAGGTTTTATAGTTCCCATAATACAAACGTTTATAGTCAGAAAATATAGTGAAACCTGATAGTTCGTTATATTAAATATGATTTGGGCTTGAAACAATCCAATTTTGTCAGCTCTGATATTAAAAATATGAGTTCCATTAGGAAACCAATCTACAAATGTTAGAAACTCAGTTCCATTTCCTTTGTATTCTGGTTCGGTATCAACTAAACTATTACCATTTACAGTTTCTATCCATTCAATAGTAACATTACGAGATTCTGTAAAGTAAAAAGGTTCATCCACATAACTGCTATTTGCTGGAGCAGTAAAACTAAAATTGGTCATCCCCAGGAGAATGAGTATCTCTATTTGTATTGATGCATTTTTGAATCCTTCTGCGTTAAAGTTAAGTACAACAGTAAAGGTTCCAACTTTATTTGCAAGAATAAAGAAAGAATAATTACCATTAATGCAATTTTGGAAGATTATGTTTTCAGTCCATTCTGAAGAAGAGAATTGGATTTCTAAACCACTACTATTGATGAACAGAACCTTACTGGTATTTAATGAAGGATTTGGAATACTTTGCCAGATCAAATAGAATTCTTTGTTTATAGAATAAGTTGTTGAAATACTTAGTGATTGAACAATAATTTCAGAATTTGCCTCAGTTATAAAAAAGGTTATTTGATAAAACAAACTATTATAATTATTTAATGAAAACAAAATGTTAACAATATCAGGTTGCAACTCCCATGCTTGAAATCTAAACCAGTGGAATTCATTTGAGGTATTTACAAGTTGCAGGTTTTCACTATTTTCAGTAGGATTTGTTATAATCAATGGTAATCCTGTTTCATTGTCTTTAATATAAATTTTAAAGAAATAAGTGTCACCATATTGTAAATTAACAGCTGCAGGAGTAGTATGAGTTGATAAAACTGAATCAAAAATCATTGTTCTTGAAAAAACATTGAAACTGATAAGATAAGTGAGATTAAAATAATTAGATTTGACAAAAACAATACTCAGATTTAGTTGTTGTCCTATAACTCCCGCAAAATAACTAAATGAGTGATTCCCGCTAAAAATTATAGGATACTCTGTTATATTTTCGTGTACTATTATTAATGAGGCGTTTACTGGGCTCTGCGTTTTTTGATCTCTTAGAAATATGTTAAAATGATAAGTATTATTATATTTAACTTGAACTGGAGCAGAAGCATTGTGTAAAGTAGAGAAATTAGGGTCTAAGATGAATTTTCTTTTGCCAACAATAAATGAAATTGTATAACTGTAATTAAAATAGTTATTCAGGCTAAAAGTAATGTTTAGAGAAGAAAAAATTCCAATTTCGAACGCTTCATAATAAAACGAGTGATTTCCTGTGCTAGCACCATTAAATGTAATATTTAACGGTAATGGAAGGACTGGATTTGCTGTGATAGGTAAACCAGTTTCACTGTCGTTGAGAAAGATCACTAGATGATAAATATCACCATACATCAGCGTTGATACAATCGTACCTGTATTGTGAGATGATAATGAACTATCCAATACCATTAACTTGGGGATTACGTTGAATCGAACAATAAAACTAATTTTCGAGTAATTCTCTGTTTCAAAAGTTAAATTGTAAATATAATTTCCTACCTCAGTTTTTATGAACTGAAATGTATGATTACCGTTAATAGGGTCCGTATTAATTAGGAAAATATCAGAACTATTTATCATTACACCATCTGAATCATTTATACATTCATTATACTCATTTTGCCATTCTATCCAAAATTCAAATATACTATTTGACGTTACATTATTTTGGGAAGGACTAGGACTTATTGAGGATTTGGATATCTTTGTATCCGCTTTCTCTATTGTATAAAAAACTATGAACTTACAGGTAGCATAATTATCCAAACTAAAGGTTATTACAATCGTATAAGTCCCAATAATTGAAGCATCAAATGTAAGAGACCAATTATAACTCAAATCATCTCTTATTGGTGTGTTAACATTAATAGAGCTATCTGTTTCGATTAAAGAGATTGTTGGAACAATCAGTGTTTGATCAGTAAAGAGATCATAATATCGAAGCCATATACTAAAATTATCGAAAGAACTGGGTGAAAAATTGCGATAAAATATTTTTGAGTTATTCTCAAGAATTGAGCCATCTAGAGCATCAGAACTTGTTATATTGGTCAGCCGTGGTATTACATTAAATAAAATCGTAATTGAGCTAGCGTTGTATAATTTAGTGTCTTCTAGAGTTATTGTAATTTCATAACTTGCTACTGATAACGGAGTAGGAGAAAATCGAAATATTGTAGAATTGCCTGAATAATATAAGAACTCAACCTTAGTTTTATTATCTATAATGATCCCTACATCTTCTATAAGCCCAGTAATATTTTCATTGTAGTTTGAATTAATATAAAGTAATGAAAAATCAAAACTTTCATTATAAAAAACGTTAGTTCCATTTACAACTTCGGTATATATTGTCGTGGCTGCTTTTTTAACGTTTAAATGAAGAATAAATTTACTACTCTCGTAATTCGTTAAGGAAAACGTTATGTTAATAATAAAGCTACCAGTTGTAATTGGATTTAACGCGAGTGTCCAATTTTTATTAATTTTAAAGGTTGAAAAAGGAATTAGAGATTCAATTAAGGGAGTTCCTACATCTAAGACATAAGTAGTTAAAATATGGTAATAAGAAAGAGTGATATTAAATTCATCAGCTGAACTCTCTGCAAATTGTTGTTCTATAACACTAGTGTCATTATGAACTTCTGTACTGTACGAAAAACAACTAATAGATGTGTTTCCTGGCAAAATAATAAGATCAAAGAATATTGTCTGATTCCTGTGGAAAAGACAAGAAGCAATTATTTGAATACTCGAATAATTCCCAATTGTTAAGTATTTAGTCGAGTTTAGTTTGTAATAATAAGCCTCTGAAACTACATCAAATAAGGCTGGGTTCTGATAATCTGAGTTAATAATAACACTAGCTCCAGGTATCGGTGTCCCAGCAGAATTATTGTACCAAATTTGTATTGTTGTGTTTTTTCTCCATTCCAAGATTAATGTTGTTGTATTAATGGAGGCACTTGTAGCCTCTATACTAGTTATATTGATATTAAAGATTGTAGCGGTATAATTAATAGTTTCAAAAGTTAAAGTGATATTAATGGATCCAGTTATGGTTGGTGTAAATTTAAAAGTATGATTACCAGTGACTTCGTCTGTTGAATTTAGAACTACAAAGAGCGGGTTATTAATTTCGACATTAGAATCAATAATTGGTTCATTATAATCGCTAATCCATGTAACCCAAAAGTAAAAGTCACTGCTGTTAGTGATTTCAAGTGGATATAGACTGGGGTTTACTGATTGATTTCCAATTGAAGAATTGGTTTCTTTTAATATTAGTGAAACAATAAAGGTTGAATTTCTATAGTTTTCAAGAGTAAATGTGATTTTAATTTGATATGTACCTAAGAGTGAGCCGTCTAGTATAAATATCCAGTTATTTGATGCATCTATTGTATAATTAGCGTGAATCGATAAATCTGCTGAGATATAAATATTATCTTCAAGAACAATCAATGTTTGATCCGTAAGGACATCGTAATAACGAAGTGAGATTGAAAAATTATCAAATGAACTTGGTGAATAATATCTAGTGTATGAACTCGTACCATTAGTTAAACTTGTTCCATTTAACGCGTCAGCTCCTTCGATACCAGTCGGTCGTAGTATCACATTAAAAGTAAGGTTAATAGAACTTTTATTATAATAAATATGATCAAAAGTGATATTAATTACATGGATACCTAATGCTAGAGGATAAGGTGCGAATTTAAACCAGTAAAAATCTCCTGTGGAGTTTAGGTAAAGAACTTTGGATGTGTTATCAATTGTAATTCCTGATATATTAGTAAGTCCAGTAATATTTTCATTATGTTCAATATTATTGTAAATTAAAAAGAAGTCCCTCTCTTCATTATAATAGACATTCTCTGGGGTTGAAAGATCGCTATAAATTGTTGTATCTCCTTTTTTCACAGAAAGATGAAAACAGAATACACTAGTATTATAATTGGTAAGAGAGAAAGTAATGTTAATTATAAAAGTCCCAGTTTGGTTCGGATTGAATATTACCGTCCAAGTTTTATTTAGTTCTTCAAATGGGGTATAATAAGGTAATAATGATGCAACAGTTGGAGATGAAGAGCTTAATGTCTCATTCATTACTATAGAATAATAACGGAGGTTGATTGACACATTGTCTAGAGAATTACTTGCATAAATTTGAGTATATCCTGGTGTATTATTCATAATGAATTGGCCGTTACTCCAGGTGTCTATACTAGTATTTCCAGGAGTAATTGTAACAGAAAAATTAACTTGACTCGTTATATAATTTGGATGCGTTGCGAGAATCAGATTATCTGGGTAAAATCCTACTCCTGGAAATTTCGTTGAATACAATGTATAAAAATAAGCACCACTATTATATGAAACGTTTTCTGAATCTCCAGCAACGGATATTTCAGCATCAGGGATTGGAGTACCCAAAGAATCGTTATAGTACATTATAAGAGTTGTATTTTCCCTCCATTGTAGTTTAAAGGTCGAATTACTTATATTAAGTGAAGCGTTATCAACAACCTTTATATTAATTATGGTAGACCGATTTACATACCAAGCAAGTTGACAGGTGATTGTAATTGAAATAAGATCACCTGTGTTTTGTTGGGAGTCATTGATATCAAGAGAAAGATTATAAGGGCCATAAGATGCTATTTGGGTAAATTTCTCTGACTTTTGAGACCCCCATGAAGGTTTTCCAGTCACATTCGCTCCATTAATTGCAGTAAAATTATGCGTGGTATTGAATTTTACTGTAATATTAAGAAGATTATTGATTAGAATCTCTGATGGAGCTTCTACAATTAATGTTGTATTAATAAAAACATTAATATCCCTTGTAAAGAATCCTATTTGATTAGATGTACCATTAATCCAAAAAGCGGCACTATAATATGTTCCATTCGCTTCTGGTAAAGATAATGTCGATTGATAAATATTCCAATCATCTAGTATAATCTCTGTTATATTTCTGTTTGTATTATTATAAATCTGTAAACCTAGACCAGTCTCAATAAACACAGAAAGATTTTTACCTCCTACTCCCCTTGAGTCAAAATAAATATTTGGTGTTAAGGTATCCGTAACATTAGCGGAGGTTACTGGATAGGTATTCAGCATCCAATTAAAATTTAAAATGTAATTTGGTGCCTCAAAACTAATATTCCATTCTTTTGCGTCTGAAAGACTTGATGAGTTAATAAACATTACACTAGAGCTATTAACATAAGTTATAGAACCATTTAGCCCTCCTGAGTTCGTTAAATTATATACGTAAGATCCATTATGAAAAATGGCTGATCCATTCCAATCTACATTGAGATTTTGAATGGTTATGGTACGATTACGAACAGAGTAAGTTTTATTAAGACTTATAGTCGAAAAGATAGCACTCCATTTACAGCTGGTTCCATTATCGACGATATAATTAATTGTGCAATTTATTGGATTGGAGGAATATGTATAATTTGCTATAAAATCAAGAGTGAAAGATAGGGAGATATTTGAGTTGAATATATGATTTTCAGTGTCGTTCCATTCAAACCAAACAGGGGAGGAGAGTGTCGTGTTATCTACAGAAGTATTATAAGATAAAGATAATTCTCCTAAATTATAATATTTCTTAGTTTGATAGGTAGATCCATTATATTCCATTGGAAGAACTTCTATTATAAGAGGAAGATCTACATCATCCCAAAACGTCCAGTTATTCTGCGTATGCGAAGCTTTTTTGTAGTAGACATCACCTTCATCTACTCCGTCGTCCAGTGTGTCATTTTGGTAGTACCACTCCCAAATTTTATTTGTACTTGTAGAATTCATGACGATAAAATATTTTATTCCTCCTTTGAGGAGAATAGGTTCATTGAATTCATATTCATTCCATTGAGGATTATTCGTTGGAAATAATGAGAGTTTTGATGATAGAATCTTTGTATCATCAGGTTCTCCTAACGTGGAATTGACAATATATATCAATCCTGAAGGATTTGCTAGTTCAGATGTATAGGTAAAAATTTTGGTTAAATTGGCAAAATCTTCTGAAATCGAAAATGACATAGCGATCTCATAAAAAGCATCTTCAGTTGCTTTTGAATTCACAGAACCACGGTCATATTCATAATCTTCTATTAGCCGATAATCTTTTTCTGCTATTATGTTGGAAATATTAAACCATCCGTTCTGGCAAATCCAATCACTTGAATGGGAAATTGTTACAGAATCATTGTAATTTGTAGGAAGACCAGTTAGTGGATCAATAGCATTAGAGGTATTGATTGTTTCCGTTCCAGTCCAAATATATGAGTCTTTAATACTAATATTTCCACTAGTTGATCCTGATTTACTGTTAATCGCTAGTTTTGATCTATTACTTTGCATATTTTCATCTAAAATAGGAATTGAAACAAAGATGTTACTAGTAACATTTGTCTTGATTTTCATCAATCTAGGTCGATTTAAGGTCTTTTCAACATTTCTTTCTCTTTGAATAGCTATATTGTTGTTAGAATTCTCGTTAGAGAACTGAAACAAGATTTCCATTGGTAGTGTACTCAGAAGTAAAGAAATTATTACCGCAATAGAAAGAACTGAACGGCTTTTAGTTTTGATCGTATGACATAAGATTTCCAATTTTACTCCCAATTGACAATTATGAAGATAATCATATATTTATAATAAACCAAATATTATATGACACTCCCTCTGGATTATTCTTTGAAACTAATTAAATTGAAATTTAGAAGGTGCAAGAAATGCTGGTAGAATTAAAACCTGGAATTCACATGTTAAGGACACTAGATTGGGAAAGACGTTTATTTGATGAACTTATCCCGTTACCTGATGGAACGAGCTATAATGCTTATGTAATACAAGGAACGGATGGTATAACGTTAATCGATTCTTCGGATATCCGGAAAATCGAACCTTTTGTAAAAGATTTACAGAAATTAGCCTTAAATAGCCTCGATTATATTGTTGCCAACCATGCTGAGCCTGATCATTCAGGAGCCATTCCTGCTGTATTAGAAATGTATCCTGATGCAAAAGTTGTATGTACTGAAAAATGTAAAGATATCTTGATTAATCTTCTTCACATTCCTGCTGAAAGTTTTCACACGGTGACCAGTAATAGCACGATAGAGCTAGGGAATTTTACAATGAAGTTTATCATCGCTCCTTGGGTTCACTGGCCAGAAACCATGTTTACCCATCTACCAGAAGAGAAAGTGCTTTTCACATGTGATTTCTTGGGAAATCACATTGCTTCTAGCGAAGTTTATTCTGCTAATGATGCACGGGTTTATAATGCAGCAAAACGGTACTACGCGGAAATCATGATGCCATTCAGGAATATAATCGCAAAACACTTGCAAATTATTGGTAATATGGATCTTGAACTTGTGGCTACCAGTCATGGAGTGATCTACAATGACCCTCAATTCATCATCGATGCCTACAAAGATTGGGTCTCTGATACCCCAAAAAATGAAGTCGTAATCCCTTATGTTTCGATGTACGGAAGCACTGAGCAACTGGTCAACCATCTCGCGGAAGGACTTATCAATAAGGGAATAGTCGTGAAACCATTCATGTTGACGGCTACTGACATAGGTGAACTGGCAATGGCACTGGTTGATGCTGCTACGATTGTTATTGGCTCTCCAACTGTTCTTACAGGCGCCCATCCTGCAGCTGTTTATGCAGCTTATCTTGCTAACTTAATAAGGCCAAAAGCAAAATTTGCTACTGTTGTTGGTTCCTACGGTTGGAAAGGAAAACTCACGGATCAGTTAGTGGCCCTGCTACCTAATCTCAAGGTCGAATTACTAGAACCTGTCGTGATCAAAGGTAAACCAAGTAATGAAGATTACAAGAAAATTGATATGCTGATAAATACTATCGTGACCAAACACAAAGAACAGGGTTTGATTAAGTGAATTTGTTAAATGATTCATAACCTGATGAAAAGGCCAAAAAAATTATAGCAAGTGGTGTATTTAAGATGAAAACTAGGATAAGTAAGCAGGTATATGAAAACCGAATAAAAAAAAGCAATCAATTCATGATTGCAGAGGATTTTGACATTTTATTACTAACCAAGCCTTCTAATATGTATTACTTGACTGGTGACGGTCGATTGTGTGCTTACACGATGATTACTGCAGATTCTCAAGTGGCAATTGGAGTACCACAAACTGATGAAGAAGATGTGAGAGATTTAGCACGCTTTGATTATCTTGCTACCTTTGAGGATGAAATAGGGATGATTCACTCCATAGCTGATTTTTTCAAGCAATTTGGAATAAACAAGGGAACCGTTGGTCTGGAATATACTTTTTTAACCAAATCTATGTTAGGTATGATGACTCACCCCCATGCTAA
>JBHLKP010000168.1:3272-8785 GCA_048886525.1 Candidatus Hodarchaeota archaeon | reverse complement strand
AAACTGTTTTTCTGAAGTAGGTTTCAAGGGAGGCGTTTGGCTTACATCGGTAGTCTTCTTAGAATTATTATTGTGAGCAATTAATAATGGTGATTCATAATCAGGAGGTTTAACGACTTCTTCTAAATCGAATATAACTGGATTTTCTTCAATTATTGGGGTCATTATGGAATTAACTATATCAGCTTCTATTTCATCTAATTTCAGATGCTGGTGTAAGGTGATATCACGGCTTTGACTTTCTTTCAAATAGTTTAACCAAAAATTATTGAAGTTTATACCCAGATTAACCATATCTTCGTTATCAGAGGACTCTATAAGAGAAGAAGTGAAACCCTCAATATCCAAAAATTGAGATTTGTTCAAATCTTTCAATCGTGAAATTTTAAAGGATATTTGACTTTGGAGAATTTGGTGTTCTCGAACTAGCTTTTTCTGCTGCCCTACTAATTCTGTTAATATTCTCTTAGTCGTATCTTTGGATAGTTTTCCTTCCTCCCATTCCTTAACAGCATTTTTTATCTTTAAATCGATCGTATTTAGAGAATTATTTATTTCTTGCAACTTAGAATCTTTATCCAATAAACCAATCATATCAATTAATGGAACGAACTCATCTTGAAATTTTTTTGATGGAATTTTCATCCCATCAATGGTTTGAATGAAAATTTTCTCGTTTATGAGCCCTTTTTTGCGAAGAGTAATCAAAATTTTCTTTAAATTAGGTTTAGCAGTCAATTCTATACTGTCCCCTTTGTTACTGAGACATGAATCCATTATCAAATTCTATATTCTATTTCATTCAGTTTTATTACATTAGTAGCCAATTATTAGTATTGTGAATTACATGGTTTATGAGAATATAAAATCAACTTAAATCAATATTATACTAATTCTCTAGAAATGCTACTACATATAGATTAAAATGTAGAAAAAAAGTAGAATAAAAGAAAGTGTCGGGATTTTTATATTATTCTTTATCATTCTTCTGATTTTTCTCCCTGTCATCATCTATCTTTTCTTGAAGACTTTCGGGCAGTTCAAAATCGAACGGTGGTTGGGTGGTAACAATAACTCCGTCTTTTTCAGTAATGATGAATGTATGCTCATATTGGGCAACATAACTTCCTTTCTCATCCGCTAGCGGTGGATAAGCAACAATTCCCCCAGCATTCATCAATTCCCGTAACGCGAAGCGTACACGTGACCGATTAAAATTTTCATAAGTAGATAACCATCGTTCTGCAAATGGTAATGATTTATAATTCTTATAAGCTGTTGAGTAAATTTTTCTTGATACTGGATTACGTAAAGCAACACGCCGGGGGAGAAGCATATAGATATATTTATTTCCAGTTACCTCATGAACACTTCCAGTTCCATCTGAAGCAAAAGTCTCCAACGCATAAGCCTCGCCAGCTTGCAAAGATGCTTCTGCAGGGTCGTATGGTACTCCAATGTTGGGTAGACGTTTATCACCGTGTAATTCATACCGTCCTAGCTTGTGTCCTGACAACTCTCTTATTGGAAGATACCCATAGCTAGTTATTGCTTCTTCAATATTTTTTCCTATCACTGAAGGTAATGTACCAATTTGAATGATTTCCATTCCAGCTTTAAATCCCTCTTCTGCCGCTGTTTTTAATTTTTTAAATTCTGGAGACAGACTAATCGTTGTTGCTGTATCAGCAATGTAACCATTAACATGAACTCCAATATCTAGTTTAATACTACCTGTATCAGGTATCACGCTCTCATCCCCATGAGGACTTGTATAATGAGCGGCAATATTATCAATCGACACATTTGTGGGAAATCCAAAACCTTCAGCACCTTTTTCTATGATCATTTTTTCAGCTGCTTCACATATATCGATTATAGGGGTACCTGGTTTGATCCTTTCTTTCACTGCTTTTAATACTTCGTATCCAATCTGGCCAGCTTTTCGGTAATAATAAATTTTCTCCTCATGGGTGATTCCCTCTTCTGAAGTCCAATCTGTCACTTTATTCACCAAATTTCGTTCCTATCTCTGCATCTGAACAGTAAGACGGAGAAAAATTATTATATGAAAATATTTTTCATTAATTGATGACACAAGTTGAATATAATCGATTACTTCAGAAAATGTAATAATTTGGTAAATAAATGTGAGAAGATTTTTATTGTAGCAGCATATATTAGTTATTAATTCCTATTAAATGTGTAAATTTCTAACTTAAGAAAGAGAATGATCAGTTAATTTGGCCATTTAGTTTTTCCAGAGGGTTAACTAGTGTCTAGTGAGAATGTCATTGATAAACTCGAAGAAATATTAGCAGCAAGATATTTTCTTTCGGTTGATGAAACTGTTGATGCAATCAATCATTGTGACAATTTGGGTGAAGAATTTGAATTAAATGAGGTTCCTAACAAGAGTTTTTATCTTAATATTCTGCAACAATTGCGACTTTTTTTCAACGCAGAATTCATGTTTCGCAAAAAAAAGGTAAAAAAAGCATTAAAATCTTACCAGAAATTAACAACAGCAATTGGAGAGACAATAGTTGAATTTCCTGATTTATATTCTCGTTGGCAGTATGATATCGATCGATTGCTTCTGCGAATAGACGCAAGAATTCATGATTCAAAAGCAAAAATAGCAAAAGCTCAAAATAACATCGTTGATGCGGATCTACTTTTTGTTGAGACTATTAATCGATATAACAGTGAATTAGAATTTGAACAGAGTAATAATGATTATGACCACTATTTTGACTCTCTAGGTAATATTTTTCTAGCAACGGGGTTTCTCTATCTATTACGAGGGAAGAATTCTGGTAATCGGAAAGAGCTTTATGAAGCCTATAAGAATCTAAAAAAAGCAAAATTTCTTGGACAGCTTGGTTTAAATACTTTATTAGAGGAAATTCGTAATGATACTTTCTCATTAATTTTATCAAAACTTGAGAATCAAGCTGAAACATTTTTTAATAAAGGAGTATTAGAAACTGAAGCAGAGCGATTTAAAGCGGCAAAAATAAGTTATCAGAAATCAGCCCAGATTTATCGTTCTTTAAAGCATATACAGCCAAATATTGAATATGAACTCCAAGAACAAATCCAGATTTCCTCCTACTATGAAGCATTTGCTAAAAGCTTGATGATCAATGATGCAAATGAACAAGCATCAGTTAAATTTTCTCAAGCAAACCAAACATTGCAAATGGTTCTCCAAAAAATACCTAGTGATGCCTTACGTCAAAATTTTGAACCTCAAATAAAATATTTCCAAGCAATGCAGTTATTTTGTCAAGCCGTTATAGAATACGATAAAATGCTTGAAATAGCGCCAACTCATTTTAATGAAGCACAAATAATGTTGAAAGAAGCGAAAGAAAAAGCGGGAGAATTAAATAATCAACCTCTAGTAAATAATTGTCAAGAAGCTCTAAACAAACTTCGATCATATCAAGAAATCGCTGATATAATGTTTCAAGAACCTAAAGTAGTAGAAAAACAAGCAATGGAACCGAGCCCTAAAATCGATACAACACCAGAAGAAATCATCCCAATCGAAGAAAAAGCAGTTGAACTACCTAAAATAATAGAAGAACAACCAATGGAACCGAGTCCCAAAATCGACACAACACCAGAAGAAATCATCCCAATAGAAGAAAAAGCAGTAAAACAACCTAAAGCAGTAGAAGATCTACCAGTTGAAACAAGTACAGGGATAGATGAAATAACAGAAAAAATAGAACCAATTAAAGAACCCTCAAAAGTAGAAAAAGTACCAGTCGAGGTGAAAACAAAGATAGAAGAAAACTTAGAAGAAGAATAGATAAATCTTAGCTAAATTTAAACCGAATCTGACTTTAATTGTGTTAATATCACATAAGCTTCAAGTAATGGAATCTGTAGTTGTTTTGCCAATTCCTCAGGTCGAATATTTGGATTCTGGGGAATGATTTTCTGCCGTGTCCAAGCCATATTTGAAACAAACCCAGGTATTCGTGCCATAAGAGGGTCTAAAAGACGTAAAAGCTCCTCTTTGCTAAGTTCTTCAAGTGATAAAGCTTTTTTTCTTCTCTCAACAATTTTAGGAGCTACAATTTCCTTTTTTTCACGAACAGTTGATTTTTTCCCCTTATCATCTGATAAAAAATTCTCAAGATTAGACATCTAATGATTACCAACTAGGTCTTTCTGCTAAAGTTTTAAAAATCTTCTTTATGAGCGGTTTAACATTGGAAAATCATAAGATAACTTAGTAAGACCATTTTTTCGGGGATCCTATTAGAAATGACCGACTCATCAGACAAAAAAAGAACTCGAAAAGGCAGTGGAGTGAGACGATTAGTATTAGATGTGTTAAAACTTCATGATCCATCTATTGTTGCTTTCGCAATTGCTTTAGAACAAGTTGAGGGAGTAGCTGCTGTCAATTGTACCTTAGTTGAAGTAGATGCAAAAACAGAGAATTTAAAGGTCGTACTTGAAGGAGTAGATATGAACTATGAGCTTATATTGAAAACAATTAATGATTTGCATGGTTCTATTCATTCCGTAGATCAAGTTGTTTCGGGAAGTCGATTCGTTGAGGCAATTGAGACACCTCAAGATTAATATCTAGTTACAAAATATTTCTACTTCAAGCAGTAGTGGTAATTTAGAATCTCCTCTTTTTCTACCGGTATATCAATTGAAGATTGTAGTTTAACTAGTAGATACCTCGAATAAACTTAGCTGTTTTCCCTTATTGGGAAAATTAGCTTAATTCTAGAAAATTCGCTGATATAGCGAAAAAAGCTAGAATCAGGACCGTAACTCAATAGAACTTTCAGGAAATCCTTCATCAATTAAGATTGGAGCAACTAGACGAAGAAAATTCCCTTGTAGCTCAATTCGACCATCTTTAGTTGTTCCACCTGTGGCTAACTTCTTTTTCAGGCGTTTCGAAAGGCTTCTCAAATCAATATCTTTGGATAAGCCAGCAATAATTGTTACCTCGCGTCCCCACTTGCGTTTTTCGATAAAAATCCGGATAGAAGTCTCCTCTTGCCTGCTTAAATCTACACAGGCACAGAGATCAGTTGGCAAGCCGCAGGTTCTACATGTTTCACCCATTTTGACTTATTAACCTCAAATTTTTTATATTTGCCTCATATCTTTAGCTGTTCAATTTTTGTTCTTAAGAAAATATAAATCTATCGAATTGTTCTAGAAGTTTATATTTTTTCAATCCGTTTTTAATCTCTTAATTATTGGTGGGCGTTTTTTGAGCAGGATTCTATGCCCACAAATAATACATCTAATACCAGGTAAGGTTTCTAATTCAGCTGGATCAATTTCCTGATGGCATTTTTGGCATAAATAAGTTGTCATCTTGTCAGCCTACGATCGATATGATGTTTTAACGCGTGTATGTGTTACCTCTTAATATTTATTCATCTTGAAAATTCAATCCTCAAAATTAGGAGATGAATTCTAAGTTTGTAGTTTTTTTTAGATCTCCAATATCTTTGGTAACT
>JBHLKP010000168.1:0-3172 GCA_048886525.1 Candidatus Hodarchaeota archaeon | reverse complement strand
TTAAAACAATTTTTATTCTGGAAATCGGTTGTACCTAATAACTGGACTACAGCTTAAGTGGAGATTAATAATTGCTAGGAAAATTACCTGATAAGATTACAACGGTCTTTTCAAGTTTTTATTAATAAAATCGACTATCTCGTCGGTATCTGTCCCTGGACCAAAAATTCCTGTAATTCCAATCTTGTTTAATTCTGGGATATCGATATCAGGAATAATACCACCACAGACCACAAGTGTATCATCGATCATCTCATTTTGCTTTAACAGTTCTATAACCCGCGGAAATAATGCCATATGTGAACCACTCAAGCTCGATAATCCAATTACATCGACATCTTCTTGGAGTGCTGCTTCAACAATTTGTTCGGGACTTTGGTGTAAACCTGTATAGATGACTTCCATTCCAGCATCCCGCAAAGCACGAGCTACAACCTTTACACCTCTATCATGTCCATCTAATCCAGGTTTTGCTAATAATATTCTTATCTTCCGTGTCACTTTTATCATCTCTAGGTAATTCAACCCTTAAAATAATTGATCTCCTTTCCACTCACCAAATACTTCTCTTAAAACATCACATATCTCCCCAATGGAGGCATAAGCTTTAACCGCGTCTAGGAAATGTGGCATTAAGTTTTCATCTCCCTCTGCTGCTTGACGAATATTTTCTAATGCTACTCTTACTGCTTCATTGTCTCTTTCGTTCTTCGTTTTATGAAGACGTGCTATTTGTCGTTCCCCGATGTCTTCCCCAATATAAAGAAGCGGGACTTCGATTTTTTCACCCCTATCATATTCATTTACCCCAACAATTATTCGTTGTTTTTTTTCGATCTCTTTCTGGTACTGATAGGCTGCATTAGCTATTTCTTGTTGGAAAAATCCTTTTTCGATAGCTGGTATGACACCACCTAGCTGGTTAATTTTTTCGAAATATTCCTCTGTTTTTCTTTCCATTTCATTAGTTAACGATTCAATGAAATAACTTCCGGCAAGTGGATCAATAGTATTTGTTACACCGCTTTCATGAGCAATGATCTGCTGTGTACGAAGAGCAATTTCGACAGCTTCTTCGCTAGGCAATGCTAACGCCTCATCTAATGAGTTCGTATGTAGTGACTGCGTACCACCCAAAACAGCAGCTAGAGCTTGAATGGTTGTTCGAATAATGTTATTATTTGGCTGCTGAGCAGTTAAAGAACAGCCTGCAGTTTGAGTATGAAAGCGTAACCACAGTGAACGTGGATTTTTCGGATTATATTTCATAACATGACGAGCCCATATTCGACGGGCAGCTCGGTATTTGGCAATCTCCTCAAAAAAGTCATTATGGCTATTGAAAAAGAAAGATAGCCTAGGAGCAAACTCATCAATATCCATTCCAGCTTCAGTGGCCCATCTAACATATTCCAATCCATCTACTAATGTAAACGCCAATTCTTGAAGAGCTGTTGAACCTGCTTCACGAATATGGTAACCTGAGATGGATATAGTATTCCAACGAGGTACATTTTTCGAACAATACTCTATTATATCCATTATAATGCGCATTGAAGGTTTGGGAGGGAAAATATAGGACTTTTGAGCAATAAATTCCTTTAAAATGTCATTCTGAATTGTTCCTCCAATCTGATCAGGACGAACGCCCTGTTTTTCTGCTACCGCAATATACATAGCTAGGAGAATTCCAGCAGGCGCGTTGATGGTCATTGATGTAGTAACTTTATCTAAGGGAATCCCATCGAAAAGAATTTCCATATCCTTCAAAGTATCAATAGCAACCCCGAGTTTCCCAACTTCCCCAAGTGACATAGGATGATCAGATTCGCGGCCGTACAATGTCGGAAGATGAAAAGCAACACTTAATCCAGTCATTCCACTTTTTAAAAGAAATTTAAACCTTTCATTTGTTTCTTCAGCACCGCCAAAACCAGCAAATTGGCGCATGGTCCATAATCTTCCACGGTACATTGTTGATTGAACACCACGGGTGAAAGGAAATTCACCAGGGTATCCTAGATAATTGATATAGTTCCAATCATTAGGAAGATCAGTTATGTCATATATCCGATTAATAGGAGTACTTGATGTTGTCATAAACTTTTGTAGACGTTCAGGATGTTTTTCTATGTTTTGATTATATTTGGTTTCCCATTCCTTCCTTTTTCTTTTCACTTCATTCATTTTAACTGATTTTTGGTCTACAGAAAGTTCTTTATCATTTTCTATATCCGATGTCAAAATTCTACACCTTTTCTAGCAACGATATTTTGTTGATAAGGATGTTTTTTCTCGCAGACTTCACTATAATAATCAGCGAGCGAGATAATCTTGTCACTTGCATATCGTCCTGTGAGAATAATCTCGAGCTTCTTAGGTTTTCGCTTTAGGAGGTCGATTACTTCTTGCTCTAAGATTAATCCAAAATCGATTGCGACATTAATCTCATCTAGAATCAAAATATCCCAGACCTCATCAAATATAGCCTGTTTAGCCCGATTTAAAGCTGCTTTTGCCTCTTCGAAGTCGATTTTACGTGGATTTTTCTTATCTACGAACTCAGGAGTGCCATATTGAATGATTGTTATTTGAGGGATCTGATCAATAGCTTTTAATTCGCCGTAATCCCATCCTTTTTTCATAAGTTGAATAATTAGGGTTCGAAATCCGTGTCCAGCTGCACGTAATGCTAATCCTAACGCTGAAGTTGTCTTACCTTTGCCATTGCCAGAAATAACATGGATAAGGCCCAACTCTGAGATTTCAGGCGTACCTTTACTCACTCAAATTCCCACATTTTCTTAACTTCTGATCCTCCTATCATTCAATGAATGTGTTTAACAATTTCGTAGAAAATGTATATTCAACACACTTACTTTAACTTACTTTTAATCAACTACAAATTAAGAACAATTAGAGTATAAATTGCAGAGGTTCCTAAGTTGCTTCGAAGCAAATATAGCTGCTAGAAGGACAAGATAATTCAAAATTAATACTTATACACACTATCTCAAACAGAAAAGATTTATTTTCGTTATTTATTAGGCATCTTGGACGCTATTTCTGTTATTCTAAAACATAATAACATATTATGATCTGGCCGATGTAGGATAACGGTAGTCTCGGCGGTTGTGGCCCGCCATGTCCGGGTTCGATTCCCGGCTTCGGC
>JBHLKP010000167.1:0-8813 GCA_048886525.1 Candidatus Hodarchaeota archaeon | reverse complement strand
GGTTGAGATACAGCAAGAATTCGTGCGATTTCTACCTGTGTATATTTCTGATTTGACAGCTCTCTTGCCAAAATTCGCCTTAAAGGGGTTAAATAGTTAGAAGGAACGATTTCGCATGCAAATTGCATATTACCACTTATCTTATTCTTTTATTAATATCCCTAATACTTTGTTAGGTAATCGTATTAACAGTTTTTTATTATGATCCTAGTGAAAATCCATTATACACCTAGGAGTATGTTCGATGTCAATTCGGTCGGAAATCTTATCTGAGATTCCTACTGTCATTTTACCAGAGAATATTACTTCTGTACGTTTAATAGAAGGGGGATTTAATAATACTAACATTCTAATCAATGAAAATTATCTAATTAAAGAATATCAACAACAAGACGAATCGAATGACCCTGTTTATGAACGATTTATTCGGGAAAAAGAAACACTGAAACTGCTAGAACACAATCCTCATTCTCCAAGACTATTGAATTATTATGATAAACCTCCCAAGCTTTATATAAGCCGAGAATGGATAGCAGGGAGTCATCTTTCTTTAGAAAAGGTACATTCTCTAGCAGATAGAATTATTAAAGCAATTTTATCATTCCATAAATTTCGAAATTCAACTTCAGGAGATTTTCGTTATCTTGATGTGATTTCACGGTACCTTCGTGAGTACAAAAAAATACTATTAGGTCATTCGTCTAAAACTGATGAATTTCGAACTCTACCTCAATACCAAACCCTCATTCGCTATTATAAAGATCAACTTATTCATTTAAAAGAGCATGAGAGCCCAAAGAACATAGTTCGATTGCATGGAGATCTTGTTCTTTCGAATATTATTTTAAGTCCGAATGAAGAAAAACTGTTCTTTATTGATTGGGAATACTCCACTTTAGGGAATCCATTAATTGATTTAGCGTACTTACTTACCCAAAATCAAATTCCAAAAATTACGAAAAATAAACTTCTTGATTGTTTTTGCGAACAGAGGGGCTTGGATCTAGATGAGACTGAATTAAGTATTTTTTGTGACCTAATGACTCTTATGTCAGCTCTTTGGTATTCGATTCATGCTTATAGACTTAAATTTAACTTTTCGAATCATTCTAACTCAATATCATCTGTGGCAGGTTCATTAAAACTTGCCAATATTAACTTTAAATCATTGAAACTTGCCAAAAATGAGAAATAAAGTTACATTAAAACCATTTATTCTATTCATAGATTCGTATTGAACGTGGGGGTATTCTTACCCAAATTTTCTCAAGAATCTTATAATCAGATTCAGCTATTGGAATCTGAATTCGTAAAATTATTGACAGATCTTTCTGCTTGGTATATCTCCTTTTATTATTTTTATTATTTGATACTTTCACTTTTATGAGGAGGGTAGATTGATGAATCATTGGTTCTGGAATATTTGCTATTATTTCTCCTTGGAAATTGTTCGGTCCTTGTATTTTCTCATTTGATATCTTGATACTTGCAGGATCAATATAGACACCCTTTGCCTCATTCCAGTTCTCCTTTACTATCTCTTTCGGAATAGTTAGCATCCCTATTTCTGTTTCGATAATAATGTTTTTATCATCTCTATCCCCTTTGATAGATTGTACTTCGTACAAATTCTTAAGCCCAAGAGTTTTAGCAACCTCAATTGACTCAGGTTTCAGACTAATATCTTTTGATGAGCCAATTTGAACGATTTTTCCTTTATTTATTACAATCAATTTATCTGCAAGCATTTTAGCTTCGTTAAGGTCATGAGTAACGAATAAAGTCGTTATACCAGCCATTTTTTGGATATTGCGTATATATACTGCTAATTGTTCTCTCAACTGGGTATCAATGTTACTCAACGGTTCATCCAATAATAATAATTTTGGTGATGGAGCAAGAGCCCTCATCAGAGCAACTCTTTGTTGTTGGCCTCCACTAAGTTCGTGAGGCTTTCTCAATACCATTTTTTCTAATCCTCCCATTTGAGACAGCTCCTTCACTCGAAGTTCTATATCACTTTTTTCCCATTTTTGAGCTTTAAGTCCAAATGCGATATTATCATATACAGTTAGATGAGGAAAAAGTCCTTGATTCTGAGGGACATATCCTATATTTCGTGTTTCGATCCTTTGATTGAGGATATCTTTGTTTTCAATGATAACAGCTCCTTTTTGGGGATTCAAAATTCCTACAAAGATCCTAAGCAAAGTTGTTTTCCCACACCCAGAAGGGCCAACAATTGCTATAAGCTCACCTTTTTCAACTTGGAAAGAAATGTCTTCGAGAATCCATTGGTCTTCATACTTGAAAAAAACACTCTGAACCTCAAAAAAAGCCATTTTCTTTCGCCATATTCATCTTTAACATTCAAAAACGAAGTTCTAATTTACCAAATCTTTCAATAATCATGAAACTAATGACAGTAACGATTATAAGAATTGCGGAGAGAGCAGCTGCAGGTCTTACCACTCGCATGCGAATTATTATTCGATAGATCCCAACGGGTATTGTAGCAAAATTCGGGCGTGATAAAAAGTAAGTGGCTCCAAATTCCCCTATTGAAATTGCAAAACTAAATAATCCCGCAACAATGATACCAGGTAACATCAATGGGAGTTCTATTCTTATGAATGTTTTAAATCTTGAAGCTCCAAGACTCTGGGCAACATTGATTATAGTTGGATCTATTGTGGCCCTAGTAGCTGCAACAATACGATTAGCAAAGGGGAATGCTACTAAGGTTTGTGCAATAATTATTGCAGTAGTTACATTTTCATAAATAGGCGTTAAACTATATAAACTAAACAATGAAAAGGCTAATGTTATTGAAGAAACGGCTAATGGAAGGATTATTAAAATGCCACCCAAAGATTGTCTTAAAGTCAATTTCGGAGTTCCTTTATAGCTTGTTTCATAATTTAAACCGTGATTTAAGAGAACTGCAAGGATTGTAGCAAGAATCATAACCCCTATTCCAATGATAATGGTAATCGAAATCATATTTTGAGGAGTCGATTCAATGTAACTACTTATATTCCTACTAAGGATTGTTTCGTAATTTGAGAGGGTAAAAGAACCATCAGTTGAAGTAAAAGAGTATATAAAAACACCAATTAATGGTAATAAGCAGACCATTCCGACTAATATAAAATATATTGTCACTAAAAAAAATCTTAAAGTATTTTTCATTGTCATTGGAAAAGATATCAATTTTTTTTCGATTTTCTGGGCAGTAGCGGAAATTGGCACTTCATATTTATTTGAGAAATAGAGATATGTAATTATTACAAGAAGGTTGATGAATAGCTGGATGATAGTTAAAGCCGCTGCTCTATTGATATCGAATAGAATGGGCGATTTTGCTAGTATATTGATTCTTACTTCAAGTGTTTGATAATTTATACCCCCTAAAACAAGAACAATAGCAAAGCTGTTGAAAGCATAAATAAATACCAGCAATGAAGCTGCAGCGAGAATAGGAAATAATTGGGGTAGTTGTATTTTCATAAAAATTTGTCTTTTTGAAGCTTTGAGACTTCTTGCTACTGAAATGAGTTCTGGATCTATATTTTTCCATCCAATCTCTACAAGTCTTATTATTACAGGAATGTTATAAAAAATATGGGCTAAAATGATTCCTTCGTAAGAATTAAAGATATCTATCAAAATTGATCCAGTTAAACCTTTCCAAACCTGATTTATCCAGCTTTCATTTCCAAATACTGACATAAATCCTATTAATACTACAATTGGTGGTAAAATAAAGGGAACAGTCAATAGATTACGCAAAAAGCTTTTACCATAGAATTTATAATGAGCAAAAATATAGGATCCTGGTAAACCAATCATAATACAGAACCCTGTAGTTACTAGAGCCTGTTGAATATCCCAGTATAGAAAATATTGAATAAGACTGTCTGTTGCCACATCGATAAAGAATGAAAACGTAAAAAAGAAATTATTCTCCAGTTCTATTCCGAATGCAAGTAATATAATTTTAAATATTGGTAGGAGAAAGAAAAAGAATGAAAAAAGAACAGGAAAAGCTAGTATTAATACCTTACTCACTGTACTCGTTGCATCTTTCACGAATAAAATCCTCGTTTCCTAGTGGGTTCGTTAAATGAATTTAAGGATTCTTTCTTTTTCGTTTTTTTCTACCTAATATAGTGAATGTTGTGACTAACAATCCAAATATTGCAATAGAAACATCGAAACCAGGTATTCTTTGCTGTACAACTACTCGTTCCCACTCATCTTGCCAATCAGATAAATGTGTTTTCAACATATCAGGTGAAATCAAGTCGTTTAATCGATTTACCGTATCTGGAGCAATAGATGCTTGTTCGAAACACATGGAGACATTAACTTCTGTATTAGCAGGATACATCCACTGATGTTCTGGGATTTCACTTTGTAAATCGGTACTTAAGAACCAGTCAATAAACTCTTTTCCATTCTCTTTATGGGGAGCCCCTTTCACTAATCCAATTCCTTCGATTTGCAACCATGCATTTGGATTATTATTTTCATATGTGACAACTGCGGATGAACTGTCATCTTCCCATTGACAAAAACTATAAGCAGGTGAAGTTCCATAAGAAATCATTATTGGTTTCCCCTGTGACGGATCATACCAAATAGTAAAAGCATCACCCCAAGATTGAGTTATTGTAATATCATTTCTAGCGCTTCTCCACCAGTTTCGCCAGTCATCTTCAAGTAATCCATCAAAATTTATTTGCGGATCTCCATAAACTGCAATAGTCCATAATAGGAATCCTAAACCAGGACTACTAAATTTGGGATTTTCGACAAGAAGCATTGAAAGAAGATCGGATTCCAACAGAGTCTCTAACGTCAAATTACTTAACTCAGGATGAGTACTTGAATTTATGATCTGATTCTGATAGAAGAAGCTAATTATGCCGAAATCATAAGGTATTAGATATTTTTCAGGGTCTAAATTAAGAATCAGATTATCATCTATTTGACTAATGTTAGCGGGAGTATACGGTTCTAAGACTTCGCTCTTATTTTCAATTAAATGAATCAAGGCCTTATCAATTCCAATTACTACATCTGCAGAAGGTTGATCTTTTTCGGTAAATAACCTTGTGACTATTTCATTTGAGTCTCCAAATCTTAATATTTGGATATCTTCTATGGAAATTCCCGAAACTGTAGAAAAATTCTCCTCAATGTCATAAGGTGGATCAGCAAGTAAACTTTCATATGTGTAAATCACTAATTGGGAACTTTGGGAACTTAAGACTGTTAGAGGTGCGGAAATACTAATGTTCCAGGAGTGTCCACAAAATCCAACGTAGATAACTAAACAAAATATAAGAAAACTGCTTTTATTCAATATGTTCATCATTTCACCCAGAATTCGGACTTTTCAAAGTAAAATAATTTTATAAGTTCCTATTAGCACTCATTCTAATCAGGAGCTTATCTTGGCATCAATTCATTTCACCATTAAATAAATATAGCTGTACTGTATAGGTCAGCTATAATGCACTCAATTAGCCATATTTCTTGTAAAAAGTTATTTTTTAAAAGTAGATCAGTTAATTTCCTATTTAGCGTTATTAAGAGAGTCACCGATGATTAATGTTGCAGTTTTAGTTACTCCTTCAACTGAACGTATTTTTTTGGTGATGAGAGTTCCTAGATATTTGATTTTTTCTGTATATACCTCTAATATCAAATCATACTCCCCAAAGGTGATACGACATGATTTAACTTCCTTTATTTTTAATAGTTCTTCTTTAATCTGTTGTTCATTTCCAGGCATGGTGCATAATAAAACTATTGCTTGAATCATGTCTTACAAATCCTATTATTCGCTTTAAAATCTGTTTTGTGGGAAATCTTAGAATTATAACTAAGGTGTTTCTCCGATTATAGATAAAATAAGACACATTATATTCTTTTACCAATGTCATTTCATTCGATTACAGTATAATTAAGGAATAAAATATGGGTATCGAGAACATTTTTTAGCGAAGACTTCTAGATCGCCCCATTAATTTCACTTTGTCGAATTTTAGCCTTACTTAAAATCATACAGATGAATAATCATGAGGATCCCTCAAGAATTGCTTAATCTACAAAGTAGTCTTTCACAAGCTTTTGATAGAATTGGTATTACTCAAGAAATCAAAAATGATTTGTCTCTGGATGATTTTTCTCCTCAAGAACTTGATCAGCTTTCATTTCTAATTGAAAAATTTGAGTCTAATTTAAGTGAGATTCGATATAATCCTGAATATAATGTTGAATCTCTTGATCAACGATTATTGATCCGTTTAGGAAATTATTATTTCTTCCAAGGTGATACATTTCAAGCTATTGAATATTATGATCTCAGTAACCAAATTGAGGAAAACGAATGGGCTCATTATAATTCTGCTTTTATCTTGGAAAAACAAGGTCAATTTGAGAGAGCTTATGAAAAATTTGATCAGGCTATCAAACTCAAACCTGATTTTCCTCAAGCATTTCGTCATCAAGCTATGATTTTAACTTCTCAAGGGAAAGCTGAAAAGGCGATAGATAAACTGCTTAAAAGTCGCGAATTAAATCCTAGTGATCCTGATACTAATAAACTTCTAGCAAAGTACTATATTGAACATGGTGAAAAAAAAGAGGCGTTAACTCATCTTAAGGCCATTCATCATCGCGATTCAAGTGTTTCCAATCAGATTGAAGAACTTGAAAAAGAGAAAACCTTTCTTGGACGTATAACTAACCTTTTCCGCAAGAAAAATTAATGTTTATTAATTTCTAATTAGAATGGAACTAAGAATAGTTAGGGAAAACAACATCATGCCTAGTGATCGAAAACGGCTACCAAGACCTAAACAAAGAAGTTTGTCTCAACCAAAGCGAAAAAAAACAGGTAGATTGAAGAAAAAAGAGAAACAACATATAGAAGTTGGAGCTCCAAAAGGTGATGGAGTATTATTCCCAAGTACGAGAACTCCAGCTAAAATGAATAAAAAAATGGCAAAAAAGATTAAGAAAGCTAGGTTTAAGTTTTGAGGTTAACTTTCCAGTCATTCATTTTTTAGATTCGGCCAATGCTGAACTAGAGGGATCATTATGAAGAATAGAATCTCAGAACTCATTATTCACCCGACTGTTCGTCCTCAACAACTACGAACATTTGACATTATCCAAAAAAAATGGTCTAATTATCATTCTTTTTTTTGTTCTTTGCCTACGGGTTCGGGGAAAACTGATCTCGCAGCCTGTGTCCTAAGTGACTATATTATTAATAACCCAATGGTTAAGATAGATATCCTTGTACCTTATCGTATTCATCAAGATTTTTGGTATAACATCTTGAAGAGCTATTCGATAAAGCACAAATTCTCGGTAGCCTTATTAAAAGGAAGAGCTTCATACTTTTGTCCAATCATACGATCTGGGGCTAATATTTCACCTTGCGCATTTGACCCAACATATGCTCAAAGTTGTAGATCTCGACAAAGATGTGCTTTACTAAAAGCTAGAAGGGAAATTCGACGGAGCCAAGTTCGCATATTGAATTGGTGGGTCTTTAAATATGTTGATCTTGGAGAAGATAAGGCCACTTTCCGAATCTTTGATGAAGCACATAATTTATTGAATCTAGAAAGCCTATTACGTGTTGAGATTACTGCAAATTTTATAAGAAATTTGGCTAAAAGTCCAGAACTCCTAAATCAGTTCATTGAATGGGAAAAAAACCAACTTGGTGAAAAACATTATTTCATAATAGAAAGAGAGGTCGGAGTAGATTTTATACGAAAATTACAAATTGTACTTTCAGCCCGCGAAGCATCGATTGCGAAAATTCTTAATGAAGACCCTCAAAGTATCAACCTTGAAATTTTAAGAGAAATGAGACGCATCACTGAAATGATTGTCGCATTATCAGACTTAATTAAGAATCCAGATTCTTCGGATCTATCTTTTTTTTTCCAGCGTGATGGCCAGAAACAAGATACCAAGCTTGTGTTACAACCTTTTGATATTGCCTATATCTTCTCAAAGCTCTTTCAGGGTAGTAAGAACCTATTCTTATCAGCCACAATTGGTGATGGGGAATATTTAGCCAAATTACTGGGATTAGATACACATTACTGCGGTTATATTCATGAAACTTCTTCATTTGACAATAAAAAACATCCATTTATTTTATTAAAAGAAGCAGAGAAACTTTCTACGGCGCGAGATCGAAAAAGACATACTTTTGAAACAATAACTAACCAATCAAATCTTTTTCTTGATACATTGAAAAAATATCGATTGAGAAGCCTAATTCTCGCTTCTAGCTTTGAACTAGCTCGGTTAATGGAAAAATTAGCCAAAACAAGAAATCTAGATGTAATCACCCATACAGCAGGAAAATCCGATAAAGCCATTAAAAGTTTTATTTCAGATCGAAAGGGGGATGTATTAGTAACACCCAGTGGTTGGGAAGGAATTTCATTGGATGATGATTTAGCACGTCTCTGTATCATCCCTAAATTGCCTTTTCCGATGATGGGAGATCCTATTGTCCAAAAAAAATCAAGAAAATACCCTCAATTTCTAGAAAACGCAGTTCTTGTTTCAGTACAACAAGCTCATGGCAGAATTCAACGAAATGATACTGATTGGGGAGTCACTATTTGTTTAGATGGAAATTTCAGATGGTTAAGGAAAAAAAGATCAAAAAGTTTAGAACCATGGTTTTCAGACCGTATTCATGAACTTTCTAGCTTAGATGCAAAATCAGTGATTCAAAAACTTGCTAGTTCTTCAGTATCAGATAC
>JBHLKP010000166.1:0-8820 GCA_048886525.1 Candidatus Hodarchaeota archaeon | reverse complement strand
ATTATTAAATCAATATTAAATGAAGGATGGGGAAAAATATATGTCGAGAATCCAGAAAAACCTCAAATTGCATTACTATCATACACATCATTTTACATTCTGGCTGGAAACAGTAAGCACAAGGACGCAGGGGAGATTCTCAGCTATATCCCTCATCATAAAATAATTCTTATTCCAAATGACGATTGGGCGGAATTATTGAAAAACTATTGGGGTATTCGATTAGTTGAAAAAAAGAACGACCGAACGAAATTTTCTTCATCTAAGTTAAATCTAAATCAAATTAAAAAACTCAAAAAAAAGCTGCCCGAAGGTTTAATTATTGAACATATTAACTCCCAAAATGCTCAATTATTTGATAAAACCATGAAAGAATCATTCTTTTTCTTATTTGGATCATTAGAAGTTTTTCTTGAGAAAGGATTTGGTTTTTGTATTCGGGAAGGCGACAATATTATTGGTGGAGCTACAACTGGGAATCCTCTATATGATAATACTTTCGAAATTCAGGTCTATATTAAAAAAGAATATCGTCGAAAAGGCCTTGCAACAATTCTATGTTCTTATCTCATTGAATATTCTTTGGAAAATGGAATTGAACCACGTTGGGATGCTGAAAACAAAAATTCAGCAAAATTAGCCCTGAAATTAGGTTACACTGACCCAGAACCTTATAGTTATTATTTCCATACCAAGCTCCCTGTAATCATACTCAGGAAATTAAAAATTAACAAACTAATTCTTTATCTCTTGAAAATTCTTGGAAAAATAGATGAATAGCTAGCAAAGTTCTCGTTTACTTTGATAACTTTTCAACTATTTCTTGAAATTCATTCAAAAGCATTTTAAGATAATCAAAACCAGCCTGCCAAAAGTTGGGAATAGTTATATCGAGATTAACTGATTTAGCCAGGTTAACTGGAAATTGGGATCCTCCAGCTTCAAGAATTGACTTAAATTTGGGTATAAAGTTATCTGGGCCTTCTTCTAGGTATTTTTGGTAAAGACCTAAGACAAATAACATTCCGAATGAATAAGCATAGCAATAAAAGGTACGAATATCAAGAAAGTGAGGAATTGTTGACCAATTCCAACTTTGTTCAGAAAGAAAATCCACTGAATCTCCATATGCTTCTTTTACATATTTATCCCATATATCTGACATTTCTTTTGCTGATAAATTATGTTCTGATCCCTTTTTATGACATTCTTCTTCCCAAAGTACATACATTGTTTGACGAGAAATTGTAACAATCGCATCTTCTAGTTGGCTAGCAATTAATTTTAATTTAGCGTCATCATCTGTCATTATTTTCAGCAATTTATCGATTAAGATTTTTTCTCCGAAAACAGAAGCGGTTTCAGCCATTACAGTAGGAGATCTATAGTTAAAGTAGGTTTGTTTTCTACTAGCAAACATTTCATGCAATCCATGACCTATTTCATGGGCTAATGTACTCACACTATCTGGAGTTTCAGTATAGGACATATGAATAACAGGATCTAATTTGGGGTGTGTTGGCATACAGAAAGCTCCCGTTATTTTCCCTTTTCTTACTTCTGAATCAATCAATCTCCGTGTGAAAAATTCTTTGGCCATTTTACCAATTTCGGGATCGAATTCACTATAAGCTTCTAATACTAATTTTTTTGCCTCATCCCAAGTAAATTTTATATCTTTACCCAGAGGAGCATATAAATCAGACCCCTTTATTTTATTACCCTGTCCCAAAAGTTTTGCTTTAGCTTTGTAGTAATCTTGAACAAGATTATAATTTTCCCTTATGACATCTATCATTGTTTGAACAATTTCTTCTTCTGTTTCATTACGTATATGTGCTATAGTCATAACTGAAGGATATTTACGTAATTTAGCATTTTGACCATGATTTTTCCAGATGTTGTTGAAACAATGATTCATTATTATTTGATTGTCAGCATATTTTTGGTAATAGGTTTTGAACGCCTGCTCACGAACTTCAGGCCTTGGATCCACAAATAGGGGTCTCAATTCTCCAGGTGACAAAATTTTTTTGTCACCATTGATTTCAAGTTCAAATTGAAATGATGCAGTGCATTCATTATAAAAATTTTCCCATGCGTCACGGCCAACAAGATTCTTTTGTTTTAGAACTTTCTCTACATCTTCAGTGAGTAAATAAGGTTTTTTTAATCGATTTTTCTTAATAAAATGGTGATAATTGGATAGGACAGGGTCATTCAAGCATTTCTTTAAAACTTCATCAGCCATTTCGTTGATTTCTAATTCTATCCAGATCAATTGGTTTTCAATTTCGACAAATTTCTGTTCCATTTGGTTATAAAGAGATTTGAAATGTTCATTCGTTGTATCTTGAGCAAATAAAAGGAACCCATAGGATCGAGGAATGCCAATTAAGCTTTTGATTGTTTCACATTTCTGGAATAAATCGAGTAATTGATGAGTAGTGATTTCTCCAGATTTTATTTGCCCTCGAAAGTTATTAACTTTACTAATTAATTTTTCAGCCTTTATGATGTCATCATCGATTTTTGGATCGTTATACCCTTTATACATGAATGAAAGATCCCAATTACGGTTTATTTGTGTCAATGGAAAGTTTCTCCTTGAATTAAATTCTTTTTTATTCATTTTGAAATTATTTCGGGAGTTAAAAAGGGAATTATCTAAGACTTATGATATTGGTATCATTAATGAATTCTTTAATATTCTCTAGGGAATTCATTTTTAACCCTTAGATAATTTTTTCTTAGTTTAAATTGCAGAATAAGCAGGAATAGTAAATACTACCAAAATATTCAATTAATTATAGATAATCTTGCGAGAAATTCTTGAAATAGGTGAGAATTGTAATTTAGTTATATTTTGAGGACTAATACAGTATAAATCACCTAATTCAATCAAAATTGGGGAAATTAATTTCAGGATAAATTGTAATTAAAATATCGCACTTAATTCTTATAAGTGGGAAGTTGATATTTAGTACATTAATTACTAAGTTGCTAGTAGACTTTGAAAATTAGAGATTTTAAACAGTAATATTGATAAAAATGTGTGGAATCAAATATGAAGGTTCAACTACTTGAAGATGAGATATTAAATGCAATGAGCTTACAAAAACAATATAATATCTTAAATAATAATCTTATGCTACTTTTGTCAGACGAAGATAAAACATTCATGGAAGAATTACAAGCTCTTTGTTTAGCAAAAGATGAAGAGATAGGTGGAGTACCTGGTCATAATAATGCGGATGTGTATGAATGGTTTCCTTGGGCTGGAAAACATGGACTGGTTAATAGGACAAATGAATATCCCCACAGGGATGATTTAAAGATTGGTCTTAAAACAGAGATTCTCCGACAGTGGACAATGGATATTTTTAATCCTCAATTCAGTATGGCCCTTGGGGCTTCTGTACTATGCATTAATCCAATAGCTCATCATTATAAAGAAAATGAGAACCCCAGCGCTCTTCAAAAAGATCTTGAAGGACTTCTTGACGGTACAAAGATTGGTTGTATAGGTATTACCGAACCTGAAAGGGGATCTGACGCGGTAAACATGACAGTTAAGGCTGAAAAGGCTGATGGTGGAACAATTATAAATGGTATAAAGTGTTATACGACTAACAGTCCCAAAGCTGATTTTTGTGCAGTTTACGCGGTTTATAATCCAGAGGACCCTCGTGGTACAATGATGCAAGGGATCTCCCATAAAGATTGGGACCGTGGTTTTAAAGCTGAACGACTTGGAATTCCATCAGTGGGTAAGATGTACATTGGAAAAACGATTTTTGAAGAATCTTTTATCCCCAGTGATTACATTACTGGTGATGATGGTAAAGGATATGAAATTTTATTCGAAGGACTCGTACCTGAAAGAATTGGTATTGCTGCAGCAGCAATAGGGAATATGTGGGGCGCTTTCACGCTTGCCTCAATTTACTCGACGGTACGAAAGCAATTTGGTACACCTCCAGGGACAACGAAAATAATTATGCATCAAGCAGTGGGTATGTCAGTTCTTGCAAAATACCATGCTAGATTATCTATCGCAACAATGGCACTTCTAAAATTAGCAGAAACATATGATGAGAAAAAGGATGATTTAGCTCACTTACCAGCGACAATGAATCCTTTAGTTGCTACAGCTTCTCATATGAAAGAGTATTGTGCATATTTAAACCATGAAATATGTTATGAACTGATGCACGCTATGGGTGGTACAGGAGTAACCGACCAAACCAAAATGCCTCATCATCAAGGCATTTCTGAGATTTCAGAAGTTGTAGGTGGTACTAGGAACGTTCAATTACTCATTGGTAGTCGTACTATCAATACAATGGTTAAAATGAGTTAGATCGGGAAGCCGTTCTCTACTCTTTTTTTTTTATTCATGTTTGAGTTTTACTCTATATTTTCTTTTTCTTTGTGTTATTATAGTAAATTTTCCGACTAAATTCCTAATTTCGTAGGATCACGTCTATTTAAGTAAATCATTTTAGATAGATGAGGAAGTTTGGATTAAAAATAATATTTTCAGCTTTGCGGACAGATTGTTCAGGTTTGCTTATTAAAGATACACCTCTTTTATCATATAAGAAAGGCTTTACTCTGGTTATCTAGATAATACACATTGATATTCAAATGAGGTGTTTGAACTTGGCTCTCCTTTCAGTCAAGGTCTTTGATAAAAATAACAATGAAATTCAATCGACAGTGTCAGTTTCCATAGATAAATTCGCTCACGCTTTAATTCCTCTGATAGGAGAATTGGTTCGTGAAGAATCTCATCAGAATCATGTCCAGGCGTTAGTTCGCGAAAATTATATTCTTTCCTTCTACAATACCCCGGAAGACTTCTTATTAGTAGCTTATTCAACACCAAATACTTCATTTCGGAAATTACAAAGATTTTTAGAGGATCTTGGAGAAAAAATTAGGGTAGATATTACTTTGAGCAAATCGAACCCCTCTAATGAAGATTTTCAGGATATTTGCGATTCAATAGCAAAATCGATTGACACTGAAATTGAACTAAGAATCTCATTACTCGGATTAGACCGTTCAGGAAAAACAACATTCGCTAATCATTTCTCTGAAGATTCTTGCTTAGCTGTATTTAATTCTTACACACCTACGAATCTATTAAATATCGTGAATATACATCCAATAGATAATTTACCCTCAATGAAACTATACGATCTTGGCATGGCTTTTCAAAATCAATGGTGGAAATTTAGTGGAGAATCCGATGGTTATATCTTTTTTGTTTCCAGCGATGATGGAAGAATGAATGAAGCTAGGGATTTACTTCAGGAAATTAGAAATTTCTGGGATTTACCATTTGTTGTTGCAGCTAATAAGCGGGATACCACCAGAATTAGTAATTTACGGAAATATATAAGTCGTAAGCTTCGAGTGCCAATAAAATTAATCTATGAAACTGAAACTTCTACGGGATTTGGGCTCGTTGAGCTACTGGAGGGCCTCGTTAAAGAAATTCATGGCAAAAGGACAATTGTAAATAAATTATTTTACTCAAGGAAAAAATAGGAGTTTAATAATCGCTTTTTACAAAAATATTTAAGCATAATCGTGATAAGATTTTCCAATACGAGCGTAAATTTGAATCATTCTTTGGTTTCATAATAGATTCGAAAAACACCTGAATAAAACTGTCTTTACACAAGAGATAAAATACCCGTTAAACCATATGACTTGATTAAAGAAAATATTATAAATCAGGTATTTGAGCAGCTTTAAATTTGAAATTAATAATTATGAAATTTAATAGAGTGTAACTCTATTTTTCTAAATAAAAAGGCTCAATGGGTAAATAACAGTGACAAGGAATCATCAGGAGGACGATAAAGTCTGGAAGGAAACTTCACGACAGTTAGAAGCAGTTGTTTCTGTTACTAAAGCCTTTATCCAGTTTGAATTCTTCAAAATGCTCCAAGAAGTGCTCAACACGATTACTAATATGATAAGAGGAAAATATGGAGCAATTCTTCTAGTACATAGTGGAGAAGTTGAATTAGTTGTCCATTCTGGTGATCCTCCGCAAAATTTAGTAAAAACAGTTTTACGACAACGAGTAAGGACTGGACGTTCAAAGAGTAATGGATCAGATGAACCAATAGGTTTGGCTGCACAGACCGTTATTCAAAAGAAAACAATAGTATTAGATCAAATAAACAATTTATCTATATCAGAAGCTGCGTTAAAGGTTGTTAAAGATGTTGGAATTACAAATCTACTGTCTACTCCCATTATTTACCATGAACAAGTTCTTGGGGTGATTCAACTAGCCCGAATAGATAATCAGGAATTCACATCTCAAGAAGTAGAAATAATTGAAAGTTTCGGTCGTGAACTTGGGGTAGTCATTACGGAGAAAGCAGCACGAGAAATAGCAGAAGAAGCACAACAAGATCGTGAATTTTTTGTAGATTTATTGACACACGACATATCAAGTCAGGCGATGATTGCTTTTAGTTGTTTAGAAGAAATAAAAGAAGTAGTAGATCAAGAAGATGAGGATACCCAATTTTTTGTACAATCTGCATTACAGAGCTTACAGAGAGTTCAAACAATAATAGACCAGGTTCGGTTGCTTTCAACATTAAAGGATTTAGGAAAAACAGAATTTACCACAATAGATGTTTGTAATTGTATAGAAAGTTCTATTGAAGCAATTAAATCAATGTTTCCTGATGAAAAAATAGATATAGAAACTAATTTGGAAAAATGTCCAATTTTTGTACAAGGTACATCCATTTTAGATAATTGTATGATAAACATACTTCAAAATGCCGTATTAGCTGATAGAAGTGCCATAAAGGAGATTAATATTAATCTCAGTCTAGATAAAGAGAATAAATTATGTATAATTGAGTTCGTAGATCGTGGCGAAGGAGTCCCAGATGAATTCAAAGATAAAATTTTCTTACGCTTCTTTCGTGCACGTTCTAGGTCAAAAGGGTCTGGATTGGGATTATATTTAACTAGAAGTATACTAGAGAAACTTGATGGTACTATTCTATTGAGAGATAGGATTGAAGGTGATTTTACAAAAGGATCCCGTTTTATTGTTACTTTACCTGTTTTAAAAAAAGATGATTTTTAATTTGATATTGAAATCGCATTATGCAATTAGTTTCTTTATGAATTCTATAATTTCAGTTAGATCACGTACTATAAATTTAGAATTATCAACAGTTATGCTGGTTGGGTTTTTTTCTTCCCTATCTACCATGATGAAAATCATATTGCATTTTTTGGCTATACTAGCTTCATCTAATGAATCACCAATAAAGATTGACTTCCTTGGATCAGCTCTAGTAATTTTTAGCATATTTCTGAAATAATCTCCCTTTCTAGCTTTTTTAGGCGCTTTAACTATATCATATCCTATTATTGTCTTAAAAAATCTATCTATATTATGATAGTGAAGTGCTCCTTTTACATGGTGAGAGCTAGCAGACGAGGCAATGTGCATATGAAGATTCTTTAGTAAAAATAATTTTGATAATACGGACACCACTTCAGGATACAGGATGGGGTATTTTCCATTTGATAAAGCTTCATATTCTAATATGGATGTTTTTAAGAACGGTGTAACTTCTTTTTGCCTTTCTAAAGGCACATAGCTTAGGATAACTAGTTCCCAATCTTTATCAATTTGATTATATTTTTGCATAAAAGTTTCAGAATTTAATAATCCTTCGTCATATTCTTTAGAAATTCTATTGATTCCATTTAACCATTTTCTATAAGCAACATCATGGATTTGAATAGCTTTCCCTTTAGGAATGTCAATAGACCTTAAAATTCTTTGCAAATAGTATTGATAACTCCTTATTACCATAGTAACGTCAGCTAAAACCCCATGGAAGTCAAAAAAGATATTCCAAATTTGTGTTGGCAAATAATCTAAACGTCCTATAACTATAAAAGTGATTAAGGTTAAATCACCTAAAGCATTGGAAATTTAATCTTTTTTCAGATTTTCATTATTTTAATGAGCTAAGGTCTACTCCACATAGAGGACAGTATCTAGCAATATATAATAATTTTTTACCACAGTTTTTGCACAATAATTGTGTTTTCTTCGTTTTTTCATCCTTTTGTTTATCTTTTCGTGGAGAATTCATCAAATTATCACATATAAATAAGGTGAAAAGCCTTGTGAATAGTGAAATCAAACAAGTTAAAATATTAACTGAAGCTGAGTTATTTTAGTAAATTAGAAAGAGTGTAAAAACGATTTTTTAAGTGATAAAGTAATGAATAAAGAGCTGAAAAGGAGAAAAAGTAAAATAAAAAAACAGTTTCAAGCATCAGAATCATTTACAGTAAGTTTTATTTGCTCTGGTAATATAATCAGAAGCCCTTATGCTCACATACTATTTTTTCACATGATTGAGGGCGATTCTAATTTGAAAAATAGAATTAAGGTTGAATCAGGAGGAGTTGAGTACCGAAACAGTTCCATCTCTTATGAAAGCTGTGAAATTCTTTTAAGAAAAGGTGTTTCTGAGAAAGAAGTTTTTGATTTTAAACCCCGATATTACCCTGATTATCCAGATATGTTTAAAATGATTGATCTTATTTTGGTAATGGAAAAAAATCATATTAAGTATTTACCCAGATCAGTTCACGATCGTGCTTTTTTACTATTAGAATTTACTCTAGGTATTTCTGAAAATGTACCTGATCCATTTTTCGATCCACCTTTTGAGAGAGCTTATAAAATGATTGATAAATCGCTTGAATACTTATTAGAGTTCTTCAAGGATATTACTAAAAACG